>NZ_JCAKMX010000008.1:0-138942 GCF_059515825.1 Acinetobacter sp. CY17
AAACGACGACCAAATACGTCTTCTGCAATACGATTCTTCAAAATCTCAATCGAACCGCCGGCAATCATCCAACCTCGAGTACGTTTTACACAGTATTCAACCAATGACTCTGTCGAATAGCCGTATCCACCCATGGCCTGTAGTGCTTCGTTAGCGACGTCCCAGCCCGTCAAATTGCATGACAATTTGGCAATACTTGTTTCATACGCAGATGGCAGACCGCCATCAGAATTAATTGCAGCACGGTAAAGAAGAAGTTGTGAGCCTTCTAACTTCAGTGCCATTTCCGCAAACTTCCATTGCAGACCTTGGAACTCACATAAAGGTTTACCGAATTGTTCACGGTCCAGACAGTGCTGACGTGCAACATTAAAGGCATGGCGACCAAGTGCTAATGCACGTGATGCATTACCAATACGTTCAACGTTAAAACCTGAAATTTGTTTCTTGAATCCACCTGGACCAAGCAATACATTTTCTTTTGGAATACGGCAGTTATCGAAATAAAGCTGGCACCATTCTTCACCGCTCATAAATGCGGAAGGCTGACCAACTTCAAAACCTGGTGTGCCACGATCAACCATCACTGATCCAATACCATCTAGCCCTTCACCGAAACGCACATAAATCAAGAAGGTATCGGCATGTGGACTATGTGTTGAAAATACTTTAGAGCCATTGATGATGTAGTGATCACCATTTTCAACTGCTGAGGTTTTTAGTTCAGTCACGGATGAACCTGCGCCTGGTTCACTCATACCTAAAGCAAGCAGTTTTTTGCCTGCTAACAGATCTGGTAAGTATTTTTCTTTTAAATGTGGAGATGCATATTCTGCAAAGGTTCGAATTGCGCCAAAGTTACCAGCTTGTACAACATCTGCACTTTTAGGACATACCAAAGCTAATTCTTGAATGGCAATCACAGCATCCATTAAGGTTCCGCCAATACCACCATCTTCTTCTTTAACAGTAATACCAATCAAACCCATCTCTGCTAATTTTGCAGCGACTTCCCAAGGATAATCATGGGAATGAGCTCGCTCCAATGCACCATCCGCTAATTCCTTTTGTGCAAACTTACGCACCGACTCAGCAAAAGCATTTTGTTCTTCGGTTAAATTGAAATCCATATGTCTAACTCTACGTCTAGTAATCTACCCTTTTGAATTAGAATATTGGATATTTTTAGAGCATGTTTTCTTATTAGTCATCACACCATGACTTATTTTAAAATCCACTAAAATTAATTTATAAAAAAAGAGAGTTAAATAATTTTTTATTTATATTCATAATCTTAGTGTTTTTCAATAGTGATAAAAAAAGCAACTAGGGTGTAATTCTAGTTGCTATAAATTGGATTTATTTAAATACTTATACTTTTAAATCAACTATATTTAATTCTTCCAATTTCCAAATTTGATCTCTTAAATCTTTGGCATGGTTTTTTGTGATAATACCCTCGACTAATTCAAAAAATTTATCATCTAAATCTTGATCAGTTAGCGGTGCTTCTGGATCACCTTTACGACATGGAGAGAAATGTTCAAACATCTGACCATCTTTTAAAGTGATCTTAATTCTTGCTGCACGCTGATTAGGGAATTTAGATGTAAGTTCATCATCACTTAGCAGAGTTAATTTTTTCATTAACGCGCGTGTTGCTAGTGATGCCATTTGCTCATCCATAAAAGCACTCAAACGGACACTGCCGTGTAGGAAACCATGTGCTACCACATAAGGTAGGCTAAAACGACACTGGAATGCGGATTCTGGATTAAAATTACCTGTTACATTAAGTGCTGTTTGATAAGTTTCAACCGTAATATTTTCAACTTCTGAAAGAGATAATCCCTTGTCTAATAATGTCTGACGTATAGCTACAACACCATCAATAGCAGCAAAAGTATGACCACAACAACCATGATTTTTTTGCGTCATCTTACAAATATTATAATCTCGACCTAAATTAAGCGTTGCTTTTTCCCATTGTGGATTTTTAGATAAAGCAGCTCCAAATCCAACTTCACCTTCTAAAATATCTAGGGCTCCTGTAATTCCCTTAGCTGCTGCTTTTGCTGCGGTAACACCAATTGATGCTGCGTGTCCACCATGTAGGGCTTTTGTCATCGCATCTGATCGAAAAGCTTGCTGTAAGCCAGAGGCAAACGTTGTTGCAGTTGCAACAGCATGGCTAAATAAATTCTGGTCATAAGGATTAATTAAAAATGCCGCCGCCGCCGCACTACCAATCGCTCCCACCGTTCCAGTAGTATGAAAATAAGTATAATGCGATGGTTGCACTGCTGCACCTAAACGAGTCGACACTTCATATCCAATAACAATAGCTTTTAAAAAATCAAGACCTGAACGTTGATATTCATCCGCTACAGCCAAGGCTGCACTAATGACTGGTACTCCTGGATGATAGACAGCATCGCGAAAAATATCATCAAACTCAACTGCATGCGAAACTGTTCCTAATATCCAAGCAGCTGTAGAAGAAAAAGCAGTGCGATTGAGTGTCGGAATACGGCTCTTACCATAACCCAATTCGTCTTCAAAAGTTGCTACAATATTTTCTCCAACTTCTGACAAAAAGCCTGGATATAATGCAGATAGCCAATCAAGTACTACACGTTTAGCATGATGCAATGTTTCAGGTGCTAAGTCACGCTGCGCTTCCATGGCAGCATATTCTGCATATTGTTGAATTAATGTTTTCATTATTCCCTCTAGTTTAGTTTTAAATCTTTATCTACGTGAGTTCTTTGATTAACCAATTTTTCAATTCTTCAATTTTGTTTTGTTTAGGAGAGTTCTCTGGAGCAACAAGGTAATAGCCCATTTTTCGTTTCAGTACAAATTCAGAGAAATTGACTAAAATACCCGCTTCAAGCTCTTGCTCAACTAAACGCGTCTGCGCCATAGCAATACCTAAACCATCGATTGCAGCTTGATATGCAAGCAATGAGTTGGGTAACATAAACTGATCCACCTCCTGTTCTAGTTCATCTGGAATTTGTTGCGCTGCTAACCAATCACGCCAATCAATTTTTCGATAATTTGAATGAATGAGTTTATATTTAAGTACATCTTGAGGTGCTGGTGGGCGTGTTAGATGTTGAATAAGTTTTGGGCTGCATACTGGACGTATTTCATCAGCAAATAAAAAATAACTATTTACGTTCTCCCAATCTCCACAACCAAACTGAATGGAAGCATCAACACTTTCTGTAGCAAAATCCACAGGTGCTGTAGCTGTTTTAATATTTATACGTAACTTTGGGTTTTCTGTATGCAGCTTAGATAAACGTTTGACCAGCCATTTGGCTGCAAATGTGGAATATACTCTAAGTGAAATATCATTATTTTTCCTATAAGAGCTGATGCCTCGGGTAGCAATAGCAATTTTATTAAAAGCAGGACCGATTTCTGCATAATATTTTGCTCCCGCATCTGTCAAGCTAATGCCCGTACGTTCTCTTTTGAAAAATTCAATGCCTAGATATTCTTCAATAAGCGTAATTTGCCGACTTACCGCAGATTGACTTACATAAAGCTCATCAGCAGCCTTAGTAAAACTTTTATGTCTCGCTACACACTCAAAAGTTCGCAAAGCATTTAAAGGTGGAATATCACGCACTGTCATGGCCTCATGTGAAAAATACAGTATATTTAAAATAATTTTCAAATACTTTGAATCATCTTAAAATTTAAAAACTTCCCTAAATCATTATTTTATGAAATTTATGTAGATCTTAATAATACTTGAATGATCTGTATGTAAATTGACAAAAACTCATAACCCTATAAGGTATAAAAAAACAGCCTCCGGGGAGACTGTTTTACCTAAAAAATATAAATGAAGTTTTAACTCCTATGGGTAAATATTTCATCACCGTTATGACACGTTACCCTTGTGATGATCTTTAGAAAGCGTATAGAGTTTACGTGAAACCTAATCTTTTTTACGTGCTTGAATGAGAGCATGAGTATTGAAGATATTACTATTCTCATTTTTCACCATTTATAAATCATTCTCTTCACTTATGTAGTTTTTAGGAAGAGGATTTTATATTCGTTAAATCTTGAATGATCAGTAATTAATTTAACTAACATGTGAGTTCCATAATGCTCTAACATTTAATTTAATCTAGAATATAGAGGCATTTTATTATTTTAAATTTCTCAAAACTCATACTATTAGAACTTTTATTACTTCCACAGATGTTGATATTTCAATGAAATTAAGAGTTTATACGCATTAACATTCTGAAGAGATGCTAAGCAGTAATATGAGTATTTTTAGATAATCTTGTTATAATTAAATATGTAAAAAAACGCTCAAATTTCAATAATATATATTTCTTTTTCTTAGTTAATTGTTTATTAATTAACCCGAATCATGGATAAGCCTGATTTTACATCTTTATAAATTGAGGCTTATTTTCATGACAGATTTGATAAGCACAGAGTGATGCATAAATCCCTGCGAAATAACCTGAAATAGAACGATGGCGACTGCTTATGAGAGTTCTAATGGTCGCATGTTCTTGCGATGATACGTAATCAATTCAACACCTTGCGCTCCTAGCTTATCTTTTAAAATCTCACTGATGTAGCCACGATCTCCAAAGATCTTCCCCTTATAGCCTTGCGCTAACTTTGGCAGAATCTTGATATCTGAAGTATGGCCATTCGAGAGTTGGGTGTGAATAAATTGACCCTGAGCATCCACCAATACATGCAATTTGCATCCATAGAACCAACCCATTGAGCTTCTACCTCGTGTGGCAATTTGTTTTAAAGATTTATGACGTTGAATACGCTGATTTTTACATACGGGTAGAGTTGTAGAGTCAACCCAAGCACACGTTGTTTGAGCATTGGAAGCTAAAGAAATATGTAATGCTTGAAGTGCGAGTTGATGTTGATTGATCAAATACACGATCCGCTGATAGGACGGCAAGCCTTTAAAAAGCTTGGAGTAAAAGCGCTTTATCATTCCATAAAAGGCTTTGAAATGATGAAGTTGAGAGTTTTTATACCAAACTGCGATAAAGATAATTTCAGATAAGCATAGAACACCTGATCGCTGTCTGACTTTAGGATTTTCTTGTTTTAGATACTGCCAATAGACCGCTTCATTTTTTTGAAAAAAATCATCAATTGTGCAGAATAAAGTTGTAAACTCGAACATAGGATGGCTGGTTAATAAAAGTGTGTGGTAACTCTCTTATTAACTCAGTCATCTTTTTTTTCAACTGAATTTCTTATCCATGATTCGGGTTAATTAAGCTGATTTTGTACTAATTAAGTGCGGGACGCTTTCTGGAAAAAACATTCATATTAGTGAATGATCAGTACATTAATAAGAACTTTGGTACACTCAAAACTAATCTGGTAAAAAATATTATTGAGTCAGATATAAGCATTCATCCTGACTTTTTAGGGATATACAAGTGCTATGAGGAAATCTTTCATTGTCTCGAGACTGATTTGACTCTCTTTAAATCTGAGAAGACATTTGATCTTTGGAGCACAAGTGACTCGGCGAATTACTATCTTGTATATGGATTTCATTTTTACTTTAATTATTTAATAGATGCTAAGAAAAATTGGAAAATCCATGTACGTGCCTTACCTAAAGACACAGATGGACTCAACGCTTTAAAACAATTAAGTAGTAGAGAGTTTATTGAACTGATCCGCTCATTTCGTTTTGATATTCATCGAATGAATCCAACTGCATTACATAAGTTAATTAACGATCTATGATCTACATCTGTTTTATATGACATTAATCAGCAGCATCAGTTAAAACCACGACCTAAGATCAGCGTAGAGACTCTTGCTAAGCTGTTAGGCTTTGAGCTTAATAAGCTTAACTGTCGTATGAAGACCTTAAACAGCAACCGGGAAAAAGTTTTAGATTCATTGTCAGCGCAAAGTAAGATCGATAAACAACTACTAGAAGATAAGTATTATGTACTTAAAGCCGAAGATTTATGGGGGATGAAATAATGATGTCAAATCAAAGCTATGATATCTTTCTTTGTAAAATCATTAAGAAAATCATCGGCGATGAAGGTTTAGAGACTGACTCAGCATGAACAATATGTACATTATTTATTAGTGAATGCACCAAAAGAACATTTAGTGGGTCTGTCTTTAGAGGAGTTAGACTATGATCTACCCAACGTTATTAACAAGCCCCAACTTACAACTTTAGTTCATTCACGTAAAAAAATATCTGACTATCCAAAGACTTGGTACATTAATTTAATTAATCAGCTTACTTTTAAGACTTCTGAGAATAATAAAAAATCTCCCAATAGGGAGATTTTTTATATTATCTTACTTACTGAACCACACGATTCCATGCATCTTTAGCAGCAAGTTTAGCCTGTTCCCAAGTTAAACGAGACTCACCTTTAAAGTGTTCCCACTTCGCTTCCAACTCAGTTTCTACTTCAGAGAAGTTACGCCCCTTTTCATAGTGGGGCCGACTTTCATAGCCCAGTCGATAGGCCGAACTATAATCACGCTCATACTCAAGATTTTGGTTTTCTTGATAATAACTGGCATGTCTGTAGTTATCTCGCCAGTAGTCATCTTCGGGATTTTTTGCATCAGGCTTAGCAATGTCATGGCCTGCAATGCCACCTACAATACCACCAATAATTCCCCCCACCACAGCACCTGGAGGGCCACCTGCGATACCAAAAGCAGCTCCAACTGCAGCCCCACCTAGTGTTCCTGCACCGGTAGAGACTAAATCTTCTTTCCCTTCATTCATATCAGGAACATGATTATTGTGGGTTGGAGGTGAATTTAAATCAGGACGTGCTTGCTCAATTTTAGAAGGATCAGTCTGACTGGCTGAGCTTAATTCTGGCTGTAATTTTTTTCTATCTACCATCTCTTGCTCCTTATTCTCTTTAACCTAAATACTGTTTTTCAAAAAGAGTTGATTAGATCTATAGCAACATTGATAAGCCTACACCAAATACCTGTTAAGTTTGTCTTATAAATGTCTATATCAGGTGATGAGCTGTTGCGGCAACGTAACGACTTCTTAAATGACCCTGTAGGCAGATAGGTATCATGATATGTGTAATTCATCTACGGTCAGAATAACCTTAAATTTGTCTCGCAAGTCAGCGAAGCTATGATGATAATTTAAGCACATCAGCTTATTTTAATTGAATATTTTCTCTCGTATAAATAAGCATCCAAATTAAAAAAACCGACTTTTACTTAAGGTATATATTCAAGATTTTGAACTAACCAGACCATCTGAGTGCATTAGAAGAATGCATAATAATTCATCAAAACTAAATATAGACTTAATTTAAATGTCACATAAAGCCCTTAACTTAAGTATCAAACATGTACAGATGTCTAGACGACAATGACTTTATTAAAACGTAATAGTACAGAAAAGATTTATAGCCAAATTGCCAAAACGATCCGTACAGAAATTCGCCAAAAGTATCAACCTGGGGAGTGTTTGGCATCAGAGTTTGAATTAGCTGAACGGTTTCAGGTCAATCGTCACACCATTCGACATGCAATTGATGCACTGATTCAAGAAGGTATTGTTGAACGTCGTCATGGTAAAGGTACCTTTGTGTTGACCCAACCGCTTGACTATACAGTTGCTGCACAAACTCGTTTTACTGACACATTGAAGAATTTGGGCAAAACCACCTCTATGCAAGTTCGACACAAGATGGTGTTAATGGTCGAAACACATATTGCCAAACACCTCGATCTTGCCCCTTCTGAACGTGTCATTCACATTGAAACTTTGCGTTTAGCAGACCAACAACCTATTTGTATCAGCTCACATTATTTTCCTGAACGACACTTTCCTGATTTTATCGAAAAATATCAGACAGGCTCTTTACATGGGTTTATTGAAGAGCATTACGGATGGCAATTAAAACGTGTGGAAAGCTTGGTCAGTGCAGTCCTCCCGCAAGGTGATGATGCTTCATTACTGATTATGCCGAAGACACAACCAATTTTACGCGTCAAAAGTATTAACGTAAACGAGCGGGATGGTACCCCACTGGAATACGCTTTAACACGGTTCTGTGCAGACCGGATTCAACTGCGCATCAATCTTTGAACGTCCTACCGATCAATTTACCTTACGAGAGTACTCTAAATGTATTTGAAATCTGCCCTTGCTGCAAGTGCACTTGCATTATCAATGTTAGCAACTAGCACACAAACTATGGCACGCGACATTGTGATGGGTTTAATTCCTGCTGAAAACAATGAAGAGATGATCCAACAATTTGAGCCGATGCGTGCTCAATTGGAAAAAAAATTAGGCAAGCGCGTGAAAGTCTTCACTGCAACTGATTACGCGGGTGTCATTGAAGCCATGAAACGTAAACGCGTAGATATTGCATGGTTTGGACCATTGTCATATTACCTAGCTGAACAAGAAGCTGGCGCTGAGGCATTTGCAGTCGGTGTACGTAAAGGGAGTAAATCACACACCTATAAAACCGTATTTGTCACACAGTGCAATTCAGGTATTAAATCGATTCAAGATATGAAAGGTAAAAGTGTGGCCTTCGTTGATCCTGCATCGACATCGGGTGGTTTAATGCCAACATATATGGTTAAAAAAGCCACAGGTCAAATGCCAACGCAATATTTTGGTAAATTCACGTATGCAGGTTCACATGATGCAGCACAGCTTGCTGTGAAAAATAAAATCGTGCACGTGGCAGCAGACAGTGATATCACTTATAACAAAATGCTTGCTTCAGGCATGATTAACAAAAAAACCAACTGTGTAATTGCAGAATCTGCACCACTGCCAGGTTCACCACTGGCGTATCGTAAAGATTTAGATGCAGCGACTAAAGCTAAAATTCGCAGCGCCATCTTAAATGCACATAAAGAAATTAAGGTTGCAGGCTATGGTGACTTGAGTCATTACGCTGCTGTAGGACCGAAAGATTATCAGATGATTCGCAATATGGTGAAAGACTTAGGCTTACAAAAACAACAAATGATGAAATAAATCAGACGCTCAAGTGTGTCTTTGACTAGAGAAAAATAAGATGTCTTCGATTTCCATTCAACAAGCAGTTAAGCGTTATCCTAATGGCTTTGAAGCCTTAAAAGGGATTAATACTGAAATTCAAGCCGGTAGCTTTACCGTGATTTTAGGACCAAGTGGAGCAGGTAAATCAACACTCCTACGCCTGATGAATGGTTTAGAAACGCCAAGTTCAGGCACAGTTGCCATTGGCGAGCAGATCATGGGTAAAAAGAATGTGCGGCAAATCCGTCACCATGTAGCAATGGTGTTTCAACAATTTAATTTGGTTGAACGTTTGTCGGTAGTGACCAATGTACTGACTGGGCGTTTAGCTCATCGTTCTTGGATTAGCAGTATGTTTTATTTATTTAAACCAAGTGATATGGACATTGCAAAAAATGCTTTAGCACGCGTGGGCTTGGTAGATAAAGCATGGAATCGTGCTGACAAACTCTCAGGTGGTCAACAGCAGCGGGTGGGCATTGCCCGTGCTTTAGCACAACAACCTCAAATTATTTTAGCTGATGAACCTGTAGCCAGCTTAGACCCAATTTCAAGTGAAGAAATTATGCAGTTATTGCGTGAGATCTGTACCCGCGACCAAATTACAGTGGTAGTGAACCTACATCAAGTTGATTTAGCGCGACGTTTTGCCGACCGTATTATTGGTATGAACTCAGGTCAAATTGTATTTGATGGCTCACCTGATCAATTAGACAACATTGCCCTACAAAAGATTTACCACAAAGAGGGGGCCGAGTATGAAAGTTTTCATGCTGCGCTGGCCAACGCGTAATGGTCTACCGCCCTTTGGCTTAATTGCGATTATTGTTATTGCGCTTTTAAGCCTAATTCTAACTGCACCGCTGGTTGAAATTGAGCTTGAGCGTCTTAGTCAATCTTTAGGTAATTTTTCTGAATTTATCGTCAATTTTATGGTCTGGCCAAATTTTGACTATTTACCCACCTTAGGCGTTAAGTTATTAGAAACTTTACAAATGTCGTTGTTGGCCACAGCGATTGCGATTGTGATTAGCTTACCCTTAGGTTTTCTTGCAGCACGTAACGCCACCTGCCATCCGGTGGTATATCGCCTCACTCGTGATGCCTTAAGCCTGATGCGCTCATTGCCTGAGTTGGTCTGGGCATTGGTCTTTGTCTCGGCGGTTGGATTAGGACCGTTGCCTGGCATCATGGCTTTAGCCTTTGTAACTGTCGGTTTTATGGGTAAATTTTTTGCTGAAGCAATCGAAACCATTGACCCTAAAGCAGTTGAAGGGGTTGAAGCCCACGGCGCAAGCTGGATGCAAGTGCGTTTATTTGCCATGTTTCCACAAGCATTTCCAAATTTGGCCGGCACCATGATGTACGTGCTTGATCATAACGTGCGTGCAGCTACTATCTTAGGCATTGTTGGTGCTGGTGGTATTGGTTATGACATGGTGATGTCAATGCGTTTATTCCAATACGATCGTTTGATTTTAATTGCCTTGTCGATATATCTGATTGTGACTCTACTCGATCGTCTATCTGATTATCTACGTAACCGTATTATTCATGGGGCTAAGCAATGAGTTACAGTCAAATTGAAATCAAATTGCCAGCCAAACCAAGAAATCCATTCCCTGTGTGGGTGGCATTGGCCTTAATCATCTTATGGTGGATTATTTGGGATTTAGAAATCTCATTTGAGATGTTGGCTTATGGTATCTCAGATATGGCTGAATATTTCAGCCGCTATGGCCAACCTGATTTTTCTGATTTGTCTAGATATCTAGAACTACTCGGCGTGACCCTTGCCACCGCTTTGTGGGGCACAGCGATTGCATTCGTGATTGGTTTTATGATCGCACCTTTTGCTGCACGTAACTTTACCCCTCACCCAACTTTGTATTACATCAGCCGCGAATTTTTAAACTTTACCCGTGCTTTACCCGATTTATTGTTGGCATTAATTTTTGTCGCAGCCATTGGCTTAGGCCCCTTAGCCGGTGCTCTTGCCTTAGGCATTCATACTGCAGGCTTCTTGGGTAAATTCTTTGCCGAAAGTTTAGAACAAATCGATAAAGGCGTATGTGAAGGCGTTGCTGCAACTGGTGCAAATTTCCCACAAATGGTGATGTATGCCGGTTGGCCAAGCATTTTGCGTGAAGCACTCGGTTATGTGCTGTATATCTTTGACCGTAATGTCCGTATGGCAGCAGTTTTAGGTTTAGTCGGTGCCGGTGGTATCGGACTTGCGCTGCACGATACCTTACGTCTGTTTAACTATGATCAAGCAGCAGCGCTGATTTTAATTATTTTACTCACCATTTTAGTCATTGATTACTTTTCAGCTTGGCTTAGAAAAAAATTAACATGATCAATATTCCTCAAAAAGATTGGGTTCGTGCCTTAACTGCACATCCAACACAAGACTTAATACAACTTGCTGACACACTCACACGTGATGCAGCCGTCTCTTTATTACAATTGCCTCAAGCAGGTTTAGGGCTGTTAAGCTTCAAAGAAAGTGCTTTTCATGATCAATTTTATTTAGGGGAATTTCCCTTATCGTCATGTCATGTCGAGTTGCATTATGCCGGTGATGTCTGTGGCACAGGTCATGCTCAAGTGATGGCGGATGATGCTGACTTAGCCAAAGCCTTAGCGATATTAGATGCTATTTTGTTGCATCAATTACCTGGCTGGCAACAAGCTGTTCAATGTCTAGAGCAAGGTCAAGCGAAACGTAGTCAGCTTGATCAACAGCGCAATCAGATCTTGGCAAAAACCCGTGTGGATTTTGCCACACTTGATGCAGTGGAGGATTAATCATGCACCTTGAACCGATTTGGCAAGCACCTGTTCAACAGCAGGTTTATCGTGAACTCCTTGATGCATTTTCTTATCCAGGCCAAATCAAAAACTTGAAGGCTTTCATTGCTGACAATCATGCGTTGAATGCCGTGTTGGCCACTTTACTCGATGGTGAATCACGTGTAGCCGATTGCATTGAACATTTAAAACCTGCGCAATGGTCTTTGTTACAAGCACAAAAAACTGAGGTTAACGAGGCACAATTTATTGTAGCTGCCGGCAAGCAACTGACTCAGCTTAACCCTAATTTGGGCAGCTTAGCCTCACCTGAATATGGTGCAACGCTGATCTTAACGGTAGATGGCTTCTATTCTCAAAGTCATGCTTTAAACCTAAAACTCACAGGCCCTGGAATTGCGACTACCGCCACCCTTGAGGTTGAGGGGTTAAGCCAAGAATGGCTTAAGCAACGTCTCCAATGGAACCAACATTTCCCATTGGGTATCGACATGATTTTAGCCAGTCCAGATGCGATTGTGGCGCTTCCACGTACCACGCATATTCAACTGCAGACCAAGGAGAACTAAAATGAGCTACGTTCCGATTAAAGGTGGTGGTCAAGCCATTGCAGGTGCTGCGGCGGTGACTGAACTGCTAAGAACAGAGCAAGCACTTCACCATCCAGATGCTCAACCTTTAGATCTTCACACTATTCAATTTCAGCTACGTCATTTAGTCGATCGTGTGATTTCAGAAGGTGGGGTTTATCATCCTGAACTTGCAGCATTATCGATTAAACAAAGTTTAGGTGATACCTTAGAAGCTGCGTTTAGCTTACGTGCTTGGCGCTCAACACGTCCACGCTTGTGTGCAACTCCTGCACTCGATAGCACTAATATGCGCGTAATTCGTCGTATTTCTGCAGCGTTTAAAGATATTCCTGGTGGACAAATGCTCGGGGCAACACCTGATTATGCTCTGCGCTTGCTGCGTATGGAACTGATCAATGAATCCGATACGACTTTTCAAAACTATGCCAAAGAATGGTTAAAACAACCGAATTCCACTTCTAGCACACCAATGAGTTTTCCAAAGGTGATCAGTGCTTTGCGTGCAGAGGGCTTATTACCAGCCCTAGAAACTGATCATACATCACAAGCCTTTGATATTACTCGTGAGCCTTTAATTTTCCCAGTATCACGTTCAGCTACTTTAGCCACAATGGCACGTGCTGAAACTGGTTCATTGTTAGCGCTTGCCTATTCCAATATGCGTGGTTATGGCGATGTACATCCGACTGTGGCAGAGCTGCGTGTCGGATATGTGCCGATTATGTTGCCACATGCAGTAACTGGGGAGCTGATTGAGGCGGGTGAAGTTTTAGTCACAGAGTGCGAAGTGATTGCTATGTATGAAGCCCAAGGCGATGCCAAACCTGTGTTTACCTTGGGCTATGGCGCTTGTTTGGGTCATAACGAAGTTAAAGCCATTTCAATGGCGATTTTAGATCGTGCTTTGCAAAAAGGCCAAAAAGATGGGCCAAGTAACCCATCGGAAGATGCAGAGTTTGTGTTGTTACATATCGATGGTGTGGATTCAATGGGCTTTGCCTCACACTATAAAATGCCACATTACGTTACGTTCCAATCTGATCTTGATCGTTTACGTACCGCACAACAACAAGAGGCATGCACATGAATGCTCAGCTCAATCCCGCTGTGAAAAACGCCTATAACTTTGGCTTCTTAGATGAATATGCCAAAAAAGAAATCCGCCGTGTCACATTAAAAGCCATTTGTATTCCAGGCTACCAAGTACCGTATGCATCACGTGAAATGCCAATGGGTCGTGGCTTTGGTACCGGTGGCCTACAACTCAGCCTTGCATTAATTGGTCAACAAGAACAAGTGAAAGTCATTGACCAAGGGTCTGATGATTCTGTCAATGCTGTGAACTTGCGTCAATTTATTGAAATGACCTGTCCAGGAATTGATACCACTACACGTACGCAAGATGCAACCTTAATTCAATCACGCCATCGTATTCCTGAGCAACCCTTAACTGAACAACAAATCTTAGTTCTACAGGTGCCTTATCCTGATCCTTTGGTGATTGTAGAACCGTCAGAAGATAAACGTAAAGTGATGCACGGCGAAGCGGATTATTCACGTCTATTGGTGAAATTATATGAAGATATCGTGCAGTTTAATGAAATTACCATCTCACATCGTTATCCGACCAAAATTAACCAACATTATGTGATTGATCCATCCCCGATCCCGCGTTGGGATGTAGCCAAACTCCACCAATCGAAAGCATTAATTTTATTTGGTGCGGGCCGTGAAAAGAAAATCTATGCAGTGCCGCCTTTTACACACGCTGAACCCCTAGCATTTGAAGATCAACCATTTCGTGTTGAAAACTTTGATGATACGTCCGGACAGCGCCGTGCCTGTAGCCGCTGTGGTTGTCAGGATTCATTTTTAGACGAATTTACGCAAGAGACAGGTCAAAAACTTTATCAATGTTCAGACAGTGATTGGTGTGAGCAACAACTCACACGTCGTTCTGAACCAGGAAATTCATAATGAAAAAAGTACTCTCTGTCCGTAATCTCAGCAAAACCTATGGCACAGGTTGTCCCTTATGTATCACTTCAACTGGTCCTGAGGCTGAAACTAACGTCTGTCCACATTGTGGCAGTGTGGTTGCGATCCATGATGTGTCTTTTGATCTGTATGAGGGTGAAATTTTAGGCATTATGGGCGAATCAGGCAGTGGTAAATCAACCATTGTTAAAAATCTATATTTCGATCAAATACCAGAAGCAGGCCAAGCCACCTTCTATGAGGAGGATCAAGCCCATCCTTTATTTGAGCTGAACTCTGCCCAGCAACGTTGGCTCAAAAATCATCGCTTTGGCATGGTCTATCAAAATCCGCATTTGGGCTTAAATTTTAATATTAGTGCCGGTGGCAATATCGCAGAGCGCTTACTCATGAGTGATCTCATGCACTATGGCGAGATTCGAAAACGCGTTAAAACACTTTTAGCCCGTACTGAAGTTTTGCTCTCGCGTGTAGATGAATTACCACGTAATTTTTCAGGGGGTATGCAACAACGCGTACAGATTGCCAAAGCCCTCGCCACTCAGCCCCCTCTGCTTTTTTTAGATGAAGTGACCACAGGACTCGATTTATCAGTGCAAGCACGCATCTTAGATTTGATTATGGAAATTCAACAGGAATTAAATACCGCGATGATTGTAGTGACTCATGATTTGGGCGTGATTCGCTTATTGGCAGGACGCACTTTGGTCATGAAATATGGACGCATCATTGAAACAGGTTTAACGGATCAAATTTTAGAAGATCCGCAGCATGCCTATACCCAACGTCTTGTCGCTTCTGCGCTATAAGGAAAATTTACATGACCTCTCTTATTCTTGATGTGAAAAATTACAGTAAATCATTTCATTTACACGAACAAAATAAAGTTATTCCTTCATCACATGAAGTCAGCTTTCAAGTCTATGCAGGACAACTAACTGCATTGATTGGTCCAACAGGTGCGGGTAAATCTTCAATTTTAAAAGGGATTTACCGAACCTACTTGCCGACTGCAGGGCATATTTTGTACCACAGTGCACAAGATGGGTGTCTTGATTTAGCATTTAGTGATGAACATCAAATTCTAGCGCTGCGCCGTCACGAAATTGGTTTTGTGACACAATTCTTGCATTGCTTACCACGACAAGCGACCCTCGATGTGGTTTCGACACCCTTGCTGCAACAAGGCATACGTGCTGAATTGGCTCAAGAGAAAGCTAAAGAACTACTCCATGCGATGAATCTGCCTGAACGCTTGTGGCATATCTCTCCTGCCACCTTTTCTGGGGGCGAGCGCCAACGCGTCAATTTGGCTCGTGGCTTGATTTCACAACCACGCTTACTACTGCTTGATGAGCCTACGGCAAGTCTAGATCCCAAAACAGCAGAAAAAGTAATGGGACTCATCCAAAACCTAAAACAATACGGCACAGCCATGCTAGCCATTTTCCATGATCCAAACATTACCCAACAACTTGCTGATCATATTGTAGAACTGAGTCCACCACCTGCTCACACCACCCTTTACAAGGAAAAACAAATCGCATGAATACCGCTTACTACTTACATAATGCACGCTTAGTATTAAAAGACCATATTATTGAACACGGCGCAATTTTAGTTGAAGATGGTGTGATTCAAGCCATTAATCCAAGCATTGTTGCAGATCACGTACAACACATTAATCTCAAAGGTCAAACCTTAATTCCAGGTCTTATTGATTTACACTGTGATGCATTAGAAAAAGAAGTGGAACCCAGACCAAAAGTGCATTTTCCCCTCAGATTTGCATGCGCCCAAGCAGATAAACGCAATGCCAGCAACGGGATCACCACGGTTTTTCATGCCATTTCATTTGCCAATGATGAATTTGGCGTACGTAATAATGAAGTGGCAAGAAATATTGTACAGACCATGCGCGAGTGGAATGAAAATGCCTTGGTGGATAACCGAATTCACTGTCGTTATGAAGTAACAGATCCCACAGCACTTGATGTATTGCTTGCACTCATCGACAAAGATGCCATTGATTTAGTGTCGATTATGGATCATTCACCTGGCCAAGGTCAGTTTAAAGATGTCAATGCTTTTAAAGACTATTTATCAAGAACTTATAAAAAAACTGAAGCTGAACTTGATGCCTTAATTGCCAATAAAATCGCGCAATCTGAGCTCACTTTAAGCCGTATTGAAACCTTAATTGCCAAGGCTAAAGTACACAATATTCAAATTGCCTCACACGACGATGACTGTCCTGAAAAAATTGACTTACTGCATGGCTTTGGGGTGAAAGTTTCTGAGTTTCCAATTAATTTAAGCGCAGCCCAAGCAGCCAAAGCCAAAGGCATGCGCACGATTTTTGGTGCCCCTAACATCTTGCGTGGTCAAAGCCAATCAGGCTCTATGCGTGCACTCGATGCCGTTAAAGCCAACGTTGCAGATTGCTTATGCTCAGATTATCACCCAGCGACCATGTTAAGTGCAGCGTTTCGTTTACCCCAGCTGACTGATATCAGCCTATCGCAAGCAGTCAATCTCGTCAGCTATAACCCAGCACAAGCAGCAGGACTGTTTGATCGTGGTGAAATTGCGGTCGGTAAACGAGCTGATTTAGTGTGTGTGGCCCAAATACAAGATGTTCTACAAACCCAATACGTATTCTCTGAGGGTCAATTAGTCTATCAAGCTGGATTTAACTATGCATAAGCCCCATGTTTTTTACCTCATGGGACCTTCTGGATCAGGCAAAGATGCCCTGATCCAGTGGGCCAAACAACATTTTGCTGCAGATGAAAATTTAGTTTTTGCACATCGTTATATTACTCGACCGATTGATCTCAATGAAAATCATATTGCTTTAACAGAAACTGAGTTTCTCACTCGACAACGTACAGGTTTATTTGCACTGACATGGCAAAGTCATCAATTACATTATGGGATTGGTATTGAAATTGATACTTGGCTTTCAGAAGGTCATCATGTGCTCATTAATGGCTCACGGGCACATCTAGAGCAAGCTCAAGCACGTTACAGTAACTTAGTGCCCATTTTAATTGACGTTGATCATGACATTTTAGCGCAACGTTTACAGGCGCGTGGCCGTGATTCGATCACACAGATTGAGCAACGCTTGGCCCGTAATCAACAGCTTAAACCTTCGGGCTCTCACGTTTTTGTTTTGCATAACAATACCAGTTTAAGTGAAGCCGGCCATATTTTAGTGGATTTTCTACATCAGTATATATATAGAGAGCCTCTATGAAATTTACTTTTTTAGGCACAGGCGATGCAGCAGGTGTGCCTGTTTATGGCTGCGACTGTCTCGCATGTCAAAGAGCTATAGATACTCCGTTTTATCAACGTAGAAATTGCTCAGCTTTGCTTGAAAGCAAACAAAGTCGCATCTTAGTTGATGCTGGACTCACAGATTTATGTCAGCGTTTTGCACCCAATTCTTTATCCGGAATTGTGTTGACGCATTTTCATCCTGATCATGTACAAGGCTTATTTCACCTACGTTGGGGTAAAGGTTCAAAAATTCAGGTCTACTGCCCACCTGATCCTGATGGCTGTGCGGATCTGTATAAAAATTCGGGTTTACTTGAATTTGTTTATCTTGAGCCATTTAAATCGATCATATTGGGTGATCTTCAATTCACCCCTCTCCCATTGATCCATTCAAAATTGACCTTTGGTTATTTGATTGAAAATCAAGTCGGGCACAAGATCGCCTATTTAACTGATACAGTGGGTTTGCCTAAAGACACCTTAAACTTTTTAAGCCAATCTCCATTAGATGCTTTAGTGATTGATTGCTCTCATCCGCCCGAAGTCAAAGGTAGAAATCATAATAACTTAGCCCAAGTCTTAGATTTAGCTTCACATTTACAGCCTAAACAAACATGGATGACCCATCTCAGTCATGAGATGGATATGTGGCTGATGCACAATATAATTCCTGATCATATTAAGATAGCACACGATCAGCATATGATTAGGTTCTTTCGTTGAATTTGGGGAAATGTAGCGAAAACACTATGCCACGTTCGGTATTTTGAAATGTGGCTTGCCCTAAACATAGAGGCTTGCTTGATTCTAGTCATCAACGAAATTTTCATCAAACTATATCGCTTCAAACATGTTGAGCACTCAATTTGCCTTAAAAACCCAAAAAATATAATGTAATTTTTTGTGTATTTTTTGTTTTAAAATTAAGATTTCTTAATTTAATTTGAATACCTTATTCATTTCTTCGATTATTTAGACAGAATTCATAATAAAAAACTAGAAAAATCTTGATAAGAATATACGATTGTAAAAAATTACCAATAAAAACATCATTTTAAAAAGATTGTAATAGTATGTTCATCTGATTTTAAAAATAAAGAAATAAGCTGATAAATCAACACTAAGTTTACAAAAAAAACCTCTTTTTCATATTTTTTTTCTTTATTTATTTATTTTTTCGTGTACAAATGCGCTCCTCTTTTTACAAAATTTTAAAACTATGTCACAAAATCACAAACAAATGCGTAGTCTATTTGTCCTTATCTGTCTTACTTCTGGTCTCTCAGTTGCATATGCAAATGAAAGTCCATTAATTGCCAAAATGGAAGTTTTCCATGTTGATCAAAAGCAACAAAAAAAATTGCTTAAAGCTGATGAGCAAGTTAAGCCAAAACAAGCTCTGGAATATCAAGTGAGCTATGAAAACGTTTCACAAAAAAGTTTAAAGAACTTAAAACTCAATTTACCACTTCCCCAGTCCGTAACTTATTTAGGTCAAAGTTTCCCTAAAGGTGCCCAGGCATCATTAGATGGGAAAAATTTTGCACCTACCCCACTTACGCGCTTACAAAATGGCAAGCAAGTAAACATTCCTCTAAATGAATATCGTGCCCTTCAATGGCATATCACTGAGTTAAAACCTAAACAAAAAATTTCGGTTTCAGCTCAAGTTCGCGTTAACACTTCTGAATAATTTTTTAATTGGTCAATTTTGACCTTGATATCGAGCACTACATGAATAAACATTTTACTCTTGGCAAAATTGCGACGTCTTTAACTTTATTGGGTGGCTTATGCGTTATAGCACCTCAAGCTATAGCTATAGTGCCACTTGCAGGGACCAACATCAGTAACGTTGCAACTGCTACTTACACAGATAACACAGGGAATGAGCGTGTCGTAACATCCAACGAAGTAAAAACTCTAGTTGCACAAATCGGTAGTTTCACACTTGAAGCAGATCGCAGTGCTCAAGCAACACCAAATGGCCAAGTCACATTCTCACATGTGCTAACGAACACAGGTAATGGTACTGACAAGTTCGCAGTAAATATTGAAGACCTCGATGAAGTAGGTTCAACGTTCGATTTCAGTGCAGGTGGTAAGTTCTCAGTCTATTTAGATCGTAATAAAGATGGTCTTGCTGATAATCAAATTGCCTTGACTCCCTCTAGTCTTATTGAACTTAGTGCTGGCGAATCAGTAGGCTTGGTAGTTGTCGCTGTAACACCAAGTACAGCACTAGAAGGTCAGTTAGACAAATTAAAGCTCAGTGTAACAGCAGCATCTACTACACTATATACTGAGGTTTCAAAATCAAATATTGATACTACCCAAATTACTTCAGGTGCTGTAGTACAACTGACTAAAGCAGCCAATGTCAGTGTGACACAAGTGGGCAAAGAAATTGAATATACTTTAACGTTTAAAAATACGGGTAATAGTGCAGCTACCAATGTTGCAATCTTCGACGTATTACCAAGTAATGTAGACTTCATTAAAGGTTCCGCGTATTACAACGGAAGTAATACTGTTCTAACAGAAAGCAAAGATGATAACGATAAATTTCAATTCGATGATAGTAAACGTGCATTTTTATTAAACATTGATCGTTTAGCAGCTAATACTACAGCAAAATTAACTTTTAAAGTAAAGGTTAAAGAAGAAGCGCAAGCGGGTGAAATTCGCAACACTGCTTATATCGATCCAAATGGTAAGCTTGATTCAAATGGCTCATCTATACCTTTAGAAATGATTGATGTGCCGACTGCACCAAATACGCCACCTGCTGATTCAAGCACCATTCCATCGAATCAATCCATCATTGTTCTACAAGGTTTTTATGCAGGTGCAATTAATGACTCATTAAGTGATCAGTTTAGTGATAAAGAAAAACCAACCACTGACTTAACTGCCAATGATGAAGTTGTTATTGCAGGTAAACAAGGTCTTGCGTTGATATTTGGTCAAGGTGAAAGTGATCCTATCGTGGTTCACAACCGTGGTAATGTCACTAATACCTATAACCTAACTATTGATCGTAATAGTGTCGTAGGCAGTTTCGCAGCTTTACCACAAGGTTCTACTGTTGAGATTCTAAATGCTGATGGTAAAACGCCACTCACCGATACTAATGGTGATGGAATTGTCGATACCGGTCCAATCTTAGCAGGCCAAAAGGAACAATTTGTTGTACGTATTACATTACCATCAGGTCAAGTCTTATCAAGCCCAGCAGGCATAACTCTCGTTAGTACATCAACACAAAATACAGAAAAAGATACAGTCAAATTAATTATATCAACTTTACAAGGTAATTCGGTTGATTTGGTTCACCGTCCGATCTTCAAAGACCCAACTTCTGATAAAGGCCAAGGTCCTGGGAATACTATTCCTGTAGATACAGGGACAACCCCACCTGCGACTCCAGAAGTATTTGACATTACTATTGTAAATACCGGCAATATCTCTGATAACTATATTATTCGTGTTCCAAACATACCAAACAATTGGATTGTTGAAATCTTTGAAAAAGATGATGTAGGCAACTGCACGACCAGCAAAGTTACCAATTCGAATAGTATTGCACCTAGCGAAGCTAAGAGTTTCTGTTTAGTAGTAACCCCTCCTGCTGGCACACCGGCGGGCACTGTAGAAAATATCAAAGTTGAGATTAACTCACCTACCTCAGGTACCAAAGACGATATTACTTTTGCTATAAAAGTAGAAGAACAACGTCAATTGATTTTTACACCAGATCGTCAAGGTCAAGTTGCTCCGGGCGGTACGATTGCATATAGCCACACCTTAACTAACGTCGGTAACGTACTTGAAGGTGACAACTCAACCTACCCACTGAATATTGATTGGTCTTCCACTTTAGAAGGAAGCGTGACTTCAGTTTATATTGACACCAATAATGATGGAAATTTAACTCAAAATGAAATGATTACTGGTATTACTTCTGAAGAACGTAATGCCTCTTTAAAAGATTTATTAACAAAAGTAGGAAATGAAGCTGGTCTATCACAGAATGAATCAGTTACGATTTTTGTTAAGGTTGAAGCACCGGTCAATGCTGTATCTGGTGAATCAGATACCACAGTAATCACTCTTACACCTGCAGGCAATGATAAAGGCAAAGTAAGTATTACTGACCGTACCGTCATTAACTTAAGTCAAGTACGTTTGCTTAAAACACAAGCCCTTTCTGAAAATTGCACTAGCTTGAATACTAGTTATGTTACTAGTGATCTTAAAGCCAAACCAGGTCAATGTGTTTACTACAAGATTGTCGCAAGCAACGATGGTAATGTAAAAGCAAGTAAAATCACGCTATCTGACGTGGTGCCTAATTATACCAAAATTGTAGAAGGTTCTTTGCAACCTGCAACGGCCACTTATAGTAATCGTCAGATCAGCTATACAGTTGAAACCCTCCTACCAAGCGAAACTGTAACTCTCGAGTTCGCAGTCAAAATCGACCAATAAGTTCTCGTTTCATCTGACCCTAAAGTTAGGGTCAGATCTCTTTTATGTTTTTTGTGTGTGGTATTTGTGCAACGAATTAAGAAAAGCTCACGTCAACCCGTATGGATCTGTGTTTTAGTATTAACTACTATGCCTCAAATCACTTTTGCTCAAGGGGAAGTTTTCAATGCAAAAATTGAAAATATCGCTTACATGAGTTACCAAGGGCTTTTAGATAACCAATTACCATTGGCTCAACTTCCATCTAATGCAGTCTACGTCCAAATAGAACAACCTACTATTTCTCCAACAAAACCTGCTACGATTGCTTTTAAAAATATTGATTTTAAAAATACAATTTTAACAAGCAAACTCATACGTCCATTGTATATCGAAACAATTGCAGCCCAATGCAATCAAAATTCTAATCTTATTGAACAAGTAAGACTCAAAGTCTATTCACAACTTACACATGATGTTGTTGATCTCATCGTAGAAGAAAGTGATATAGATAGTGGTGTTTTTCATTTTAGCCTTACCTTAGAAAATAAGGCACAAGCTGATCTAGATGATGAAATATTGCAAACTTTAAAGCGCGACCAGGTATCTGTAATTGCTACAAGTTGCGTATCTAGTACCAATCAAAATACGATCCCATTACAAGATGTTAATAGCAGTGTTTTAATAGAACCTTACAGCATTGTATTTGATGCTAAAACACAACTACCTATTTCAGGTGCAAAAGTTATTTTGTTAAATGAATTAGGACAGCCAGTAGAGTATTTAAATAACGAAAGTAATAAAGTTATAGCGCCAGAATCAACCAATAATTTAGGTGAGTTTTATTATCCTGAGTTGCAGGCTGGTCGATATAAATTGGTCGTAGATACAACTGGTATCGCTGGGAAAAATTATCAGTTCGCTAGTAATAAAGAACACTACCCATTAGCGTCCTTTACTCAATATAACGTTGACGCAGTAAGTGCTTATGGCAATACATTTACACTAAATGCTAAGGAGATGAATCATCTCACTGATATTCCTTTAGACCCTATAATCGAGCAAGGAAATCTAACTATTGAAAAAACTGTACGCAGTACAAATGTTGAAGTCGGAGACTTTAGTTATTATGACATCACGATTACCAACAACAGTGAACGCAATCTAAGTAACGTAGAGTTAGAAGACCAACTTCCTTATGGTTTTAAATACATAGTTAAAAGCGTAAAGCTCAACGGTCAAAATCTTCATGAGCCTCAGGGTGCAGCGACATCAACCTTACGTTTTGATATAGGTACCTTAGCTACTCAACAAACTGCAAAATTAGAGTATAAAGTTTTAGTCGGTCATTCTGCCCTTAATGGAGACGGAATTAACCGAGCTCGTGCTCACGATAAAGAGAGTCAGTTACGCTCTAATGAAGCACAGGCCAAAGTAAATATAAATGCGGGGATTTTTCGAAGTGAAGGATTCATTATTGGCAAGGTTTTCACTGACTGTAATCGAAACGGTATACAAGACCTAGGCGAATCAGGTGTTCCAGGCGTACGCCTCTATTTAGAAGATGGCAGCTATGTAATTACTGATCGTGAGGGCAAATATGATTTTTATGGTATTCGCCCAATTACTCATGTCTTAAAGATTGATCCAACTACCCTCCCTCATGCAGAATTAGTATTGCTATCTAGTCGTCAGGCAGGAGATGCAAGCTCACGTTTTATTGATTTGAAACGTGGTGAAATCCATCGTGCTGATTTCGCAATTGCTGATCAAGCAGAAATTTGTTCTACAGATCTGCTGACTGAGATTGTACAACGTCAGCAACAAAGTGCTCTGAGTCAGTTAAATTTAGAAAAAGCTATCAATCAGCAGTTATCCATTGATGCACCTCAATACATTAGCCGTAGTCGTCGTCTTGAACAAAGCGAAGGATGTTTAACACAAAATGATGGTAAAAATTGCCTGCCACTCCGTCCAACTGAACTCCTTGACACTCAAGCTTTAAACTTAAAGCTATCAAATTTAAGTCTTGAACAGCAATTACAGCAACACCCTGATTCAAATTTGGTTTTCTTAAATGTTTATGACCAACAAGTGTTATTAAGTAATCAGACACATATTCAACTGCAAGGGCTAATGGGTGCAACACAACGCCTATGGCTCAATGGAAACTTAGTAGAAGATCATCGCCGCTCCAAATTAAGTACTTTGGTAGAAAAAAATAAACAAGGGCTGGAATATATTGGCTTAGATCTACAAGCAGGTAAAAATAATTTACGTTTGGAACAACTCGATTTTGCCGGTAATGTACGCGAAACCAAAACGATTCAGCTAATTGTTCCTGGTGCAATTGAGCGTTTACACTTAATACGTGTTCAAGAACAGGTTATGGCGAATGGTCGCGACCATATGCAAATTCGTGTGCAACTTCTTGACAAACACGGCGTGAAAGTAGGTACACGCAGTCCTATAAACATTGAAAGTAATTTAGGTCTAGTTCAACTAAAAGACTTAAATCCAAACGAACCAGGAATTCAACAATTTATCGAAGGGGGTGAGCTGCTCATTAATGTGCTCTCACCTACTGCTCCAGCCAAAGGCACCCTAAAAATCAGCAGTGGCTTACTACAACAAGAACTAAGTTTAGACTTTACTGCTGATCTACGCCCTTTGATTGCTGTTGGTTTACTTGAAGGTCACCTCAATTTTAATGCATTTGATTTAAATAATATTCAAAGTACTACACGAAATGAAGGCTTCGAAGAACAACTCAATGAAATTGCTGCTTGGGATAAAAGCCAACTCAATGGCCGCGCGGCGCTATTTCTAAAGGGCAAAGTACGTGGTGATTACTTACTGACTTTAGCATACGACTCAACCAAAAGTAGTAGTACACGTTTGTTCCGTGATATTCAGCCTGATGAGTACTATCCTATTTATGGCGATGCTGCAAGTAAAGGATTTGAGGCTCAGTCTACAGGCAAACTATATTTACGCTTGGATAAAGGTCGTCACTATGCTATGTATGGTGATTATGTGACTCGTACAGAGCAAGATGAAGGTTTAGCTTTAGGTCAATATAATCGTTCATTAACAGGTATTAAAGTAGGTTACGACAGTGATCGTTTGTCTACTAGCGCTTTCTCATCAAACACCAAATCACGTCAGGTTACTCAAGAACAACGTGCTTTTGGATTAACTGGACCTTACTCACTAACAGGCATCTCTACAGATTTGATGCTAGAGAACAGTGAAAAGGTAGAGATTATTACGCGTGATCGTAATAACAGTACACAAATTATTGAACGTGAACTCTTAACACGTTTTGTAGATTATGAGATTGACACCTACAATAAAACTATTTACTTAAAACAACCAGTTAGCAGTGTAGACGCTGAGTTTAATCCACGTTATATTCGAGTCACTGTCGAAGCAGAAGATATAGGTGCAGAGTATAATGTAAGTGGTAGCAGCTTACGCTATAACTTAAATTCTAATGTAAAAATTGGTGGCTCATGGGTTAACAACAATGATCCTCTACACCCACAAAAATTAAAAAGTCTAAACAGCGTCATCCAGCTTGCAAAAAGCAGTCAATTATTGACAGAAATTGCACAAAGTGAAGACCATAACAAAAGCCTCAACCAAAATAGCGTAGGTAAAATACAAGATGGTGTAGCTGCACGTATTGAATTTGCTCATCAAAGTAAAATTGGGCAAATACGTGCTTATCATCACCAAGCTGAGACCTCCTTTTATAATGATGCAGCAACTATTTCAGCAGGCCAAATTGAAACTGGTATTAAATTTTCGCTTCCTGCTGAGAAGATAGGTCTCGTTCGCATTGAAGCAATCCGCAATGAGGATGAAAATAACAATTATATCAAACAAGGCATGTTAGCCAGTGTTGAACACCAATTTAATCCAAGTTTCTCTCTTGAAGCAGGTGTACGTCATTACGATGAAAGCAATCAATCAGTTGAAGGTTACTCCGAGACGTATAATGGTACAACCGCTCGCCTAAAAGCGAATACACGCTTACCTTGGCGTGCATCAACAGCTTTCTTAGAATACGAGCAGGACGTAGTGAAGGAGGATCGCCAGGTTCTTGCCGTAGGTGGTACAGCACAAGTTTTACCGAATACAGAATTATATGCACGTCACGAACTAATTTCGTCTTTAGACGGATTATATGCATTAAATAGTCAAAATAAAACTAATCGGACTCTATTTGGCATTTCAAGCCAATATATGAAAGACGCTACTGTATTTAGTGAATATCGTGTAGCTGACAGTATGAGTCAACGTGAAGCCGAGGCGGCTGTTGGCTTACGTAATCGCTGGCAAATTCAACCTAAAGTTTACTTAAGCACTAGTTTTGAGCGGAC
The DNA here is from genome assembly GCF_059515825.1 of Acinetobacter sp. CY17. Taxonomy (NCBI): domain Bacteria; kingdom Pseudomonadati; phylum Pseudomonadota; class Gammaproteobacteria; order Moraxellales; family Moraxellaceae; genus Acinetobacter; species Acinetobacter sp. CY17. The sequence goes on from NZ_JCAKMX010000008.1 coordinate 26,625, forward strand.
AGAAACTTTGGGCGAAACACAGACCGCTACTAATGATAGTACTGCTCTAAGTTTAGCTTTTGAATATCTAGTTGCGGATAACTGGAAAGCTTCGACTCGTTTCGAGGCACGCTATGCTGAGCAGCAAAATGACTTTTTACATAGCCTTGCATATGCACGTCAGATGTACCCTGAACTCAGTCTGTTGGTGAAAAATAGTTTTAACCTCACTAAAGCACAATCGAGTGAACGTGGTGATGTGTTACGTAACCGTGCTCAAGTGGGCCTTGCATGGCGTGATCAGCTCCGTAATCGCTTTGATTTACTTGGTAAATTTGAACATTATTATGAAGATAATAAGCAAGACTTAATCAAACCAGTACAGCGTCAAAACTACATTGGTTCAATTCATACCAATTTTCATCCTCTACGTGCCTTAACCGTATCAAGTCAATATGCAGCCAAATGGGCCATAGAGCAGCATAATAGTTTACAAAGTAATGCTATTTCTCAATTAATACGAGGTCGAGTGCTCTATGATCTTAATGAACGCTGGGATAGCAGTATCAATATGGGAACTCTTTGGGATCAGAATAACACCCAATATTTACTAGGTGCTGAAGTCGGATACTTAGTTGCTACTAATGTGTGGATATCTGTAGGTTATAACTTCTTTGGCTATCAGGAAGAAGATTTGGCTTACGAAAATATTGATGCTGATGGTGCGTATTTTAAATTTAGATTCAAGTTTGACGAACAACTCTTTGCCAGTCGTAAAGCTCAGCTAAATCCGAGCTTAGAACCCAAGGGAACTCGTTAAATATGCATATCAATTATTCTAAACTGTGCCTACTTTTTCTAATATTCTCTCCCTCTGTTCATGGAGGTTTTGAACAGGATCTAGAGCAATTAAGTCATGCATTAGGAAAATTTTCTCCTCATAATTCACAGCAACGCTATTATCACTATAAAGCGAAAATGTGGCTAAGTTATGCAAAGCATGAATGGTCAGAGAAAGGGCTTTCTTTAGCGAAGTACGAGGCGTTTGATGAAGCAAGAAAGATACATCTTGCCTTAACCAATCAACAACCTTTAAGTGATAGTACTCACATCCTAACGAATGCTCAAGTAATGCGTCGTGATCTGTGGTTACAACTTGCTTACCTCAAACAAAGTAATGCCATGCAACTATTACCTGAAACAATTGCACATGCAGAAGTGCAATTGGTTTGGGGAGCTGCTGAATATTGTGAGTTAGGTTGGAGACATGCGAAACCACATTTTTTTGCAGCTCAACAAGCAATCAGACGCAGTTTAAAAAGTATTGATGTAGATATTATTCCCCAACACGATGATCTACCGTCTTTGCTACAACTTAATCAAAAAGGTTGTGAAGGCGTTAACACTACATTTTGGCCGCTCAGTTATTCGCCAAAAATACCACCGCGTTTATCTACGCATGACGCATTATCTCCTGAGGTCTCTCATTAATATGTCGGCTTTTTTACGTCCTGTAATGGCACTTTTTTTCGTCTATACAATCGCCTCATCTAGTTTTGCCTCAGTAGTCGCAGATCAAGCAGCAAATGTAGGAATTCAACGTAGCTTTGTAAATTTGGATTTTAGTCAACCTACGATTACGCCACAATTCACTCAACTTTCCCAAGATCTTATCCCTGGATGGCGTACTACACATCGATTTTGGGGTAATACAGGTCGCATTATTGAAATTTGGCGTGGCGCAGGTCATGAGTCATCTGGGGGTATGCCTAATGCCACTAATGATCAATATGCAGAATTAAATGCTGAAGAAGCAGCAGCCTTATATCAAAAAGTATGTTTATTTCGAAATGAAAGTTTTAGTTGGTCATTTCAACATGCTGCACGAACTACTAGTACAGAAACTGCTGAATTTTTAATTGGTACAGTGGCAGATCAAGTAGCAGGTAATGCAACTTATGCAGTTACCTCTGTCCAAAGTATTGCAACTAGTTCAGTTACCCGCTCACAACAGGGTCGATGGGTCACACGTAGTGGCACAGCAACAGTCAGTAGTAACGTTCCAGAGAAAGGAGGGGTTTATTCTTTTATTTTCCGTGCCACCAATGGCTCTACATTAGGTAACTTTCTTGACAATATCGTACTAAAACTCAAGCCTGCTGTCGAATTTACTACCGATAATGGCCAATATATTGAAAATAACAAAAATAAACTACCTGTGGCATTCAAAATTGTAGGGCAAATCAATAAAGCATCTGATATGCCGAAACTCAATTTTAACATCACCCATAATTCTACAACTGGTATGGCAAAGCGTCCAGTCTACGGCAGAGATTATCGACTATATCGGCGTGTAGGAGAAAACTATATTGAGCTTTCAAGTGTAGATGGTTTAACTATCGACAGTAATCATAATGTCAGTTTTTCCTATACACCTGACTATAAAGCAAACCTAGACTATACTCAGGGTGTTGAAATCAATGGATTAGTAATTGAATTATTTGATAATGATAAAATTGAAGGTGATAAAACACTACCTTTTTCATTCAAGCTAGATAGCAGTAGCCAAGCAATTATTGCTTCTATGAAGAGTTGCAGCCAAGGCACAGCGAATTATAATTTTGATTTCATTATCAAAGATAATGATACAGATCTCAAAATTATAAAAACTACGGTTGACCCATTGACCAATCAACCCACCACCCGCATGTTTTATCCAAATGAACGAATCTCATATCATTTTGATTTAATTAATAAGACTGCTTTACCTGCAAATAATGTCTCATTACATGACCGTCTTATTTCAAATTTAATCGCTGATGCTAACACGACACTGCATTGTGAGAGTTTAACTGAAAAAAGTACTTGCCCTAAATTACCTAAAGATGCTGTACAACAGTTATTAACTAATACATTGAATTTGGGTAATATAGATTCAGAGAGTCACCTACGTTTTCATCTATATAACCTTAAGACCACAGCGCAAGATCAAAGCATCCCCGAATATGTTGCTTCAATTCAGAATCAGGTCAGTGTACTGACAGAATTTAATGACATTTATTTGGAGGATAATACAAGTGTCGTCAGTAATCGCTATGCAGCAGGCAGCGACTTATTTAACCTCGACACACGACAAAGCGGTACAGGCTTAATGATCGTTCAAGATAATGGTCGGGCACTTTGGCAACAGTTCGCCGACAATGGATTTGCTTACTTTCCACTTGGAATTAAAAATTCAAGCCAAATGAGCCAAGATTATCAACTTTATGCTTCACGACGTGAACTTGAACACCAGATACTAACTGAAGGTGGTTATAGCTCGTTAATTCCTAATAGTGTTGTACCATATAATGAACAGCTCAATATTGAATTTTATGATGCTACAACTGAGCAGTGTAAATCAGATCTCCTAGCTTCTAGCAAAGCGATCAATCAAGTAAGCGTCGGTCCTTTGTCAGAAAAAGTTGTGTGTGCTGTAGTTCAGATACGTTCATCTGCTCAAGCCAGTCATCCAATTTGGTTTGCAATTTCATCTTTGCAGTTCGGGTTAACTGATATTGTAAAAAATGAAGTAGTTTCATCACATACACAACATCGTTTACTTGAGTTAATTAACGATCAAAATGCACAAATTGATATTGGTGGTACCTATGTATTTAACCACCGTTTATTTAATCGTGGACAAATTGATGAAAATGACCTTGATATTCAATTAGTCCCACAAGAGAATAATGGATTTTTATATAGTCTGTTTATCGATACCAATCATAATGGCGTATTAGATACTGAAGATACTGCAATCAAGGAACATAGAATATCTTTAGCAAAATCAACTGAACTTACAATTTTGCTAAAAGTTGAGGCGCCGATCACCAGTGTTCATGGTACACGTAGTCAAGTGCAATTGATTGTTATTCCAAATAATCACAATCAAACAAATGCTTTAGGTGCATTGGCTAATACAGATACTATTATTGTAAGTACAAGTCCAATTAAAGTTATAAAAAGACAATTTAAGGTTGAAAATTGCAGCATTTTTTCGAAGTCACAAGTATTTGAAGCTCCTTTCTCAGCAGCAAATACTTTGATTAAGCCTCAAGATTGTTTAATTTATCAAATAGAGGTTAAAAATTTAGGCTCAAAAGTTCTATATAACATCAGCTTGAATGATAGTTATCCAGCTTATACTCAACCCTGGTACTCAGGTGACATACTACCGATGAGTAATGTACCGGCTAAGATTAAGCATAATGATAAAGCTGTTCAGGTCACTTTCGAAGAATTACAACCAAATGAGCAAAAAAGTATGTTTTTTGGTATTCAGGTGCATTAAGACTTTGAAATTAACCTCTATTAACAGCTCCTGACCCAACGGAAGGAGCTTGTTTAATAGATTTTTTGATCTGGTAGGAAGAAGATTTGAAGTGAATTTAATACTAATACGATTAGGTTAACCTCCTCCCTGGAGGGAGGTGAGCAGGTCAACATGGTGTAACTAAGGTGTTTCACCTTGGGCTAGACGTATTTCGATTTGATCTAATACACTTGGTAAATCAGCAATAGTGTCAATAACATAATGTGCGCCACTACTTTGCATTTTTTTATAGGCTTTTGTTTTAAGCTGTCCTTGTTCTTCAATTGTACAATTTTGCCATGCTTGATATGACATTCCTACCTCATTACCGCTTACAGCAAGACCAACTGTCCAACAACCTGCATTCAGCCCTTCATAAATTCCAACAACTGTATCGTCTACTTTCACCACGCTTTTAATATCAGAAGTCCCTAATTGCATCAGGTTTTTCCATAGCATATCCGGATATGGACGTCCACGTGTGACATCAGTCGCAGTTACAATACAATCTGGCAGATAACCTTGTTGAGCAGCTTTTTCGATTAATTCAGGCATCATCATACTTGCGTAGCCCGTATTACTCCCAATCTTAATTTTACGATTACGTAAATCTTTAAATGTTTCTAAGGCACCCGGGATCAAATCGGCGCACTGAGGAATAGCTTCGAGTTGATGGGGAATAAATTCTTGGTACAAACGGTCAATATCGGCTTCATTTGCGTCTTGGCCATGTACAGCTCTCCAGACTTGCGCAATACGCGGCATCTTAAGTAAAGCAACAATATGATCACGTTTTTCAAGCCCCATCGGGGCACGTGCCTCATTCACATCAATCTCGACGCCTTGATCTGCAAAAAGACGTTGAAACGCTAAAATTGGAGCACAAGATCCGAAGTCGACAGTCGTGCCGGCCCAGTCAAAAATAATGGCTTGTATTGGTGAGGTATTCATATATTTATTCTCTTTAACGTGACGATTGCTAAATTAAGCTGAAATATGTGTCTGGTATTCGGCAACTGCGTGTAAAAGGTGCTCAATATCTTCAGGATATACTTCGCCAATATTGCCAATGCGGAAACATGCTAAGTCGCTGATCTTTCCTGGATAAATTACAAAGCCTGCTTTTTTGAGCTGTTGATAAAATGCGTCAAAATTAAAAGCAGTATGCTGTGGATATAGAAAAGTACTAATAATCGGAGATTGATATTGGTTTTGTGGAATAACACATTCAAACCCTAATGTTTGCATTCCGGTCGCCAGTGTTGTTTGATTTTTAAGATAGCGTTGGTAACGTGCGTTTACCCCGCCCTCTTGTTCTAGTTCTAGTAGAGCATGATGAAATGCATGTATTACATGAGTCGGTGAAGTGAAGCGCCATTTTCCTGTTTGCTGTTCCATGGTGAACCATTGGTCATACAGATCTAAACTAACAGATCGAGCTTGTCCTTGGCATTGTTCAAGGTGTTCCCTTTTTGCCAGTACAAAGCCAAAACCTGGAACCCCTTGAATACATTTATTGGCACTCGAAATTAAAAAGTCGATCTGCCAATCGGCAATATCAAAAGGTACTCCCCCAAATGAACTCATCGCATCCACAATCCAAATTTTATCTTTAGCTTTGACCAGTTTTCCTATGTCTTGAATTGGGTTAAGCATGCCTGTCGTCGTTTCACAATGCACACATGCCACGTGAGTAATTTGTGTATCACACAGCATGGTCGAAATATCGTTTAAATCAGGTACCTCAGTTTCAGCGTAAGCTAACTCCACAACATTGAGCTTTAAACGCTTGGCCATCTGGACCATACGTGCACCATAAGCACCATTGTTAACAATTAAAATTTTTCCATGTTCGGGTATACAGGTACCCAATACGGCCTCCACAGAGAAACTTCCACTCCCCTGCATTAACACAGCTGTGTAATCATCGACCTGTGTGGTTGCGATTTTTATTAAGCGCTGACGAATCTCTTGAACCAAAAGGTTATATTCTTGATCCCATGTACACCAATCACGTTGCATAGCACGGCGTACCCCTACTGATGTTGATAAGGGTCCAGGTGTAAGTAATAAGTACGGATTATCTGCTTCAAATTGTGCGTTCATATCCATTTTCCCTCAATTAAAATTTTTAATAAAATTAGAAGATGTGTTGATTTAATTGGTGTTTGATCCACCCCGGACCTGTTGTCATTCCTTTGCCTGCGATTGCGTTGGCAATGTAAATGTTGGGTTCTACTTCAAAAAAACACGCGGCCTGTTCAGGATGTGATAAATACTGTCCTTGCCAGCGCTTGATGAATGGTGGCAAGCTAAAGCCAAGCTGCTCTTTACAGTAAGTTTGAATGAAATGATAAATATGGTCTTGCTGTTCGAATAAAGCGGGCTGGTCTAAAGTGGTATATTCATGACTATCACCAACAATCAACTGTCCGAGATGATTTTGCTTAAGCAAAATATGAATGCCATAACGCTCTACGATTTCATCTTGTGGCTGGGAAAGCAACGTCTGATAACTTGGACAAATTGAAAATCCTGGATAACGTGCAATTGAAAGACCCGAGTAAATCGATGCATTCAGTTGATAAGGTAATGCTGCCGTCATCGCCATATTTAAATGGCAACGCTGTACATCTAAGCCCTGTAAAGCCTGAGGATAGAGAATATCGGTGATAGCCCCATGACAAATCAGCAAGTTTTTCGACTCAAAACGTTCGCCTGTAGCCAATTGAATATAGGTAGACCCACGCTCTGATTGTGCACTTACAACACAAGCCTGCTGATAAATTTCGACACCAATTTGCTTTGCATATTGAATTAAACGCAGCGCCACTTGATCAGGTTCGACACTATATTCACCAGTTACAATGAGGCCACCGTGTAAAGCTGAGTCGGGATCTAGGTAGTGATAACGCTCTAATAAGGCATCTTTATTCAGATATTGAGCTTGAATGTCATAGTCTGCTGCTGCTTGTTCGAATTCGTGTAAGACTTGATCCTGAACAGGATCTGTCGCGAGATACACACCTGTACGTGCTTTAAAGGAAATGTCCATGTTGGCCTGAATATGTTGATAAAATTCAACACTTGCATTGGCATAACCGTGCCAGCAATCCGCCGGATGGCTGAGCGTTGCACTGCCTAATATTCCAAAATTGCGTCGAGTTGCCCCGCTAGGTACAGCATCTTTTTCAAATAACCGAACAGCTAAGCCCTGTTGTTTGGCTTGAATCGCAGCTGCAAGGCCTAAGATGCCTGCGCCGACAATATTTAAATCGGTAACCATAGATATAGTCTTCATTCAGTTTTATTTTTTAATATCTTGTTATGCAGAGGTTCGATCACGCCATCGTTCAGTACGCTGCAAATATGTTCTACTTACCCCCCAATGCAGCAGCTTGACCAAGCAAGAGGTGATCAAGATCACAACACTCAGTGCGACAGCAGATACTGTATCCCCGGCATCATCCATATTGAGAATATCAATAGCGGCAAGACTGGTTTCTGGGGAATATAAAAAAATTGCTGCTGAGACTGTGGTCATTGCATTGACAAACAAATACACCCATACATCCCCTAAAGCAGGCAGCATGATGGGAAGATACACTTTCGATAAGAGCTTAAAACGTGAAGCCCCGAGGGTTTGTGCCGCCTGATCAAGTTGCTGGGGAATATGTTGAATACTTTGTGTTAAAGCTAAGTGCGGTACAGTGTAGTAATGCATTAACGTTGAGATCACCAATAAAGTCATGCTGCCATAGAGCATGGTTAAAGGATTACTCGGATGATTAAAAAACAGAATATATGCAATGCCGAGCACTAAGCCGGGGATGGCCAAAGGCAAAAGCGATAAGATACGTATATAGTGTTTGAGCTGAGGATGAGGATCCAAACGCTCCATACACCAAACAGTTGTGAATATTAAAATTGTTCCGACAATACTGGTCCAAAATGCCAGCTGCAAAGAATTCCAATAACTCTTCCACCCCCCATTCACATATTCAAAACGATAATGGTTGAAGGTAAGTGATAGATCATAAGGCCAGTAGCGAATTAAAGAAGCTAGAATGGCTGTCATTAAAATCAGAACAATGCTACCTGCAACAAGACTACAAAACCCGAAGAGTAATTTGTCCCATACCCGATGTTTAGGTAAGTAGTAAGGCTGAGCAATATTTTGCTGACGAAGATGTTGCCGACTGGCTTGGTAGCGATCAATTAAAAAAGCGAGTACTGCCGGACAGAGCAGTAAAATTGAAATTACTGCCCCTACATTGAGGTTTTGTTGACCGATAATTTGCTTATAGACATCAAGTGCCATCATATTAAATGACCCACCAATCACTTTTGGAATACCAAAATCGGTGACCACATAAGTAAACGCCACTAGACTTGCACTAACTAAGCCATATTGAATGGCAGGACGCGTTACATACCAGTGCGTTTGTAGACTATTTTTGCCTAAAGTATGTGCTGCTTCTATGAGACGACGATCTACTTGACGAAAGGCGCCTAACATTAAAATAAATACTGCTGGAAATAACCAAAAACAGTAACTGATTAAAATACCTAAAGGTCCATAAATGCTGATCTCACCCAGGACGTGCTTAAATACACCTTGCTGACCAAATAAATACACTAAGGCTAAAGCAGGCAAAATCGAAGGTGCCAGAATAGGTAAAAAAGCAATGCTCTTAAACCAAGCTTTACCCGCCATATGCGTATTGGTAATAGCAAAAGCATACAACGCCGCGATAGGGAGCGTAATTAAAATTGCAAGTAGCGCAATCCAAAGTGAATGGCCGATTGAAGACACAAGCGCAGGATTGGAAAAGTAATGCGTGAAATTGTCCCAACCTACAAAGTTTGCATCTGAATCTAAAAATGCACTACGTAACAATAGAATTAACGGAATGAGTAAACATAAGGTAAATACACATGCAATACCCCCTAATAAGGTATTGGCGCGTAATGAGGATTGACCGCCTCGATTCACAACACTACTCTTCAGTATTGCCGCAGCTGTATTTGAATCTAGCATCGTACATGCCCCTGCTGATCAAATAAATACAGATCAGGTGCACAGACACAAAGCCACATGTCTTGATTTAAAGTAATGACCGTGTGATGTTCAAGATCGACTTGTAGATCAATCGGCTTTCCATCAGATATCGACACATGACACAGCACACGTTTTTTTGCCCCTAAGAATTCTATTTGTATAGGACGAACCTTGACGATGATGCCTTGAGGATTATCTGGATAGTCCAAACTTAAATATGCACTTTCGGGTCTAAACCCGATTTCAAATGTCTCACCTTTTTGTAAACTGTGTTGCTTGGTGAGTTGGGTGGTAGACATCGACAGTTGAAGTTGATGATTTTGATCTACATGCCCAGCTAAAAAGTTCATATTACCAATAAATGCAGCCACAAAGCGTGTTTGGGGTGCATAGTAAATATTATGCGGGGTATCGAGCTGTTCAATTCTTCCGTCACACATCACTGCAATCCGATCAGATACACTTAAGGCTTCTTCTTGATCGTGTGTCACTAAGATTGTTGGGATATTAAATTGCTGCTGAATTAAACGAATATTTTGTCGAAGTTTGACTCTCACTACGGCGTCAAGTGCAGACAAGGGTTCATCAAGTAACAGAAGATCGGGCTGTATAGCCAATGCCCGAGCAAGTGCTACACGTTGTTGCTGTCCACCAGAAAGCTCATGAGGATAACGTGCTGCAATCTGCGGTAATTCAATTAAATCTAGCAAATCACTAATACGTGCTTCTTTTTGTGGTTTCGGCCATTGCTTCGCATCTAGTCCAAATGCAATGTTCTCTGAAATGGTTAAATTTGGAAAAAGTGCATAATTTTGGAACACCACTCCGCATTGACGTTTTGCTGCTTTTAAGCGGGTAATCTCCTGACCTTTTTTAATGATTTTTCCGTAATTCGGCTGCTCAAGGCCCGCAATAATACGCAGCAATGTGGTCTTTCCGCAGCCAGATGGTCCTAAAAAACTAATCAGCTCACCCGCTCGTAAATCTAGGTTGATATGTTCAAGTACCTGTTTATCTCGATACGATTTTTGGATATCGGTAATTTGTAAAATTACCTCTTGCTGTCGCTGATCATAGCGTCTGAAATAAGACTCTAATTGCGATCTATTGTGCGCAGTCGCGTGCTGTAAAGCGGATGGAATATTCATTATATTATCGTTGAAATATCAATTAGTTTTCGAATTGTGCTGACCAGCGTTTTAAAATGCGGTCTCGTTGTTGTGCTGCCCAAGCAAAGTCATGTGGGATTAACTTTTCTTCAAGATTTGTGGGCATACCTGCATGTTGCGGTTGAACAGTTTGATGAGCAACTAAAGCAAAGTTTTGTGCATAAGATTGATTGGCAGCTTCACTCACGGTCCAATCAATAAATTTTTGCGCACTGCTTAAATTGGAGGTTCCTTTGACAATCGCCGAGGCTTCCATTTCCCAGCCCAAGCCTTCTTGAGGATGAATTAGTTCTAATGGCGCACCCTGTGCTTTTAATTTAAGACCAGGATATCCAAAAGAAATGCCGATGACCGCTTCACCTTGAGCTGCCATCTTGCAAGGTTTAGAACCAGAATGAACATATTGGGCGATATTACGATCTAAAGCCTGCATATACTGCCAAGCCTGTTCTTCACCAAACAACTGCATCCATGCGGTCACATCTAAATAGCCAGTCCCACTAGAGGCTGGGTTCGGCATCACAATGAGCCCTTTATAGTAAGGCTGGGTTAAATCTTGCCAAGAGCGAGGAATCGGTAGATTACGCTTTTTTAATTCAACTGTATTGACACATAAAGCTGACTCCCAAGCTGCCATTCCTGTCCAAGTCGGGGTTGACGCTTGGCTATAAAAACTCGTTTTTAAAGCCTCTACATTTTTTGGACGATACGGATGCAGTAAGTGCTCTTGCTCCATCACCAAGAGACTGGTTAATGCCAATCCCATTACTACATCAGCTTGCGGGTTATTTTTCTCAGCTAATAATTTAGCCGTAATAATGCCAGTTGAATCGCGAACCCATTTCACTTTAAGTTCAGGATATGCTTTTTTAAGCGCCCATTGGTATCGTTTAAGTTGGTCGGTTTCTACAGCCGTATAGACCGTTAACTCTTCTTGCTCTTGACCTACTGTACTGGTCGTACAACCTGAGCCGAATAACATGCCAAATACAGCTAAACTGCTTATCCATATATGTTTTTTATGATTGATCTTATTTAAACGCATTGTACATTCCCAATGAATGTCATTCTTTTATGCGTGTTATTTAAACAATACTTTGTGACAGTTTAATTAATCTGGTTTAAACCAGATTAATTCGCTTCAAAGTGTAATTCCAAAATATCATGTAACCAGTATTCTTGATTTACATCGGTAATGCTGCCAGATTGATCCCGATTGGTTCTCGAAATATATAAGCCCATACTTCCGACATTGACATGTAAGGCTTTGGCCTGTTGTTCAGCTAAGGCCGCTGGATATAACTGAATATGGGCACGTGTTAAATAGCGTTGATAATGCTCAGCCATTAATTGAGTCATAGATTGACTTAGATCATGATTGAGTAAACCAGGAAAGATATTCGCTTTAATACGCAGATGTTCGACCATCACAGGGCGTCCATTAATACTTCTTTTACGCCAAACTGAGTAAATCTGTTGACCCACCTCTACGTGCAAATGCTGAGCATCCCACGCCGTGGCAGGTATACACTGCGAGGATAGCAATAATGTACTAGGTAAAGCACCTTGCTCAGAGACATATTGGTTAAAGCTTTTTGTTGATTGAGGACAGTAGACAATACGTGGAGAACGTACAAACCAGCCTCGTCGATCTAAGCGATAAATTAAACCTTCCATTTCCAACATCAACAAGGCTTCTCTAACAGCGACACGAGTTGTAGAGAGCCCCTCAGAGAGCGTTCGCTCAGAAGGTAGTTTTTCATTACTTTTTAATTGACCCGATTCTATTTGATGAGCAAGTGCATCTCGAATGGGCATGTATTTAGGGACACGCTGCAACGCTAACGTTAAATCAGACATACATTTTTTGAATGAAAATAAAAATCATCATAGCAAAATATATGAATTTAAAAGTGATGTGTTAGAAATTTAACGCATTAGACTATTATTTATTTTTATAGCTAAAGAGTCCGATGAAACCTCAACCACATGATAAGTGAATAACTGGGATAATTGTCTGCATCATAGAAATGGCTTATGCCAATCGCTGATATCCTCATACTGAGTCATGAGGATCTACTCTGAGAGGATATCAGGCGATTATTTTAAATCATCTCATAGCTTGGCACTATTAGAATGTTGCCACCAGTCCTACTCCGTAACGACGTCCATCTAGCAGTTGATCACCATCTGCATCTTCAGCCTTCTCATCTAACAGGTTATATACACCAAACTTGCCTTTTAAGTTTTGATTAAATTGGTAATTGAAACCAACATCAAGGAAAGTATAACCAGGATTTTCTACCGTCATTGATGAACGGCCTAAAGATTGTGATGTTTCACTACGATAATGTAAACGATTCCAGACATTCAATTGATCATTAACGTTATAGTCAACGGTAATATTGAACATATGTTCTGGCATTTGATTTAATGGATTACCTTTATATTGACCTGATTTAATTTCAGTATCGGTATATGTATAATTTGCAGCTAGATTCACATTCTCAGCTAACGCTACATCATAAGTTGCTTCCACACCTTGCATGATGGCTTCATCAATATTAAAGCGGCTGCCGTAGAAGTTCCACATAAGTGGATTGCCATTCTCATCTAAACGGTCAAACGGATCAGGACATACCCATGTAGATGGTTTATTGTTTGCACCATTTGGTGATTGGCAAGTACGATCTTCACTAATACGATCTTTAAATTGAGTATAATATGCAGTTAGAGTTGCATTTGAGCGATCACCTTGCCAAGCTGTACCTAACTCATAAGTGATAGATTTTTCAGGTTTTAAATCATCATTCCCCATAATAAAGGCACTACCTTTACCGGTTGCTGAATGTACATCACTTGAAGATTGTTTTAAGTCTGGTTGTTTATAACCTGTAGATACCCCACCCTTTACAGTCCAAGCATCATTAAAGTTGTATACCCCGTAAATACGTGGTGAAAAATTACCATCATAGTTTTCGTCATGATCATAACGTAAACCTGTGGTTAGGTTAAATTGATCCGTGATTGACCACGTATCTTCAGCAAATAAAGCAAATCCCCAACGCTCTAACTCTGTAATAGGAAGTGCATCATTTTGATTCGTCGCGCGGTCGACTAATTCTTCATTTTTAAAATAAGCACCGAAAACGAATTGATGTTTATTTAAGTCCCAATCCCATTGAGTATTTGCAATCCAAGTATCTGCTTCAATACCACTTGTAAGACCATTGCTACGATCAGGATTTTTTGAATTTTCAAGTTGCACATAGCTGCTACTGGTCAACGCATCCGTATAGCGACCATTATGGGTTAAGCTATATACACTACGATAATTTCGACCTTTACTTCCTACTGCCTGTGTTTCACCTGGGCCTGCAACAGCAACCGTTTTACCTACTGTCGTTTCACCTGTTTGCTTAATAAAGTTCGCATCAAACTTCAAATCATGATTATCATTCAATATATAAGTCAATCGACTGTTAACACTTTCTCGTTCTGTATTACGGAAGCCGCCAACATAACTATCTTCTTCACGTTCTTGCTTATTTATACCTAACTGTAAGCCAAGTTTATTCGCGATTAATGGCCCAGCCAAGTAAGCTGATCCTTCTTTAATATCACCAGACGCATTGCTGTCTTGTAATACTGTTCCTAGCTCGAATGTTCCAGTCCATTCATCAGTCACTTTTTTAGTGATGATATTAATGACACCACCCATCGCATCAGTACCATACAATGTAGATGCTGGACCACGAATGATTTCAATACGCTCAATCGAGGCCATAGGCGGCAGAATATTTTTTTCAAAACCGCTGTCATCACCATTTGGATTGACATCTTTTGAATATTGACGCTTACCATCAACTAAAAACAGCGTGTAGTTAGAACCCATACCGCGAATACTGATACTTTGCGCAGAACCAGAACCGGTGACTACAACACCGGGAGTATTACGTAGAACGTCATTAATATCATTGTAATTGCGTTTATCTAACTCTTCACGAGTAATCACGGTCATTGCAGCAGGCGCTTGATTTACATTCTGTTCGTAACCTGCTGCTGTGACAACAATCGTCTGCAGTTTGACAGCTTCTGTCTCTGCTGTACTCACTTCATTCGCTAGCGTGTGACCAGCCATTGCCGTTAATACAGAAAAAGCTAATGTTGATTTTAGAAATGGCGTACTCATACTCTGTGCAACTCAATTATGAAAGGATCATGATTTTTCAGTTTCAAAGTGTAACAGAATAATATCTCAACTCAATCAGTATCAATAATTATTATCATTACAATTCATAAATTGATCAAAAATGAGAACCACTCAACATAATATAAAGATCATGAATATAGAAAAAACTTAAAAGTTACTATGTTTTCCTTAAGCCCATGACACCTCACTGGAGATATCCAGGCTTAAGGGGCGCTATCTAGGATGTCATTACACTCTTCGGATTATAATCATCCTCAACAATCTCTTTCTGTACGAGGACGTCAGACCCACCAAAGTTGTTCTAGCCAATACTGCATTAGCATGCACATTTAAATTTATGCAGATCGTACTTTGAGCATGTTTAATGCTACATCTACAATCATATCTTCTTGACCACCGACCATACGGCGTTTACCTAACTCAACTAAGATATCAAAAGCGGATAAACCATACTTTGCAGCGACTGTTTCCGTATGACGTAGGAAACTTGAATAGACGCCTGCATAACCGAGTGCCAAGGTTTCACGGTCTACACGCACTGGACGCTCCTGTAATGGACGCACAATATCTTCGGCAGCATCAATCAGTTTTTTCACGTCACAGCCATGGTTTAAACCCATACGCTGGGCAGCTGCAATAAATACTTCGAGTGGTGCATTGCCTGCTCCCGCCCCCATACCTGTTAAGCTGGCATCAATACGATTACAGCCATGTTCCAACGCCACAATATTGTTTGCTACGCCCAAACTTAGATTATGATGTGCATGCATACCAGTTTGTGTTTCAGGGTTGAGTACATCTTTCATGGCTTTGAATCGTTCAGCGATGTCATACATATTCATTGCACCGCCAGAATCCACCACATAGATACACTGCGCGCCATAGCTTTCCATAAGCTTACCTTGCTGTGCCAAACCTTGCGGCGTATTCATATGACTCATCATTAAGAAGCCGACTGTATCCATGCCCAGTTCACGCGCATGTTCAATATGCTGTTTAGATACATCGGCTTCGGTACAATGTGTCGCAACCCGAACCACGCGTGCGCCAGCATTATAGGCTGCTTTTAAATCGTGAATAGTACCAATTCCAGGCAGTAATAACGTTGCAACCTTGGCATTTTTGACTTCACTGGCAACTGCTTCTATCCACTCCAAATCGGTATGTGCACCAAAACCATAGTTAAAACTTGAACCTTGTAGCCCATCGCCATGTGCCACTTCAATACTATCTACCCCAGCCTCATCTAAAGCACGGGCAATTTGACGAACATGATCCAAGGAATATTGATGGCGGATCGCATGCATGCCATCACGCAGGGTCACATCAGAAACATAAATTTTACGTTGCGGATCAATCATTTTATGCTCCTACTGTAGTTGGTTGAGTGTTTAAATTGGTTAAGTGCATTTGGGCAAAACGCTCCGCTGCGGCTAAAGCTGCGCTAGTCATAATGTCGAGGTTGCCCGCATAAGCTGGTAGGTAATGTGCTGCGCCTTCTACTTCCAAAAAGATCGAAACTTTAAGTCCGGCCATCTTCCCAAGACTTGGAATATTTAACGGTTGGGCTGAATTAAACTCTTCAAACTGAACTTCTTGTTTTAAGCGATAACCAGGTACATAAGCATTCACAGCCGTCACCATTTCTTGTACTGATTGTCGAATTGCCTCTTGATCAGCTCCTAACTCCGCAAAGCAATAAACAGTATCACGCATGATGAGTGGTGGTTCAGCAGGATTCATAATAATGATCGCTTTACCTTTCTTTGCTCCACCAACTTCTTCAATAGCCTTGGATGTGGTTTCGGTAAATTCGTCAATATTGGCACGAGTCCCTGGTCCTGCTGATTTACTTGCAATTGAGGCAATAATTTCAGCATAGTGCACTTTCGCTACTTTTGACACTGCATGTACCATTGGGATAGTTGCCTGACCACCGCAAGTCACCATATTAATATTGACTGCATCCAAATGTTGATCCAGATTTACGACCGGCACCACATAAGGTCCTATTGCCGCAGGTGTTAAGTCAATTACTTGAATGCCATATTTTTGCAATACTGCATTGTGATGGGCATGTGCTCCAGCAGACGTGGCATCAAAGACAATCTTAATGTCTTTAAATGATGGCAGTTTGAGCAAGCCTTCTACACTTTCAGCGGTGGTTTCAAAACCAAAACGTGCAGCACGCGCCAAACCATCAGACTGAGGATCTGCACCGACCATTGCAGCCATTTCCAGATATTTTGGATTGCGCATAATTTTGATCATCAAGTCGGTACCAATATTGCCCGAACCAATGATGGCGCATTGAATCTTTGCCATAATATGTATCCCTATTTGTTATGTACTAAAACGTACAGAGACTGAGCCAAAGCCTTCAATCTCGACCTTAAATTCCTCACCTGCTTTTACTGCCACCATTGGACCTAATGCACCGGTCAGAACAATGTCACCAACTTTCAAAGGCCGTCCACGCCGCACCATTTCATCTGCCAGCCAAACCGCAGCATTGAGTGGATTATCCAGACAGGCCTTACCTTGTCCCTCTGAAACCACCTTATCAAAACGTGTCATTTGCATACGACAATTCACCAGATCAACATCCGCCAACTGTACTTTTTGCGTTCCAAGAACGAAGGCTGCACTTGAAGCATTGTCTGCGACTGTATCCAGTAAGGAAATTTTCCAGTTTTCAATACGGCTATCCACGACTTCAATGGCAGCCACGGCATAATCTGTAGCTGCAATAATGTCAGCCACACAATGTTGGCTATGGGTTAAACTGCTTTTCAGCACCAAGGCAATTTCCGCCTCAACTTTAGGCTGAATCAGCTTTTGGAATGGAATAGTTTCACCATCTTGAAATGCCATATCTTCAAATAGCATACCGAAATCAGGTGAATCCACGCCAAGCTGTTTTTGTACTGCAAATGAGGTGAGGCCAATTTTCTTCCCGACTAGGCGACGACCTTGATTCAGCGCACGCTGGGTATTGATATCCTGAACAGCATAAGCACGATCTACTGTTTCAGTTTCACCTAAAATTTCCCCAATCGGTGCAATGGCTTGCTGATTTAGTTCAGCCTTATACAATGCATCCGCAATCGATATTTCTGTGGCTGCCATCCTCTGCTCCTTTTCTTATTTCAAGCGATTTTTAGGCAAAGCTCCGCCTAAGCATGACTGCCCATTATTTTTAAATTTAAGGATAAGTGTTTCAGCCCATGTTACTCTCTACTTTAAAATGGGCTGACCTCGAGATAAATTAGTCTGTAATGCTGACGTTTTTACCGCTTTTCAGTTCTGACATACGTTGATCAAGTTCACCATCGACATAATAGAGCTCAGTAAAGCAACCAATTTGCTCCCGAGTATCAAAATATGCCCAGCGACAGTTACCAAATGGTCCTTCAAAGAAACCTGCCATGGCTTTTTGAATTCCTAAATCAAGATAATGCTGTTCTGCTTGTGCATATTCAGTGGCATCTTTTTGGCGGAAGCCGATGTGATGTGGGCCTTTGCCTTTATCATCCAGCCAGTCTTTATAGACGCTTTGACCACCGTCATGGCGTGCCAGTTCAATCAGGGTTTCACCCGCAAAGCCATAAGCACAGCTAAATTGGAAATCGCCTGCTTGACCATAATACTCTTTCTCTTTTTGGGTTTGAGAAAGGCCTTCTGCGACATTCCACACTTCAACACCATTGGTCTTGCTGAAGAAATCCATCGCTTGCTGCAAATCCTCCACCACAAAACAGATTTGATCAAAGCGCTTACTCAGCATATTGTGTACAACTGACATAACAAGATTCCCTATGCAGATTCTAAAATACGAAAACTAATCGCCTGTGCCGGACAAGAGCCTACTAGTTCTTTCACTTCATCTTCACGGTCAATATCTACAAAATGCATTTTTAAATTGGCCACTTGACTACCTTGTGGTATTTCAAAAATGTCTTCCGACATCAGGCACATGCCATAGCCCTGACATTGATGTGTGTCTAAAATAATTTCAATTTTTTGATTACTCATGAGATTCATCCTTTAATTTCAAGTCCAGAGGACGGTTTCTGATTTACAGAAACACGCCCAAGTTTGGCGTACGTAACACCGCTTCGGTTAAAATAGCCTTGCGTTTCAATAAGCGAGCACCCTGCTCTGTAATTTTTAGCGTGTCTACACGGCGGTAAGGAATGATATCGCCCTGTTCATCATGACCACGTTGGCGGTACATAATCGTCGCACTGTGGACATTGACGACATCGGTTTGTTCAGTCGGCTCAATCATCACACTACCAATCACACGTAATGTGCGCGATGGTGGCACTTCTGCCCATGCCTGACCCGATGCCATACGATCGATACGGGTTTTAATATGCGCTTTACGATCTAGAACACGGTAGGCTTCACCAGGAAACTCATCTTTAAAATGATATGAACTGATCCGCAATGGCACTTCATAGACAATCTCATCATCCAAAAGTGCAAACCATTCGTCAAAACGGCGTTCATCCAGCAGCAGCGCTTCCTGCGCCAAAAATTTGTGTACAGTGTTGTGAGTTGAATAATCCATTACGCCACTCCTTTTTGCTGTTCATTTTCATCAACCAGGCAAGTCACTTTGGCTTGTTTGCCTTCACGCATTTCTTTCAGCCAGCGGCGCCAGAACCCGATTTGACAGTATTCACCATAAATGGATGGATGGAATTCGCCTGGGCCAGTCCAGCTTGGATCTTTACCGGTCTGTTTTTGGCTGTAGTGCAAATTGACTTTCTCTTTGCGCAACCACGGGCTTTGCGCACCTTTGGCAATGCCTTCCCAAACCGCAGTATCATCCGCTTCAAAAATCCCACCTGAACCAAAGGCATACTGGCCTGCAGCATAGGCTTTTTCAGCATACTGTTCTGGTACAAAACTAAATTCAAACTCGTAGTTCCATAGTTCCATCACTCCAGGTGCAACCGGTTGCCACATACGGATGTTGGTAAATGGAATAGGCATTTCACCCGGTGCAGAAGGATGCGGTAAACGCATATAACTGAAGTTCGGGAAAATCGTACCAATGGTTGGCGGAATTTCCTTAATCATTTTAATTTGGGTTTCATCTAGATTAGACAAATCAAACTGCGCCTGCAGCTCTGGTGGATAACCCCAATTTGGCAAGGGAATACCGACCATATCGGACAAGTTATGACCAATAAAACTGTTGCCGTTACCAAAGTCATAACCCGATGCATGGGTGCTGACTTGATTGACGCTTGGAATAAAACCTGAACTCGCCGCAGACATATGTGCCGTACTCACATGGTAGGCATCGCCACAAAAGTTTTCTGCACCACTTTTCCAGTCGGCTTTGACTTGGAAACGCTCTGGTTCTTTAAGTAATTTCACGCCATCAGGGTGAATACCGAAAATCGCATCCAAGGCCCATACCGTGTCACCGAGATACTCACGTAGATCAGGCACATCTTCATTTAAAGAGGCGAAGATAAAACCATATAAGCTTTCAACTTTAGCCGCGCGAAGTAATCCCCATTCTTTCGCATCAAGTTTGCCGCCATAGGCATCTTTCATATGCGGTGCGCCCATCCAGTCGCCGTTATTTTTATACACCCAGCCATGGTACGGGCATTTAAAACTGGTTGCATTACCACGGTCGTTATGACATACCTCTGTCCCGCGGTGACGGCAATGATTCAGCAAAACATTGATTTTATTTTCGCTGTCACGTGTCACAATCACTTTATCCAAACCTAAACGGCGCAATACATAGTCGCCTGAATTCGGAATTTCAGTTTCATGCGCAATAAAAATCCAGTTGCGGGTATAAATACGTTCCATTTCTGCACGGAATACCGCATCGTCATTGAACACGTCAATCGGTAAAAAACCGTTATTTAAACTTTCCTCTACGCGATCACATAAATGATCTACGTAGTCTTCATCACTTCCTGCAGTCACTTGAATATATTTAAACATGCGACATCTCCCTGATTGTTGTTTTGTATCCCTGGCTTGCGCTCATCCTGAGCGTTGCTGGGCATCTCGGTTTAACACTGTTCGGTTAAAAAATGATTAGCCTGCTTTTTTGACTGGACCATTAAATGGTGCCCAGTTCTGCTTTCTGAATTCCAGCAAATACGCTTGGGCATTGTCTTCATGTAATGGAAGCTCACGTGGCACCCAGTTGGTATCGAGCTGATCCATATCAGCATCGTATTCAAAACGGCAACCCAATGGTCCGTCGAAATACCAGAACCAGTTCGAACCTAAACCATGGCGACCTGGACCCCAAAAGCTTTCGTGCCCCGCTTTTTCAAAACGCTGGCCTGCCAGCATCAACTCGCTTGGCCCAGAAAGATGGAATGAAATATGTTCAACACCTTTAATATGTTCCGGTGCCTGAATGAGAAATAAGGTATGGTGATCTGTAGTACCGCCAGCACGCAGGAATGGTCCACCACCTAGACGGTCACTGACACGGAACCCTAAACGGTTGACAAAAAAATGCTCCGCCTTCGCGGCATCCGGCACAAAAACAGCAGTATGGCCTAAAGTCCGAGGTTGAATTTGGATAGAATGATCTACACCAAGTTGATTATATTCACGACCTTGTGGAGCACCTGGTGCATTGATTTTTTCTACAGACAAATTTAATTCACGGCGAATACTGATTTGAAAACCAATACTAATGCCTGAGTCATCTACAGTTTCCAAAGCACCATTATCGAGTACTTTCACTTCACGGTCGGTACTCAGCTCTGCTTGAATAGCATCTAAAGTCGCCTGATCTGCAACACCATAGACCATTTTGCGTAATTGACTCATAGATGGGAGCTTTGGCGGCAAAGCTTCATGATCTGCTTCTGCAATCAGAATACCTGTACCATCTAAAGTTTCAAAATAGCGGCCAAAAACTTGATGTGGCACTTCAATCAAACCAAAATCCTGCATAAATTTGACTGAGGCAGCTAAGTCATTTGCGCCGTAGATCAATTGATCTATACCAATAATATTCATTCCATTTCTCCTGTATCCCATTCCTCGGAATACCCCTGTTGCCTTGTATTTTTATATCGCCGTTTTACTGCATCTTGCATTGGCTATTGAGCTGTCCCGCATTGTGAATAAAGTTGAAACAGCCCAATATTAGATCTAAGACCAATTGACGATTGACTTAGTCTGTGTACAATCCATCCCAACACATGTATTTCATTTCAAGAAATTCATCGATGCCGTAATGTGAACCTTCACGGCCCAAACCGCTTTGTTTCACGCCTCCAAATGGCGCAACTTCATTTGAAATCAGTCCAGTATTAATACCGATCATGCCCGCTTCTAAAGCCTCAGAAGTACGCCAAACACGCGCAGAGTTCTGACTATACAGATATGCTGCCAGTCCAAATTCGGTATCGTTGGCTTGCGCAATGACATCTTCATCTGTGCTGAAGCGGATCAAGGGCGCAACTGGACCAAAAGTTTCATCATGCGCAATTACCATGTCTTTAGTGACATTGGTCAAGACTGTCGGCTCAAAGAAGAATCCACCTAACTCGCTGCGGCGTCCGCCGCACACTACCGATGCGCCATGCTCCACAGCATTGGCAATATGCGACTGCACTTTTTCGACTGCGCCAGCATCAATCAGCGGGCCTTGAACTACGCCCTCTTCCAGGCCGTTGCCGACTTTCAGCGCTTTAACTTTAGCTACCAAGCGCTGTGCAAATTCGTCATAAATGGCATCCTGCACATAGATACGGTTGGCAGAAATACAGGCTTGACCTGTGTTACGGAATTTAGAGGCAATGACGCCATCTACCGCCAAGTTGAGGTCTGCATCATCAAATACAATGGAGGGTGCATTACCGCCCAGTTCCATTGAACATTTCTTAATGGTGGCTGCTGATTGTTCTAGCAGTGTGCGACCCACTTCCGTCGAGCCTGTGAAGGTAATTTTACGGACTAAAGGATGTGAAGTCAGAATACCACCAATGACACGCGTATCATTACCGGTCAACACACTGAATACACCATCCGGCACACCGGCACGGCGAGCAAGTTCTGCCAGCGCCAACGCCGTCATCGGCGTTTGACTTGCTGGTTTTACCACCATGGTACAACCAGCTGCCAATGCAGGTCCTGCTTTACGGGTAATCATCGCTGCTGGGAAATTCCAAGGCGTAATCGCTGCACAGACACCTATCGGCTGCTTCAACACCACAATACGTTGAGTGTCTTTCGGTGCTGGCAATATATCACCGCGGATACGTTTCGCTTCTTCAGCAAACCATTGCAAGAATGAAGCGGCGTAATCCATCTCACCGCGCGCTTCAGATAAAGGTTTGCCTTCTTCCAAAGTAATGATGGTGGCTAAGTCTTCTTTATGTTCCACAACCAGCTGATACCAGCGGTTAATAATTTCATAACGCTGTTTGGCTGTGGTTTTACGCCATTTCTCAAAAGCTGTTTGTGCAGTGGCAATCGCCTGATTGGTTTCTTCTTCCTTGCAACGTGGCAATTTAACCAGCTCTAATCCTGTTGCTGGGTTATTTAAGCTGTAACTACCATGAGCAGTTTCTTGAATCCACTGGCCATTAATGAAGGCACCAGTTTTCCAAAGGCCAGGATCTTTCAGGAGGTCTGCTGGATTTAAATGTGCAAAACTATTCATTTATCTATCCTTAATTTATTAAGCCTTACTCTGGAAAACGACCAACCAAGAATTCACTGTCTGGGTCATCGGTGCATGGCAAACCTGAAGCGATTAAGCCTTGACGCAATACTTTCATCTGACGATCTGGAATACGGGCAATCGGCGCGCGAAGCGGACCACCATTGAAACCCGCTAACCAGTCCATGTATTTCCAATGCGCACGGTTAATATAGTTAGAACCTGGCATATAGGCTCCAGTTGCAGCACCTACTGCACCGCGAGCCGGCTGAGCTTGCCAGTACAATTGCATCGCTTCATCAAAGTTGCCTTCTTTCGCTAGATTAAAGGTTTTGACAAAATGATCACCCATCCACTGCGTATAGCTGGTTCCTGAGAATTGCATATCCATGTAACGAAGAAGTGGAATCACGTCACTTTCAATCGGGCAGGTCACAACGATCTGATCGTTAAAACGTTCAAAGCTATCCACTAAACCGGCAATATGCGGGAAACCCTGTTCTGCTTTTAATGACACCACATTCGGACAGTCATCAATTAATCGTTGAATCAGTTCTGGTGACATGCCTTGTGGATGTACACGCTCAAAGCCCCAAAGTGGAATAGCAAACAACATCACCCCTAAATCTGTCGCATCACAGAAAGCTTTGGTATAGTCATAAATATCTTGTTCAGAAGTCGGCCAGAAATTGGATGGATAAGACAGCAGCACAATATCTGCACCCGCTTTTTCCGCCAGTTTTACTGCACGAATATTTTCTTCCAGTGTGCCAAAGCCTGCGTGGAAGAATAAACCCAATTTGTCACCTGCCTGATCTTTTGCCCATGCGGTAAATTGCGCATTTTCCTCAGGGGTAATTGCCACTTCTGTACATAACAATGTATAGGTGTAACCCAAATCGATGACTTTCTGAATATCGTGGCGAATACCCTTCTCATTTAAGCGGCTTAAGTCTTGGCTATAACTTGGAATAGTGACTGATGAGCAACCTTTTAAATATTCTTTTGCCCATGCACGTGCTTCACTGCGTTTATAGTTAGCCATGAAAATTCTCCTTTCCCTGTTGGGTTACGTTCTTAAATATTGATGTTTTAAATTTTGAATTAACGGTCGATGGTGACAATGCTGTCGCTCATTTCTTGGTATTTGTCTGCGGTTTTGGCATTACGTAGCAGCATTTCAGCAGTCACGATGTCTTGTAGCGCTGAGCCAACAGATTTGTAGATGACAATCTCTTCTGGTGAATTACGTACTTTGGCTTTTCCTGACATGACATCAGATAAAGAAACTGTCTTTGCAGCCACATCACAGCCTTCTTGCTGTGCAACTAGCGCGTCACCTGTTTCATGAATCACTTCTTCTGGCATATCTGCCACAATCAGACTTGCAGCTTTCATGGTTTCAACATCTAGTTCACGTTGTTCTGGCAAGGTTGAACTGACTGATACCACGGTCATCCCCGGTTCAAGCCATGCAGCATCAAAGACTGGCCCACCGTCACGGCTGCGTGACGCACAGATCACCACATTGGCACCCTTAACAGCCTCTTCTGCTGTTGCAACGGCTTGAATATCTAAGCCATATTGAGCATGAAATTCTTGTGCGAATTTTTCACGGTTGGCTTCAGTTGGGCTAAATACACGTACTTTTGCCACACGACCTGTAGCATTGAGTGCATGTAGATGGCTACGTGCGAGTGCACTTGATCCTAAGATCACAACATCGAATTGATCTGCATCTGCCAAAACATTCACCGCTACAGCAGAGCTAGCTGCGGTGCGGATGTCGGTAATACGGTTGCCATCAATAAGTGCAGCCAAGCGCATAGTGTCTTGATCGAATAATGAAATCAGGTAGCTGGCTTTTTTGTTTTTTGGGCTTGCAGCGATGAGTTTACAACCCATGTATTCTTTAGAAGGTGAAACTGCACAAAGGCTACGTAACCAAAAACCATCACCGCGTGCCATAGTACGTGGTGGCACCATGGCATTAGAAATAGGTTGGCTATAAGCATGACTGAGTGCTTCGATGGCACTTGACCAAGTTGCGAGTTGTGCAACATGGTCGTCATTAATAAATAAGGTTGGATGGTGTGCGTGGTTCACTGCTGAACTCCGTTTCAGTCATTTTTTTCTAATGTACTGATCTGCGATATGCGGAGCTAGCATGTAAGGTGTAAAGCAGATATCTATAAAATGGATGGATAGGACAAGAATATTTTGATTGCAAGGTACAATGATTTCCTAAGCAATCTTAGGGAAAGTTGATGGTTTATACTAATCCAGGTATACCCAATCACATATGATTCTGCCAATGCTGGACTTTTAAATCATTGTATTTCTAGGCTATATTATTGGCTTAGCAAGCAGAGTATTCTGCAGTGTTGATACCCATTTATTTACAGGCAGCAAATACAGTAATTTCACTCATATTCAAATCTTGAACTAGACTATACTTTTCTTAGCATGATCTATCAGAAAGTACACATACGCTTTTTTTAAGATGTTATTGGCTTCCTTTCGCCGCTTGACCTCTTTCTCAAATTCTAAGATCCGCTGTTGTTCTTGTGAAAGTTGACGTTCGCTTGAAGCAACTGGATTGCTTTTACGAATCTATTTACATAACCCACACCTAATTTCTGAGAAATTTCAGCTATAGGCCTATGTGAGTTTGCAAGCACATAATGAATGGGTTGTTGTTTAAATGCTGGACTAAAGCGTCTGGCTATTTATTACATCTCTAAATTTAATGTTACGTTAGCTTTGGATCAGTGAGAAGCACGGCTTCGTAAGGTCCATTATTTTTTCTAGGATCACTATTAACACTGTGTGAAAGATTAGAATCTACAATCAAACTTGAAGCTAGATGCTGCTGATTTTCAAAAAAATAAATACGAAGAAATCACAAAACTGCTGCCATACAGCTTCATGCTCATTTGAATTAAATAAACAAAAAAATTATAATGCACGTTTATTGCCTAAAAATGATAGGTCAGTTGGTTATTCTGGCCCTCATCTATATGAGAATTAGTCTGTTTAGAACCCTTGGCGTTAACCATCATTCAGCACATGCTGAATCAATGTTACATAAAGGTTTTTACGCAATGAACCAGAAAAAATTCATTATCATCACCCAAGTTTTTATTTCAGGAATGATGGCGTTTGTTATGACGCTCTTCTTTTCGATCCTAAACTTAGGTTTGACCTCTTTAATGATTCAAGAATGGTTAACAAGCTTTGCTATCGCTTGGCCTGTTGCGTTTTTATTCTCCCTTGTAATTTCTCCACTCGCTTTCGCTATTAGTGGAAAACTGTTCAAGTTTAAACTTTAAGTATCTAAGTCTAAAATGAACGACCTATAAAAAATGGGAGCTAATGAAATGCTCCCATTTTTTGTACTCTATTGATTCATACAAAACATTATCGATTCACAATCATCCCTTTCAATATCAGCGGCGCTTGTTTCTCAAACCATTGCTGAATCACCCGTGATGCACGTGTATTTGGACGGCGTATGGTATGTGACAAGACAACACTGCGTGACAATTCTGGCTCTACAATCAAACTGGCTGTTAAACGCTGTTGGTTTTCAAGACCAAATAGACCCGAAGAAATGGCATATCCACCACCTGCAGCCACAATCTCATGCTGTAAACGGTTCGAGTCTGCTTCTAAGACACATTCAAAGTTATAGTCCATCTGCCTTGCCAACTGATCTAGACGGGCACGTAAAGGGTGGGGTCGACTTGGTACAATCAGGGGCAAATCTTGTAAATCCCTTAGTTTAATAGTCGGCTGTTCCACTAAGGGATCATTGATCTTCCCCACTAGCATTAAGCCAAATTCAGCAATCACAGCTTCTTCTGGCTTAATAACTTCCCCTTCACGAAGAAGTAAAGCCATATCAATACGCCCCTCCTCAATCATTTCTTCTAAATGCACATTTGAACCTTCGCTCAAATGTAAATTAATACGGGGATAATTTTGCTGTATATAACTATAAAGCGCACCTGAAAGCTGATGCACCAAAGCGGGTAACAAACCTACACGGACTTCACCTATCGGTTCACCACCATAAGTGCGAATATCATCCTCAATCACACCACACTCAATTGCTAGTTTAATAATGCGAGGCAGTAATTCGGCACCCAATTCTGTCAAGACCACACCACGCCCAGTACGTTTAAATAGGCGTGTGCTGCATTGTTCTTCAAGTTGGGCAATATGCCTGCTAATCATAGACTGGGGTACATTAAACGCATGCGCTGCCTTGGACAGGCTGCCTAACTCTGCGACTTTAATAAACACCAGCCATTTAGAATCCAGTATTGATGGCATGCATATTTCCCTATTCATGTTCCCTATAAAAAATGAGTCTGAAGCACAGACCGGTTCAGATTTTTATACCGAATTAAGAGTCAAAAAACTCTTCAAATTGGTATGAATATCTGCAACTTGGTGCTTAGACGGCGTGATCCCTGCTTCCAGCAATTTTCTTGCCATCATATGATCTACTGGTTGATTCACCGAATCAATAGCGACAAGTTTATCTTTGGCATAATGGAACACGGAAAAACGGCCGCTTTTCATATCGCCACGAATTACATAATCACTGGTATCAAAAGAAAGCCCGGTCATCTGTAAACGAATGTCGCCCTGATCTGTCCAGAACCACGGTACATTTTTATATTCCGCAGGCTGTTCGGTAACGAACTTGGCTACGGTAATGGCCTGATCATTCGCATTTTGTACCGATTCTAATCGGATACGACGTTCGCCTGCAAAATGATTTTCATGGTTGGCACAATCACCAATGGCAAAAATATTGGCGATATTGGTTTGCATGGTACGATTGACGCTAATCCCATTATCACATTGAATGCCTGCCTGCTCTGCCAGTTCGGTATTTGGAATTGCCCCTACGCCCACCAACACCAATTCAGCAGGAATAATGCCATTGGCACAGCGTACCCCTGTCACTTTGCTATTTTCACCAACAAATTCATTGATAAATGCACCGGTTTCAATCTGAATGCCATTTTTACGGTGTATATCGGCAATATAATCCGACACCAATGGCGATACAGAACGACCCAAAACCCGTGGCATATGCTCGAGCACCGTAACATTCTTACCTAAACTACGTGCTGTAGAGGCCAACTCTAAACCAATAAATCCACCACCAATAATCACGACATTTTCAGTTGTGTTAAGTGCTGAACGTAATTGCCGTGCATCCTGTAAAGTGCGCAGACTCATGACACCTTGTAGTTCAATTCCCGGTAAAGGCAATTGACGTGGGCGGGTTCCTGTGGCTAATACCAGATAATCATATTCAAGCAGATCGCCATGATAGAGCTTGACCACGTTTTCATCGGGGTCAATTTCGCTCACTGCAGTATTTAAACGTAAATCGATTTGATATTTTTCATAAAAAGTTTCTGGCTGTAGACAGAGTTTGGATAAATCCAACTCATCTACATCTTTAATAAAACTTTTTGACAATGGCGGACGATGATAGGGTAAGTCCGCCTCATTACTAATCAATACAATTTCACCAGTAAAGCGCTCATGACGTAAAGCTTTGGCACAGCTGCAGCCGGCATGTCCACCACCGATAATTACCACTCTTTTATTGTTATTCATCGTGAATTCACTCCATGAAAATCATTTATGGGTTAAAAAATTTGTTAAATATTGGCTGACCTGATCAGGCGCTTCAAAATTACAGATATGACCACTGCCCTGAATAATTTCTAATTTCGCATTCGGCAATTGCGCTGCCATCGCCTGCATATCTTCCACCGGACCACCACCATGATCATGCTCTGCGGCCAATAGCAATACTGGAGTTTGAATCTGTCCGAGTGAGCTTGAAAAGTCCATTTCAATAAAAGCATTCACATAGGCACAGTAACCTTCTACTGTGGTACGTTTAATCATAGCGCGTAGTTGCTGGTCAGCCTCAGGATGCGTGTCACGAAATTCTTCAGATAACCAACGATCCACCGTAACATCACCTAATTTATCCAAGCCATTGGCCTGCGCTTTGGCACAACGGTCACGCCAAAATTCGTGACGGTCATCTGGCTGACGAGGACGGCAGCAGCACGCCACAATTTTTTCAATCCGTTCCGGAGATATCAGCCCCAGCGATAAACTGACAGAACCGCCAAAACCCAGACCAACCACACTACTTTTTTGAATGCCTAAATGATCCCATAACGCAATCACCCCATCGACAATTGCTTGAAAAGAACATGGTTCTGGCGGTAATGGACTAAGGTTATGTCCCCAGGGATCAAAGGTCAGTACCTGAAAATGCTCTGCCAGAATTTCAGCATGCATTGCCCAGAAACTTGCATCATTGCCTATACCCGGAATAAAGGTAATCCATGCCGCGTCTACTTTGCCTTGAACATGATGATTAAATAACGGTAATGACGTCATGTCAGTTGAACTCCACTCATATCTTGTTTGAACTTAATTAAACAAAATTGAGTGATGCATCCTAGGTTTGAAATCCTAAATCAGATATCCAGAATATGCATAACTGCTTTATGAGTTAAATGCTATTTTCACATGCCAATGCTTCGTACAGTGAAGACCAAGGATGAATAACACTTTGGTACTGACCAACGGAGCACGATATGACCACAGCACAAAATTTTAAAATAAAAGGCTTAGACCGTATACGCTTTGGCGTTGAACAGCTAGATGATGCTTTACGCTTTGCCAATGATTGGGGCCTGAAGCAGGTCGAAAGCGATCAGGACAATAGTTACCTTTTTGTGACCACAGACAATTCTCAAGTCGAGATTTTCCAAGCTGATACAACCCATCCTGACCGCACACCTATCGGCAATCCAAGTGGCATGTGTGAAATGGTATGGGGCGTTGAAGATCAGGCCGGCTTAGATGCGATTGCTGCAGAGCTGAGCACTGACCGTGAAGTGACTGTAGATGCTGACGGCACCATACACAGTCAGGATGATTTGGGCATTCACATTGCTTTCCGTATAGCACAGCGCAGCTATGTTCCGTTTACCGATACACAATTTAACTCGCCAAGCCAGCCTAAACGTGTCAATAGCCGAGCTCCCCGTTACGAAAAAGCTCAGCCTTATGAAATTAGTCACTTGGCCATTGGTGTTGATGATGCCGGTGAAGCAGTAAAGTTTTATCTTGAACGTTTAGGCTTTCTGGTTTCTGACCGCTATGCAGATCGTGGTGTATTCATTCGTTGTTCCGTTGAGGGCAATCATCATCACCTGTTCTTTATGAATGGTAAAGCACCAGGCACTCGCTTTAACCATCTTGCTTTTAAAGTTCGCGACATCCATGAAGTGATTTTTGGCGGTCAGCATATTGACAGTCGAGGTTGGCAAACCTTTGCAGGTCCAGGCCGTCATCGTGTTTCTTCAGCATGTTTCTGGTATTTCCTCACCCCATTTGGTGGTGCCTGGGAATATGCCGCTGATGAAGACATTGTGACTGAGGATTGGGAATCAACAGATTTTGCAGCGGAAGCGCATATTTTCACCGAATGGACCTTTGGACTAGAAAAGTCCGACGGCACCTTACGTGGTCCGATTTCACAAAGTAAAGCACAACCACTAGAAGACTAAAGCTGACGTTGAGATAAGGAAAAAAGCATGAATGCCACGGTTCATACTGAAGCAGAACATTACTGGGTTCAACTGATTCACTCAGATGTGCGCATCATTCAAGGAAAATATAAAAGCCGTATTTTAGAAGCAGGCAATCCGAACAACCCTGCCCTATTTTTACTGCATGGTACTGGCGGGCATCTTGAAAATTATGCTCGTAACATTCCAGCACTGGCTGAACACTTCCATGTGATTGCCTTAGATTTTCTCTGGCATGGTCGTTCTCAAACGACTGAATTTGATCATGAGGTCATTCCAAATTTGATTGACCAGATTCTAGATGTGATGCAGCAGTTAAATATTTCACGTGCGCATTTTGAAGGCCAGTCTATGGGTGGGTGGGTGGCCATGCAATTGGCAATTCAGCATCCAGAAAAAGTAGATCGTTTAGTGCTGACCACCACTATGGGTTACCGTCCGGATGCAGGTGCAATCCCTGACTATGTAGAACCCCATTGGGCAGCAAATTTATCCAGCTCGATTGAAGTACTCAACAACCCAAGTTTTGAAAATGTCCGTACCCGGATGGCTCGCATCTTAGCCAAGCCAGAACGTTTAACGGATGAATCGATCCAAGTGCGTCAGACCTTATATCGTCAACCTGCTTTGGCTGAAGTTCAAAAGCAATTCATTACTGAATATTTGTCTGGCGAAACCATTCAAAAACATACCGTAACTGATGCTTTAGCTAAAAAAATTCTAGCACCGACATTCGTTTATTGGGGCGATGCTAACCGTACACCGCCTGCCTTAGGACAGCATATTGCAGATCAGGTGCAGCAAGGAACATTTTACTGTGCCGAAGATACGGGACACTGGGCACAATTTGAAAGTGCCGACGTCCACAACCAAGTAGTAACTGAATTTCTATTAAACAAAAACCAATAAAACCCGATTTAAACATTGAAAACTTAAGGAAGTAATTATGTCAAATATTGATTTAACAGGCCGCTGGGAATTGGTGACCTTTGCACAAAACTATGATGACGGGCGCCAAGTTTTACCGATGGGTGAGGCACCACAAGGCATTATTCAATATACAGCAGATGGTTTTATGAGTTGTCAAATTAGCCGAGCTAATCGAGCACCCTTTACAACAGGCGGACAATGGAATGCTTCGGATGCTGAAAAAGCTGGCGCTTATAACAGCATGATGTCCTATGCAGGACGGTATGACGTTGAAGGTAATACGGTAACCCATTATGTGGATCTTAGTTTATTTCCAAACTGGATTGGCGGACAGCAAAAACGCAGCTTCTCTTTGGATGAACAAGGTCAGCTTAGCTTGACTGCACGTTTAGAAGAAAATACCTCAGAAGCCCGCACTGCTCTCTTGCTGTGGAAACGCGGTTAATTCAATTTTCAAGGAATGAATAATGAATACGATGACAAATCCTGAAATTGGCAAAAACATCCAATGCGGTGCAATTCAAACCAACTATCACGATGTAGGACAAGGTGAACCTGTTTTGCTACTACATGGCTCAGGCCCTGGCGTCAGTGCATGGGCAAATTGGCGTTTGACCATTCAAGCACTACAAAATGATTATCGTTTACTGGCACCTGACTTTGCCGGTTTTGGTTACAGCACATTCCCAGAGGACATCGACTTTAATCGTGATACTTGGCTCCAGCAAATGGTGGATTTCCTGGATGCTTTAGGGCTGAAAAAAGTCAATGTCATTGGTAACTCCTTTGGCGGATCCATGGCCCTTGCTTTGGCTATTTATCACCCTGAGCGTGTCAATAAGTTAATTCTCATGGGCAGTGTTGGAGTTCCATTTGAATTGACCGCTGGTTTAGATGCGGTATGGGGCTATACGCCATCGTTTGAAAACATGCAGGCCATCATGAAAATCTTTGCCTACAACCAAAATCTGGTAGGGGATGATTTGGTACAAATGCGCTATATCGCCAGCACCAAAGAAGACACGCGTGCAGCCTATGAACGTATGTTCCCTGCGCCACGCCAGCAATGGGTTGAAGCAATGTCTCATTCAGAGGAATCCATTCGCAAAATTAAGCAGCCTACATTGATGGTCCATGGTCGTGATGACAAGGTGATTCCGCTTTCAACCTCTTTGACCATGCTGAACTGGATTGAAAATAGTCAAGTTCATATTTTCAGCCAATGCGGCCATTGGACTCAAATCGAGCACGCGAAAAACTTTACCCAATTAGTTGCACAGTTTTTAAAAGATTAATAATGCTTCAAGGATGACTCGCATGACACAACAATCTGCCGCTGCAGGCAAAAAAGCTCTCATTATTGGCGCAGGTACAGCTGGCATGGCTTCTGCTATTACGCTGTCGCGTATTGGCGTCAAAGTTGACCTGATTGATATCAATCCGAATTGGGGTGCATTAGGTGCTGGCTTGACGATTACCGGCCCGACCCTACGTGCACTGAAACAG
Source organism: Acinetobacter sp. CY17 (assembly GCF_059515825.1). Taxonomy (NCBI): domain Bacteria; kingdom Pseudomonadati; phylum Pseudomonadota; class Gammaproteobacteria; order Moraxellales; family Moraxellaceae; genus Acinetobacter; species Acinetobacter sp. CY17. The sequence continues at coordinate 60,161 of NZ_JCAKMX010000008.1, forward strand.
CTCGGGGTTTATGACGAAGTCACTGAACAAGCTTATGTTGGTGATGGTATTCAAGTCTGCGATCCTGCTGGCAATCCACTGCGTATTTTACCAACGCCCATGCTCGACGGTGCTGATACCGCTGGAAGCGGCGGTATTATGCGTCCAACTATGCATTCGATTATGCACAAGTATGTTAAAGATGCCGGCATTCAAATGCGCCTAGGTTTAACTGCGGATGATTTTGAACAAGATGAAAATGGGGTGACGGTCACTTTCAGTGACGGTAGTCAAGGCTATTATGACTTTGTATTAGGTGCAGACGGCGTACTTTCAAAAACTCGCCAGCTGTTATTTCCTGACGCACCTAAAGCAGAATATACCGGTCAAAGCTGCTGGCGTTTATTTTTAAAGCGCCCTGCTTCGATTGAACGCCGTACCTATTTCTTGGGTGGTCCGGTGAAAGTCGGTTTTACGCCTGTTTCTAAAGATCACATGTATATGTTCTTATTAGAACGCTGCCCACAACGCTGGCAAGAACCTGAAGATAATTACAAAAATTTAAAGCAGTTGCTTGAAGGTTATGACGGTATTCTCGCTGAAATCCGTGAATCCTTAAGCGAAGCTGATAATCCAAATATCAACTTCCGCCCACTTGAATGCTTTGACCTTCCAGGACCATGGTATCTAGGAAAAGTATTACTTATTGGTGACTCAGCACACCCAACTACACCACAGCTAGCCTCAGGCGCAGGTATGGGTATTGAAGATGCGTTAGTACTCGCTGAAATCTTTAAGAAACAGGCAAATGTCGATCTAGCCTTTGCTGAATTTATGCAGCGCCGTGAGCAACGTTGTCGTTTAGTTACGCAAAGTTCAATGGAAATTGGACGTTTGGAGCAACAGCGCGCACCGGTTGAACAACAAACTGCAATTGTAGAAAAAGCACTGAATGTTCTTAAAGAAGCCATTTAATCCGAAGCCCCGATCAACATTAATCGGGGTTTATTTTTTAAAACAAGAATTTATAGACCTCAGTCTAAGCAACTAGCTCAGTGAAGAGCACACATTATTTGCATGCTAAAGGAGCAGCGTATGGTTCGTATCGAAAGCAAACGAGGGATGTTTGCACTTATGATGGCACACTGTGCCGGTATGCTAGATTTAGTCGCGTTGCCAATTTGGGTGGGAACACTCATTGCTCATTATCAGCTTGATCCACAACAAGCTGGTGGTTTGGCGACACTCTTTTTAGTGGGTGCTGCAGGTGCCAGTATTTTCTTCGCACCACGCTTTAACCGTATCCATGTCAAAATTGCGGCTGTTGTAGGCTTTGCTCTTGCTGCGCTCAGCTTTGTGGTTGCCGGCTTAAATACCAGTTTCCCTGTATTAGCTGGTTTACATTTTGTCGGTGGTCTAGCTGCGGGCACAGCCCTAAGTGTCACACATGGCACCATGGGACATGCTATTAACCCACATCGTGTGTTTGGATTGGCAGGTCTCGCGATTGGTATATTCGGTGTCATTTTTTTAGGTGGTACACCTGGGGTAACTCAACAGTTTGGTGGTCATGCCATGTTTTATGTCATGGCGGGTGTGATGATTTTAGCAAGTTTAGCTTGCCTCTTTTTCTTTCCAAAGCCGACCAAACCGGTACCTTTTGATAACTTTGAACAAATTAAAACTCTACCACCGCTGGGTAAACCTGTGTGGTTCTGCATGATTGGTGTGGCACTCTTGGCGATGACCCAAGCCATGACCTTAAGTTTTTATGAAAGAATCGGTTTAGAACGTGGTTTTACCCGTGACATGGTCACCATGGCTTTAGTCATTTATGGTATTGTCACCATCTTCCCTGCTCCTTTAGCCGCAATGTTACAAAATAAAGTTAGTGTCACTGCGATCATTGCTTTTGGTCCAATTTTTCAAGGGATCTTTGCCTTACTCACCACACACACCCATCATTATTCAGTCTTTGCTTTTGCTGGTCCAATGATGGCATTTACCATTTTATTTGTGCATACCTTTGCTTTTGGTTTATTGGCACGTTTAGACCCAACCGGTCGAGCGGTCGCAGGAACCCCTGCTATGCTGATGGTTGGTGCAGCGGTTGCACCGTTTATTAGTGGTACACTGGTGAAATTTATTGGTTTTGAAGCGATTGGTTATGCTTGCTGTGTGATTGTAGCAATCCAAGTGTATTTGTTTAGTCAAACACGTAAAGCCGTATTGGCAGGTGAAACCAATGTTCCTGCAGCAAATGTCACAACAAGTAATCAACGCCCTGCAATCTAATACCAGAATATCCATTTAATTTTATTTGTTATTCAGATTATGTCAGGTTTTTCCATAAACCTGACTTTTTTATTTTCAACTAAAAAAGCGAGAATACTGCGGTTGCTCTGAAAAATAAAAATCTACATATTACTATCTAAATATTTGATAACTGATATCTTTTTTGATAAAAATTTTTAAGCTTTTTGGCAATTGCCCCACCCATTTGTATATTTTATATTCAATACGCTTCATTACACTAAGCAACTATTTTTTAAAATTAACCCTTGGTTAATGATCCCATACCTCATTTTAAGTTTAAGGAACGACCATCAAACTTAAAGGGATATTCAGTGCAGGATATATTGTGCTCTGTTTTACTGCACTATGTGCCGAACCCGCTTTAGATTTAACGGGTCACTGGAAAGTGATTAATGACAAAAGTGGCTTTACTTTAGTGAAAGTTAAAATTACCCGTAACGGTAATATCCTGATTTTACACAGCCCTTTCGATACAGAAAAAGCCAGTCGCAAGCTGTCTTGGATATGGATAAGAGAAAATTACAGCGTAAAAAAGCCTGCTGACGCAGGCTTTTTTACGCTCAATAGTTTTAGATATAAGCTGCCGTAACGTGCTCAAATCCCTTCGCTAACAGCATACTTCTTTCCATCATGGAACTCCCCTCGATTTCCATACGGCCAATTTCACCCGACGTTTCCACCACAAATTGCGCACGGGCCAAGCGTTTTCGCATGAACTGCTCAAATACAGCTTGCAAATCATTCCCATATTCATCAAGTAGCTTAGCCAGAACAATCGCATCTTCGACTGCAAGCCCAGCACCTGAACCTAAGTGAGGCGTGGTTGCATGTACAGCATCACCGATCAAAATGGTAGAACCACGATGCCAATCGCTATTCACCATTACACGCTCTAAAGGACGGTAAATGATTGGCGTGTTCTCATCAATAGCGTCAATATAAGGCTTCAGTACTGTTTCAAATTCTCTCAGCAGCTGTTTTGCCATGTTTGGTAATACCTCAGGCTCTCGCCATACTTGGTCTTTTGGTACACACTCCATCATGTACATATACATTTGCGTTGGGCTGCAAGGATTAAAGCCTACTTTCATATTTTCAGACTGGAACATGCGTCCGCGAGTGATCTCTGCAGGACGGTCAAACTGTAAGCGCCAGCAGGCCTGGCCGGTATATTCAGGTGCTGCCTGTTCTGGCATGAGTAATTGGCGCAATTTTGAAAATACGCCATCGGCGCCAATGACTAAATCATAATGTTGAGTGCGCCCACTCTCAAACTGTACAAAACAACCATGTTCTAACGTACTTTGTAGTTTTGCAACTGTATCACCTAAAAAAACAGGGATATTCAATGCTCTCACTTTACTAGATAAAATATCGTGCAGCACCGGACGCAAAATAGCACCTTCAGATGGAAAGTCATCAGCAATGACGCGTTTAGATAAAACAGTTCGGATGAACTTCCCATGTTGGTCATAAATATCGACCCCATCATGTACAAAACCTTGTGCAGCAATTTCTTCTTGTATACCAAAGTCACACAATGCACGCAATGTCAGTACGGAAAGCGTAAGCCCTGTTCCTAAAGCTTTCCAATCTTCAGATTTTTCTACCAACTCAACATCGTGTTGCGCTTGGCGTAGCTTAATTGCAGCAGCCATACCTGCAATTCCACCACCTAAAACTAAAATTCTCATATTTACATCCATATTGAGTAATGATTTTGATGACCAGCTTTAGCTAAAAGCTATACTAATGTGTTAAGACCGCGCGATTAAGTAAGCCTTGATCTGCAACAATGGTCTGCCCTGTCATAACTCTATTGTGCTTAGAAGCTAAGAATGCATATAAAGCGCCATAATCCTCAGCTTCTGGCAACTGATTTAGTAAACTAATAGATTGAAATAACTGTAAAAATGCATCTTTTGGAATATCTGACTGCTTCTGTTGCTCTAAATTTAAGGCTTTTGCGCCTTTTAATTGACTATTACCGATAGCTGCGGGCGCCACACCGTTGACCCGAATGTCAGGTGCAAACTCAAATGCTAATTGCTGAATTAGACTTTTAATTGCCCCTTTTGTTGCTGTATAAACTGCACCACCTCCATCAGCAGCATAAGCTGCGGTAGACGTGGTAAACACCAATGCGCCTTGGTTGGCTCTAAGTAAGTCTGCAAAAATATGTGCGGTGAGCAAATAACCTTTCACATTAACCGTGAATAACTCATCAAATAACGCATCAGCCGCCCCAATGGACATGTTTTGCAAAGCAACATTCCCATCAAAGATCCCTTGTGTACCAATCACGGCGTCTAGACGACCATATTTTTTTACAATACGTGTTTTGCATTCGTTTAAATCCGTGTGTTGGGTGACATCACAACGCATTAATAAATCATCGTTATCAAAATAACTTTGCAATTGCTGGATTTTTTCATCAGAAACATCTGTCACAATAACTTTAGCGCCCTGTTCCTTACAATAACGGGCCACCCCAAGCCCTAAACCAGAACCAGCACCCGTAAGCAACACAATATGATTATCGAGTAATGACATTTTTATTTTTTCCTTATTTCCATGCTTTAAAAAACACCCCCAATTAAGGGTTAAAATTCGGCAGGCAACTGCGTCGCTTTAGGTTGACCTTTACTATATAAAGGCACTGAAACATTTAATGCAAAGCGTCCATCATTACTGACGGCATTTTTAGTTTCTAAGTCCTTAGACCAGCTTAACCCAACAAAAATACCTCGACCAAAGTCTTTTAGAACTTGCACACCTAAGCCAATTTGCCTAGCTTTATCATTGGCATGCCCATAATAAGCTGTACCATTATTTTTATCTGAGGTCACTTGTTCACGTATGTAAGCAATGGGGCCAATCTGTAGACCTTGATGTAGATGATCCAATTTTTTCAACACCGTGGCATCAAAATAAAGCTCATCACCAGACTCATATTTTGTTTTCTCATTTTCAAAGTTATAGAAATAATAAGACTCCAAAGAAATATTCCAACCTGGACTAAACATACTATAGCCAATACGGGGATTTAAAGACCAATACTCACCACTAGTATTGGTAGCACCGAGCTTCCATGATCCCGTCGTGGTGATCGCGCCCAGACCAGCACTGACAAATTGACCCGGTTTTAAAGTCCAAGATAAATCAGCAAAATGTACATCTACATTAGCAATATTGGTATTAGAATGGCTGCCCAATTCGCCAAGCATAGGATTGCTAATGGTTTCCTCTGCTACAATAAATGGCACAACCAACCATGCACGATAATCAGCGCCCCATACTTTCCAGCCTGGCGTATAAATAAAAATCGACGTTGATGCGGGAGCATCCAGCTCCAAACCCATATTCTGACCCTGATTATCTTTGAGCTGACCATTTAGCAGCTTTGTAGAGCTGGTATAATAGATACCCGGGGGTAAAGGTGCACTAAGTGGAATGCCCATAGTACTGCCGCCCACTGCTTGTGGTGCTGAGCCCGGCTCTAAAGCAAAACCAAGGGGAGAAATGAATAGCGGTAACAGACTGAAGCTCAATTTTTTTTTGATATATTGTTTTAACATTGCCTACTCCATTGGCAGATTGTTCCCTCCCCTAAATTAGTGAAATGTGCCTGATAAAGTCAGCTGTCAATTAAGAAAGCAGTTATATATATAATAGATAGCTAAACACCCAGATATATACAGAATATTTTAAGCTATCTGCATAGTAAGGTAAGATAGATATTATTTACGAAACCCCCAGAGGTTTACAGATAATGGGCACGAACAACATCCCACATCTGGCACTATAAGTCGTTTGATCTGGCCTGTCTGCTGCTCAAATAAAATCCCAATCATCCAAGATATGTCTGCACTTTGTGCTAAATTTACTGCTCTAGGCACGAATAGCTCGGCATCCATATCACCATCGCTTTAACCATACTTCAACTAATTTACTTGTTTTTTCAACTTAGATACGCCATGCTTTTTTCTCAAATGCAAAGGAGTTAAATAAGATTAAAAAAATACATAAATACGTTGAACGCATTCTAATAGAGGCACTTCCTATACCCCATTTTTGTTCGAATAAAATATTCCTTAATCACATTCCAGAATTTTTTGAATACTTTGTCTGTATAAATGCAGCATGGCCTGCAGACGTCTCTCATACATACGACCATCATATAAAAGTTCTACACTTAAACTATCTAATATGCCTAAATAAGCATCTGTATACATCTCTAGGTCTTCAGAGTTAGGCATAATTTTGCAGAAATCTTCCTGATATAACTGAATGATTTTTGCAATGTAAAGCTCATACACAGAGGTGACTTGTTCAATTAAATGGCTAGGTGGAACATATGCCATACGGGTCAAAAATTGATAAGTAATAGCGCTTTCATAACGTGGCTTAACTTCATGAAAATAAGTTTCACCAGGTAATTTTCCATCTGAAAATATATGAAAACATTTGCTGATATGTTCACACTCAATCTCAAGTGAGTCCTGTAAAAGTTCAGAGAATAGAGCATCTTTACTTTTAAAATGTGTATAAATTGATGCTTTTCGAATTCCGACAGTCTCGGCAATTGCACTTAAAGAGGCCCCCTCGTAGCCACTTAATACAAAATGCTCAAAAGCGACATCAATAATACGTTGTTTAGATTGAGAGCGTACTTTATTCACGAGGGGAAAATCCTAAGGAAAAGTTTAATGAGTAAATGCTTTTACAGACGCACCACGAGCACTCATAAAGACTAAAAATAAAATGAGTGGACCAATTGCACTGAGTAAGACTAACCAATATAGGGTATCAACTTCAACAAGTTGACCTGCAATAGGCGTTGCGACTGAAGAAAGAAGCATCGGGATGGCGCCTAATAAAGCTGCACAGGAGCCTAGAGCTGTTTGCTGTGAATCCATTGCAATGGCCATGAGCGTCGCTTCTAATACCCCAAGTCCAAATAAACCTAATGCAATTCCAGATACAATACCAATTAAACCCATATTCAACATATACATCGTGATACATGTCATGCTGCCTATCATCATGACTAGGGCCCCGATCATTGCTAAACGTGTAATATCCATTTTTTTTACAAAATAAGCAGAGGATGACGCACCTAATATGAGACTAATACTGGTTAAACCAAACACTAAACCAAATTGTTCACTACTTAGACCATATTCGGTTTGATAAACAAAAGACGATCCACCAATATAAGAAAATAAGAAAAAATAAACCGCTGACAAAGCAAGCAAATTAAAACTAAACGTCTTATTTTTAACAATACTCCAATAATTTTGGATAATGGATCTAAAGTCGAGCGTAATACGATCTTTGACTGCTAAGCTTTCTTTCAATGTAACTAAGGTATTAACAAAAACCATTATTCCCAGAAGACCTAAAGCAACCATCACGCCACGCCACCCGTAGTGTGCTCCAATTACGCCACCTATAGCAGGTGCTACAATAGGGCCCAATGCAACAATAGTATTTAATAAGGCATACAATTGTGCAGCTACAGCCCCTTCGGTGATATCTCGAACCATGCTCATAACAACCACAATGGCCGTTGATGCACCAATACCTTGAAGGGCGCGTGCAAAAATAAGGCTTTCTAGGTTTAAAGCACAAGCAGCCCAAATAGATGCAACAATATAAGTCACAAGACCGAGTAATAGCGGAATTTTACGTCCAATTGCATCAGATAAGGGGCCAAAAAACAGTTGCCCGACCCCCATAAAAATCAAAAATACGGTTAACGTAATTTGTGTAGAAGCATAAGAGGTGTTGAGATCCTGAGCCATATTCGGCATAGACGCTAAATACATATCAATTGCTGCTGGACCTAATGCAACAATAATAGCGAGGGAAATCGTGAGTTTTAACCCTACAGAATTTTTCATAACTTAAATTTAACTAACTACCGATCGGTAGTTTATATAGGATTAATATCATTTGATCAAGCCCCTTGATTTAAACCATGTTCAATCTTGAGGTAAATTTACTTACTATAAGTCACACACTTTAGAGGCATCATGGATCTACTTAGGTGTATCATCTGCTCACTTATCTTTTAAGCCATTTAAAGCTTAAATAGCATGTGAGCAATCTCATACTTCATGATGAACCACCCAATTGTTGCCAATTCAATTGTTCTCTTAACTTAACCACCTCGCCAATGATAGTTAAAGTTGGTGCTTGAATCTCATGTAGTGAAACTTGCTGGCTAATTCCTGATAATGTACCTACAACTACTTTCTGTTCTGGTGTCGTTCCTTTAGAAATAAGTGCCACTGGCATATCTGGTCGTTGACCATGTGCAATAAGTTTTTTACAAATCGTTTCTAAGCCCACTAAACCCATATACAGCACCAATGTTTGGTTTTCATATACAAGTTCTTGCCATGGCAACTCAGGAGACCCCTCCTTCAGATGACCTGTTAAGAAGCGAACACTTTGTGCATAATCACGATGTGTTAATGGAATTCCAGCATAAGCTGAGCAACCAGAAGCAGCTGTAATTCCAGGAACAACTTGAAATTTAATTCCTGCTTCACATAATTCTTGTATTTCTTCCCCGCCACGACCAAAAATAAATGGATCGCCGCCTTTTAAACGACATACTCTCTTGCCTTGTTGAGCATATTTAACCAACAGGGTATTAATACTTTCTTGAGGGACAACATGATGTGAACGTGCCTTACCGACATAAACCTTTTGGGCATCACGGCGACATAAATTGAGGATAGGGTCTGAGACTAAACGATCATAAACAATGACATCAGCTTGTTGCATTAAACGTAATGCTTTTAAGGTCAATAACTCAGGATCCCCAGGTCCAGCACCCACCAAATAGACCTCACCTTTGGGTATCTGCCATTCATTTAGGGCATTTCTCAGATGTTGTTCTGCAAGATCTAGATGGTCATTTAGTACATTGTCCTTAAAAGAACTCTCATATAAATTTTCCCAAAAAATACGACGCTGCTCAGGTTGGGTGATTTTTTCTTTAACTGTTTTACGCCATTTTCCTGAAAAAGCGGCAAGTTTCCCAAGCGATTGTGGAATGGTGCTTTCTAGCTGAGTACGTAGTTGTCTAGCAAGTATAGGAGAAGTACCATTTGTTGCAATAGAAATCATGAGTGGAGAACGATCAACAATTGCAGGTACCATGAAACGGCAATGTTGGGTCTCGTCTACTGTATTCACCAAAATATTTAATGCTTCACAGCAGTGATAAACATGTTGATTGATATGAGTATCATTGGTCGCTGTAATCACTAATCTATACGTGGTTAAATTTAATCCTTGCTCAATGGCTTCATTAAATGTGGTCGCAATATAGCGTCCGTGGTTGACTTGTAAGAGTTTATTCAATTCAGCATCAATATCAGGTGCGATCACTGTCACGCGGGCACCGGCTTGAATCAGTAACTGTGCTTTGCGATACGCAACTTGCCCACCGCCAACAATGAGACATGTTTGTTGCTGTAGTTTTAAAGAAATCGGGAAAAAGTCCATTGTTCTCTCGTGTTAAATATTATGAATTTTGCCTTGGTCAATTTTTATAATGTCCGCTTGAAGGTACTGTAGCTCTTCAATATGGTGTGTTACATAAATCATGGGCAAACCTGTTTCATCTTTGACATTTTTTAAGAAAGCTAAAATTTGCTGCCTTAAACGCTGGTCTAAACCGGTGAGGGGTTCATCTAAGAGCAACAATTGAGGAGACGATAATAAGGCACGCCCAATAGATACACGCTGTGCTTCACCACCTGAGAGCTGATGTGCTTTTCGCTTAAGTAATGCTGGTAATTCTAAAAGTTGTACAACTTGATCCCATTCTATGCTGTTGTGTTTTTTCCCAGACCACCTTTGCGCATATTTAAGATTTTGCATGACATTAAGATGTGGAAACAGTAATGCTTGCTGAAAAATCAGCGCAATATTTCTCTGATACGTAGGCAAGGAAAGCGATTGTTTAGAATCAAAAATTATTTGTTGATTAAGTTGGATAGAGCCGTGTAATGGATTGCATAAGCCAACAATATTTTTCAAAAATGTACTTTTTCCACAGCCCGACGGCCCCACAATGCCCAGCACTTGATGCTGCATTTCAAGCTGTACATTTAATAGAAAATCCTGCTGTTGATATTGAAAGTGACAATTAAGCATTTTGTCCTCCCAATCGCTTTTGGTATTTTTGCAAAATGAAGTAGTTGGCAATTAATGCACTAAAAGCCAATAGCAACGATAAAGCCACCAAGCGCATAGCCAAAGCATCACCATTAGGCTGTTGTAATAATGCATAAATCGCAATCGGAATGGTTTGCGTCTCGCTCGGAATATTTCCAACAAAGGTAATCGTTGCACCAAACTCGCCCAGACTACGACTAAACCCTAAAATACTCCCCATCAAAATACCGGGTAGTGCTAAAGGTAAACTGATGCTTAAAAAAACTTTTCTTGGACTTGAGCCTAAAGATGCTGCAATCTGTTCAAGCTGCTGATTTAACATTTGAAAAGACAAGCGAATAGGTTGAACGATCAGCGGAAAAGAGACCAGCATGGCTGCAAGTACAGCACCTTTCCAATTAAAAACCAATGAAATGCCCCATTGACTTAAATATTGCCCCACGAGCCCTTGTTGCCCAAACGTGACCAGTAATAGGTAACCTAAAACCACAGGGGGTAATACCATGGGCATCTGTAATAAGGCTTCAATGATAAATTTAGCTTTAAACTCATAACGCGCCAGCAACCAAGCCAAGGCAACGGCAAAAGGTAAACATAATAAGGTCGAAATACTTGCCACCTTTGCAGAGAGGTAAATCGCACTCAGCTCTTCAGGGCTTAACATATCGAGAGGTCTCCCCCTTTATTTGAAATCCATATTTTTTGAAAATTTGCTTGGCTTGGACATCATGCACAATAAAGTTTCTAAAATTCAGTGCTGCCTTATTTTTTTGCCCTTGTAGGGTCAATGCTAAGGGATATTCAATCGGGCGATGTGAGTGAGCGGGAAAGCTGCCAATAATGTTCACTTTTTTACTCAGTAAAGCATCCGTTTTATAGACAATACCTCTCTCGCATTCGCCTCTTTCTACAAATGCCAATGCAGAGCGAACATGATCTGTGCCTACAATTCGCCCCTGTAAACTATTAAGCCAATTGAAATGCGTTAAACTTTGCTTTGCATATTTGCCAACAGGAACGGACGCCATGTGCCCTGTACACAAATAACCTTTAAAAGATTGAGAAAATTTAAAATCTTTGTGTGCTTTGAAATCTGCCTGAAGATGCTGAGGAGCGATGACAACCAGTTGATTATTGAGAACCGAAAGGACTTGATTGGCATGAATTTTCTGTTTATGCACCAGATAGTTCATCCAGTCTAGATCTGCTGAGAAAAAAAGATCACTCGAAGCACCTGCTTCAATTTGTCTCGCTAAAGCAGAGGAGGCAGCAATCACAGGTACAATGCGATGTTCGGGTTTTTGGACCTGATAGAGTCGCACAATCTCATCTAAAGCATTGGTTAAACTTGCTGCGGCATAGATTTTAATGGTGTCAGCAGACACCGTATTTGCACTCCCACCCATCAACAAGATGAAACTTATCTTTTTGATCCACATATCAGCATCCATCTTAAGGTTGTATCAATATGCCGTGTAAAATCTGCCCCGCTTCTATCGTTTGATCTGTTGGAATACGCACCAAACAATTTGCTTGCATTAAGTTTGAAAGCATATGAGATTGCTGCTTAGATAAATTCGACAGCTTTAATACTCCATGTTCAAAATATGCGGACATTCTTAAAAAGCGATCACGAGCATCCTTTTTCAGGGCTGTAGTCGATACAGCACTAAACCAAGGCAAAGGTTGCAGTTGTCCTTGCAAACTGTATAAGAGTGTAGATATATAGATATACATACCCACGTACACTGCAGCAGGATTACCAGGTAAGCCAAGCAGCAGACATTGACTATGGTCTTGACGTGTGTACTTTGCAAACAGCATCGGCTTTCCAGGTTTTTGTTTCACCTTCCAAAATATCTGTTCAAAGCCAAGCGCTAACGCAACTGGGCGGACAAAATCATAATCACCCACTGAGACGCCACCTGTGGTGATCACTAAATCATATTGATCTTTTAAACGATCAAACAATTCAAAAACTGCCTGCTCCCCATCAGAGACATACATGATGTCTGCGTGGAGATGCTGTTGCTGAAACCAGGTCTGAATTAAAGGGCCATTGGCATCAAATATCTTGCCTGACTCAAAGTCCTCAACGGTTTGAGCAACTTCATCACCTGTAATGACCACAGCAATCTTGGGCTGGGTATAAACAGACACCGTGTCTACCCCTGCCATACTCAGTGCAGCAATAGCACCCACATTCAAATGTTGCCCGGTGTGTGCCAAACGCTCACCCTTTGCCAACTCTTCCCCCATGTCTCGAATATCAGCATGCAGCTTTAGCGTTTGAGTCAATTGAATCCGGTGAGGCGTATGCTGCAACTGCACAATTTCTTGGCGTGCCACAGTGGTCGTATTTTCAGGAATTGCTGCGCCGGTAAAAATGCGAATGGCCTGTCTGGGCAAGAGTGAGATGGATGACACTTCACCTGCACGGCATTCACCAACCACTTCAAAATCTGTATTTTCTGCTATCAATTGATCTGCTTCAGCACAGATTGCATAACCATCTACAGCACTCTGTGCAAATAGTGGCAGATGAATGTGTGAATATAGGTCCTGTGCTAAATAACGATTTAAAGCAGCTTTTAAAGGAATACGTTCTGTTTTTAATCGCGGGCTCTGTTGTTGAATGTAGGATAAAGCCTGATCCACTGAGATTAAGCCGGGTTCAGCCCCACACATCGCATGCTTGAGCACTTGGTTCATTGATAGCCTCCTGCATGCGGAATATTCTTCTGTACATCAAACAAATGTACCAGTGCAGGTAAAATAGCCGTCAATGATTCTTTTGCCCCTTGTCGACTACCAGGTAGTGTAATGACCAAACTGGTTTCAATATAACCTGCAACACCACGACTTAAGGCCGCGTAAGGCGTGCGGCGTTGTCCAAAACTACGAGAGGCCTCCATCAGGCCGGGAATTTCACGCTCTAAGAGCGGCTGCAGTGTTTCTACAGTTAAATCTTTGGGGCCTAAGCCCGTGCCACCGACAGTCAAGATCAAAGGATATTGATTTTTAAACTGATGGATTAAAGCCAATAACTGTTCAGGATCATCTGCAATGACTTGATAGTGATTATTGCTAAAATTCGCTTCCTCTAAGATCTCTAAAACATTTTGCCCTGCGGTATCAGGCTTCTTGCCGGCTGCAACCGTATCAGATAATACCAACACAACAGCAGGCAAACTGTCTTTTAAGCTACGTGTAAAATGAGATTTTCCACCTTTCTTTTTCTGTAGTTTGCATTGATCTAAGCACAGATCTTCAGGCTCACAGTGTGGCTTTAACATATCGTATAAGGTTAAGCCCGCTAGGCTGACTGCCGTCAGGGCTTCCATTTCTACGCCTGTCGGCCCAATGGTTTCTACCGTTGCAATGATTTCTACATGTCGCTCATGCAGTTCATATTCAACATCTGCTCGATAAATGGGTAATGGATGGCACAGCGGAATTAATTCATCTGTACGTTTCGCTGCTAAAATACCGGCAATACGTGCTGTCTTTAACGCATCACCTTTCTCTGTATTTCCTGTTCTCAGCAATTCGATACAATGTGCTGGTGCATGTAAAATTCCTGTTGCAATGGCAGTACGATAACTTTCTGCTTTCATGCCCACATTTTTCATTGTATTGGTCCTAAATACGCTAAAAATTCTTTTTAATGCTTTGGGTTATTATTTAATGCTGACATGCATGAGCATGCTGATGCACGTCTATTGCTTTTGCCCGATTTGACATAGAATCTTGGTCTTTACGAATACAACAGCCCTCAACAAATTGGCTACTTCCATCTGCATAAAATTCCTCTTTCCATACAGGAACCTCATGCTTGACTCTCTCGACAGCCGCCTCACAAGCTTGAAAAGCTTCTCGCCGATGGGCAGCGTATGCCATGGCAATAATGGCAACCCCTCCAATATCTAGCGCACCAATACGGTGGACCACACGGACATACGCAACACCATATTGCTGTTGGATCTCTTGTTCGATTTGGCGAATCATTTTCTCAGCAACGGGTTGATACGCTGTATATTTCAAAGCTTTAACCGCTCTACCTTGATGATGATTACGTACTGTTCCTACAAAAATGCCTATACCACCACATTCAGGAAAATGTTTAATATGATCAAAGATCTGCTGATCTAAATTGTGCTCTTGAATGCGAGAGAAATCTTTTAACATGTTTAACCTCCCGCAACAGGTGATAAAAGTACAAGCGTCGTATCTTGCTGTAATCGTGTATTTCTAGGGATGATGTCTTCACCTACTGCACAAGCACAGTACGGCAGTAAATGCTCAGCTGCGGGATATTGTTTTAGAACGTCGATTAAGACCTCTGAAACCAAACAGTTTTCTGGATGCTCTATTGAAAATGCATCAGGTAAATATCGACTGATTGCACCAAAGGATTCAATGTTTATCGTCAGTGTCATTTTTAACCTCCAATTTGGTACATACTAATTTTTCGATTTGAGCTGATAGGCTGCGCTTGTATGGCGTGGTAGCCCCGTTCTTTATGCCAAATATAGTGTCCTAGTTGTGCATCTAATCTGTGTTGTGCCTTTTTTGGATGCGTTACTAATTGTTGAATATCGCTTTTTATATTGAGGCCATTTTTTGCGAAAAGACAGTTAAAGAATTCGCCTTGTGCATTGAGTCTCAGCCGATCACATTGCTTACAAAATGAATGACTAATGGTAGAAATAATACCTATTGGATGTTGTTGAATAAAATACTGTCTCGCAGGATTTGAACCTTGTTTTATATCCTCATTGACTACGAAAAATTGAGACAATATGGCTAAAATTTCTTGTTCTGAAACCACATCCGCATGCGACCATTGTCCATCCCCATCAAGCGGCATGTATTCTATAAATCGTAGCTGTACATCATGTTGGATAGACCACTGCACTAAGGGAATGATTTGGTTTTCATTGAGGTTTTTGATTAAAACGGTATTAATTTTAATTTTAAGACCAGCCTCTTTGGCCGCGTGAATACCTTGTAATACCGGCTCAAGCTGGCGCTGTGTCAACTGAAAAAATTGATCCTGATCTAAGCTATCTAAACTGATATTGATATCGTCTAAACCCGCTTGTTTTAGACCTTTGATATATTGTTTTAAGTAATGGCCATTGGTCGTCATAGAAACTTTTTTCAGGCCTTTTTTCTTTAAACTTTGTAATTGTGCAATAAAATGGACAACACCTTGGCGCATCAGGGGTTCGCCCCCAGTAATGCGGATATGTTCAATGCCATGCTGCACCATAAAGTCACAAAACTGATAAAGTTCTTCAAAACTTAATAGCTGATGCTTCGCCATCCATTTGGGATGTTCAGGCATACAGTAGACACATTTAAAATTACAGCGATCAGTCACTGATATGCGCAGTTTTCGCTTTTCTCGACCAAATTGATCTTTAAATATATTCAACTGTTGTAATACATTTAAGCTTGTCATGTGACTTAATCCCTTGCATCTTTTGAATGCAATTCAAAAAAAATGCCCTATTTAACTTCAGATCAAACTGCAATAATTGTTCCACTTTTACGCATTTTTTAAGATCAGCTGAGAATCTAGTAATTTTTTAATTTGTCGATGCTGTTGCAGTTCATCCAAACTGTTGATGCTGTGAAAAATGAGCATATTGTTTTCAAATACAAGCTCACTATGAGCTAAATCTTGAAAGCAAGTTTTTAGACTGCGCTGATTTAATGCAAGATGTTGCTCTAAAATAGGGACAGCAGTGCGGCGCATGAGACAAAATGGATAGAGGGCTTGTCCATTGATGTTGACAACCGCCACATCACTTAAAAGATTTTGCGTTAATGTCTGATGTAATTGTTCTAATACATCTTCAGGAATAAAAGTGACATCACAAGGTACAAATAAAACGAAGTCACTCTGTAGCTTTGACCACGCAGTTTTCATTCCCATCAGTGGGCCTTGAAAGCCCGTATGATCATCTTGGAAACATTGAATCGTCGGCATCAATTGCGTATAAAGCGCATGATCACGGTGACTATTGATCCACACCTGATTCACCTGTGATTGTAAGGTGTTATAAATTTTAATGAGTTGAATCTCCTCATCAAATGTTTGTAATAACTTATTTAAGCCGTTCATTCTGCGCGCTTGTCCACCTGCCAAAATGACCAGATCCGTTGCAGGGAAATTGAGGGTCTTATGAGGATTCATATTCAGTCTCCATTTGACATGCTTTGATCAAGCCACGAATTTCAGGTAAACATGACCCACAATTTCCGCCCGCTTTTAAGCATGCTGTCACTTGTTTTTCGTGATCAATATTGTGTTCCCGAATTGTTCGCATGATTTTTTGTTTACCTACTTTAAAACAGCTGCATACCAATGGCCCATCGTTATTGCTGATCGACATCGCTTGACCTGCCAACAAGGCTTTACGGTGCATGGCACTTAGACGCTCTCGTTTAAATAGACTAGCTACCCAGTCTCGATCAGGTAATAAAGCTTGAGGTGCGATATATAAGCTTGCAATCAGCTGACCATCTTTCAATACCACTGTATGACTCATCTGTGCACTGAGGTCAGATAAATTAAGCCATTCAAAGCTTTCTTCTTGAAAAGGTAATAATTGTTTTAAATGCTCAGTGGTTTCTGCCAAGCTTTCACGTCCTGCGATTTCATAGCGCACGGCTTTGGCCATTTTAATTTTTGTCCACCATGTTAAAGCTTCAATAGCGCCGTTAACGCTATTTAAAAACTCATCTCGGACATAGCATACCCCCTGCCAACGGGTGTAAAACGGTTGTACCATCACAGGGGTATGTTTAAATTCTGGTTCACCTGAAATGGCATCTACCACAGGGTTGACCACTTTACCAATACAAGCGTCCGATGCCGTTTGCGCTGTCCAATGAATCGGCGCAAAGATTTGACCACGCCGCACCTTATCACTCACATTCACCCGTAATACAGATCTGCCCCATTTTGATGAAACTTGTATTAATTCAAGGTCTTTTACACCATACTTAAGCGCATCTTGAGGATGGATTTCGCAGTAGGGTTCAGCTTTATGGTGACTTAAATTGGCAGATAAACCTGTACGGCTCATGGTATGCCATTGGTCACGAATACGGCCAGTGTTTAAGATGAGCGGATATTCGGAACAGACTGTATTTACAGGGTCAATGGCCTGTGTAGCAATAAATTTGGCTTTACCATCTACATGACTAAATTGACCTTGCGTGAATAATCGTTCTACATGCTGTTTTGAGCTGTTTTTGAGTACAGGCCATTGGATGGGTGCTAGATCTTGATAGGCCTGTTCAGATAAATTCGCCAATCCTTCTAAATTAAAATAGCGAAAAGTAGCTGTATTTTGCCGAGCCTCTACACTTTGATTGTGATAAGCAGAAAGCCGCGCATGTTCTAAAAAGATTTCATGGCTATTGTGAAAGTCAAAACCGCTAAAGCCCATTTTTTTAGCGACTTGTGCAATCGCCCACCAATCAGATTTCGCCTGTTCAGGTGGATGCAAAAATGCACGTTGGCGTGAAATCCGCCGTTCAGAATTTGTCACTGTGCCGTCTTTTTCTCCCCAACCAAGTGCGGGTAATAAGATATCAGCATACGCAGTGGTATCAGTGTGTTGGCAAATATCTGACACCACGACCAACTCACATTTTTCTAAGGCACGTTTGACTTGATCAGCATTGGGCAAACTGACCACAGGATTGGTGGCCATAATCCACACCGCTTTAATCTTGCCTGCTTCAATTGCCTCAAATAAATCAACCGCTTTTAAGCCTGCTTTGCTAGCGATGCTCGGGCTTTGCCAAAATTCTTGTACCACATGCTGATGCACAGGATTATCTAAATCCATATGCGATGCCAACATATTGGCAAGACCACCCACTTCACGTCCACCCATCGCATTGGGTTGTCCGGTCATGGAAAAAGGGGCTGACCCACGTTTACCAATTTTACCGGTGAGTAAATGACAATTAATAATACTGTTGGCTTTATCTACCCCACGTGATGATTGATTCACCCCCATCGAGAATAAAGTCATGACTTTCTCAGTCTTGGCAAATTTTTCAAAAAACAGCTCTAATTTATCTACAGAAATTCCTGTTTTAACAGCAACAGCTTCAAGCGATCTTTCTGCCAAACTTGCCTCTAAAGCGCTGTTTAAGCCTTGGGTATGTGCAGAGATAAAGTCTTGATCAACTTTTCCATGTTGGTGAAGATATTGTAAAAGTCCATTAAAGAGGCTGACGTCTTGACCGGGTAAAATTGGTAGATGGAGATCGGCTGCTTCACAGGTTGCGGTAAAGCGAGGATCAATCACCACGACAAACACATCCCGTTGTTCTTTGGCTTGCATAATGCGCTGATAGAGTACGGGATGACACCATGCGGTATTTGAACCGACCAATACCACCAGATCAGTGTGTTCAAAATCTTCATAACTAGCGGGGACTAAATCTTCACCAAACGCACGCTTATGGGCAGCAACCGCAGAGGACATACAAAGACGAGAGTTGGTATCAATATTTGCAGTCCCAAGATAGCCTTTAACAAATTTATTCACCACATAATAGTCTTCGGTTAATAACTGACCTGACACATAAAATGCCACGCTGTCCGCACCATGATCCTGAATATATTGTGCGAACTTTTCAGCAATGGTGGTGGTCGCTTGATCCCAAGACACAATTTGGCGTGCATCACCACGTCCAATTTGCGGCTGTAACAGCCGAGTTTCTAAGCCTAAGGTCTCGGCTAAATTACTGCCTTTGACACACAATTTACCTTGGTTGGCCGGGTGTTTAGCATCACCAATGACACTCACCTGTTGTCCTAAATTTGTATGTTGCACGGTGGCTGTCACGCCACAACCCACGCCACAGTATGGACATGTGGTATCCGTTATCTTTACGCTATGTTCTTCAGAGCAATGCAGTTGCATTACAGGAATACTATTCATTGCGACTGTGCCCCTTTTTATTGAATATATTGAATGGATCTTAAAAAATTTAATCTCTGTATTCTGTAATCCTCCCTAACCCTCCTTTAAAAAAGGAGGGAATCTCACTGTCTCTGTGATCTTGGAAGTGCTACTTTTTCTCTTACTATAAAATTGGAAAGCGATATTTTGGGAACAGCGTTATTAACTGGCTTGCTTTAAGGCAAAATCCTTACCAAAGAGCAATTTGCTACGAATTGCTGAGATTGGTGTTTTATCTGTAATGAGTTCGGCATACCATGCGCCGTCTTCAGTATCACCAAACAATACCGTACCAATCACTTTATCGTTCTGAATAATGATCCGCTTATAGATTTGACGTTTTTCATCATTCAAAATGATGTCTTCGTAATCATCTTCAGGTTGAAAGTTACCGGCTGAGAAGACATCACAACCACTGACTTTAAGCTGCGTCGGTACAGTCGGTGCCTTAAAGGTCAGACTACCGTGCTCGGCTAAATGTGAGGCGCAGATAAAGGCTTGTCCCCAGAGTGGCTCGACCAACCCAAAGGTTTGCCCACGATGTTCGATACATTCACCTACAGCATAAATACTCGGGTCATAGGTCTGCATGGTGTCATTCACCAATACACCACGGTTGCAACGCAACCCTGCACTTTGGGCGAGTGCCATATTGGGGCGAATCCCGACAGCAAAGACCACAAGATCGGCATCCAATACTGTGCCATCCGTTAAGCGAACATGCGTAACATGCCCATCTAAACCCATTAACGCTTCAGTATTGGCTTGCGTGATAATGTGAATATCTTTTTGCTCTATGGCGGTTTTGAGCATCTGGCTGGCTTTGGCATCCAACTGACGATCCATAATTCGATCAGTTAAATGTAAAACCGTGACCGTCATTCCTTGTTGTTTTAAACCATAAGCGGCTTCTAAACCCAGTAAACCACCGCCAATCACCACAGCATTTTTTTTAGTTTTGCAGTAATCGAGCATTTTATTGACATCATAAATATCGCGGAAGCTGACCACACCTTGTAAATCTGCACCTTTCACAGGAGGAATAAATGGCTTCGATCCTGTCGCTAGAATCAGGCGGTCATAATCTACCACTATGCCTTTTTCGGTATAGATTTGCTTGCGTGGACGATCAATCCTAATCGCAGGATCACCTGCAATAAAACGAATCTCTTTGTCCCGATACCATGCATGTGGATGAAGCATAATATCTGCAATGGTTTTTTCACCTGATAACACTGGGGATAACATGATGCGATTGTAATTACCCCAAGGTTCTTCACCAATGACGGTAATTTCATAACGATCGGGTGCCATATCCAGTAAATCTTCCAAACAGCGCATACCTGCTAAGCCATTCCCGACCAAGACTAACTTCATTTTTTCCTGTGAAGTGGTTGTATTGGTAATATAAGTTTTTTGTGGGGTTGGACTGATTAAAATACGCCCCTCCACAATTTTGCTTGGGAAAACCAACAGCTTTTGGTCTTTATCTTCTAAGCAACGTCCTGTGGCCAAACTAAAGTGTTGTTTATAAATTGGTGAGGCCACCACACGTTCGCCTTGCAAATCACCAACGATGCCACGTGACATGACAAAGGCTTGGCTAAATGGGTCTTGATTACTTAAGGCATACACCCGCTTTTCATTGCCTACACGGAAGATGGCAATCTGTTGATTTTCAATCAGTGCGCAGACACCAGTATTTGGCGTAATGTCATCTAGTGCGCAAACATCGACCCAGTTCAGTTCATTCATATCTTGTAAAATCGTCATATTATTTCTCCTTTTGTTGTTGTTTTAGGCTTCAACCACAGGAATACGACTCATGTCGCGTTCTGCTTTGGTTTTGGGACGAATCTGTCCACGTACTTCAGCAAATTGAACATGTGGATCATGCTGTGCTTCAGCTTTAGCATTAACGAAAGTGACAAAACGTTTACGAACTTCAGGGTCTTCGACTGCGGTACGCCATTCATCTTGATAGGTACCAATCACATGGCTCATACGATGCTCTAACTCTTCTGCGATGCCTAAAGAATCATGCACAATCACATCTTTAAGATAATCTAGACCACCTTCTAAGTTGTCACGCCATACCGATGTACGTTGTAGACGATCTGCAGTTTGAATGTAGAACATAAAGAAACGATCGATATATTTAATCAAGGTTTGCGTATCAAGATCAGCAGCCAGTAATTCAGCATGACGTGGTTTCATACCACCATTACCGCAGACATATAGATTCCAACCTTTTTCGGTGGCAATCACACCAACATCTTTACTTTGTGCTTCGGCACATTCACGGGTACAGCCAGAGACTGCCATTTTGGTTTTATGCGGAGAACGTAAACCCTTATAACGATTTTCTAAGAAGATGGCTAAGCCCACGGAATCATCAACACCATAACGGCACCAAGTACTGCCCACACATGATTTTACTGTGCGCAGTGATTTACCATAGGCATGGCCTGATTCAAAACCTGCTTCAATCAATTTGGTCCAAATCTCAGGCAGTTGATGCACTTGTGCACCAAACATATCGACACGTTGCCCACCTGTGAGCTTGGTATATAGTCCATATTCTTTGGCAATTTGACCAATCGCGATTAAGCCATCAGGTGTGACTTCCCCCCCGGCCATACGTGGCACGACAGAATAAGTCCCATCTTTTTGGATATTACCAAGGTAATAATCATTACTATCTTGCAGACCAGCATGACTAGGTTTGAGAACAAAATCGTTCCAGCATGAGGCCAAGATATTCGCCACTGTTGGCTTACAAATATCACAGCCTAGACCATGACCATGTTGGGCAATTAAATCATCAAAAGTCTTAATCTCTCCTACACGTACCAAGTGATATAACTCTTGGCGGGAATAAGCAAAATGCTCACAGAGGTGATTATTGACTGTAACCCCTTGGCGTTGTAATTCAGATTTTAAAACTTGCGTAACGAGTGGCGTACAACCTCCACATGCAGTGGCAGCTTGAGTACACTTCTTGATTGCACCGAGTGAGGTTGAACCCTCTGCAATCGCAGAACAGATATCGGATTTAGAGACGTTATTACATGAACAAATGGTGGCACTGTCAGGCAATAAGTCTACTCCAGTACCGCCTGATTTACCTGTGGCTTGTTCAAAGCCCGGCATAATTAAACTTTCAGGTTGCTCAGGCAATGCTAAGCCATTGAGCATCATTTGCAGTAAATCATTATATTCTTTGGCACAACCCACCAACACCGCACCCAATAATTTGGTCTTATCCGAATTCACCACAATCTTTTTATAGACTTGTGCCACCTCATCAGCATAGAAGTAACTTAACGCATTTGGTGTCATGGCATGTGCATCACCCACTGATGCCACATCTACGCCCATCAATTTGAGTTTAGTGCTCATGTCTGCACCTTTAAATTCAGTACACACTTGATCCATCACATGCTTGGCAGCAATACGTGCCATGTCATAACCGGGTGCGACTAAACCAAAAATTTTGTTATTCCAAAGCGCACACTCACCAATAGCGTAGACATCTACATCAGAGGTTTGGCAGTAATCATTAATGACGATCCCGCCACGCTCGCCTAGGGCAAGACCACTTTGGCGTGCGAGTTCATCCCGTGGTCGAATACCTGCACTAAATAAAATAATATCTGTTTCTAATTCAGAGCCATCCGCGAACTTCATCACATGCTGGGCGGATGTGCCTGGTTCAATGGAAGACGTTGCCTTTTGGGTATGTACTTTTACGCCTAAATCTTCAATTTTGGTTTTTAGAACTTTTCCGCCTAAATCATCAATTTGTACAGCCATCAAACGTGGGGCAAATTCCACCACATGGGTGTTTAAATTTAAATCACGTAAGGCTTTGGCTGCCTCTAAACCCAGTAAGCCACCACCGATAACTACACCGATTTTTGCGTTTAAGCTGGCTTTTTTAAGGGCATCTAAATCGTCGATGGTGCGATAGACAAAACAGTTTTCACGATCATTGCCCGCAATCGGCGGAACAAAAGCATAAGAACCCGTCGCAAGCACCAACTTGTCGTAGCTGATGATATCCCCTTGGCTTGTAGTTACAGTTTTATTGACACGATCAACATGGGTTGCTTTGGTATTTAAACGTAGATCAATGCCATAGGCATCTGCAAAATCTGCGCGACATAAGGTTAAATCTTTGACCGATTTCCCACTGAAGTATTCAGTCAAATGCACACGGTCATACGCTAAACGTGGCTCTTCTGCTAAAACTGTGATTTCAATATTATCGTTCGCAGTTTCAAGTACAGATTCGATAAATTTATGGCCAACCATACCATGGCCAATCATGATTAATTTCATTGTCTTATTCTCTTCAATATGATGATTAAGCTTTGGCTTCAATGTCTGTACGGGCATGTGCAGCATCAGAGAGCAAACGTTGTTGCATCGCTTGTTCGTATAAACGTTGCTCTTTTTCTTTATGTTCTAAGGAGAAACGAATGAGTAAAACGAATGCCGCTGCAATGACAACCAGCACACCTAAAATCATGAACGTGCTTTGAATATCCAGCATACCTTTGAGCAGAAAACCCGCTGCGACTGCGCCAACATTACCGCCTGCCCCAATAATTCCGGCCACACCACCTAGAGAATCACGATCGATGAAAGGCACTAAAGCATAGGTTGCGCCACATGCCATATGGGTGAATAAGGCAAAAATTGTCATGACTAAAATAGCCAGCATCACACTATCTACTTTTGCAAAAGCAATTAAGAAAATGCCTTCTAGCAAAATCAGGCCAAACAATACTTTAGTTCGACCATCTAGCCCTTTTGAAATCGCAACTTTGTCTGAAACAATACCGCCAAGTGCACGCGCAAATAATGCAAGTAAGCCAAAAATACCTGCTGCCAATCCGGCTTCTTTTAAACCAAATTGAAAATGTTCAACGTAATACATCGCAATGATGTTATGCATGAAAATTTCGATGCCAAAGCAAGCTGCGTAAGCACCAAATAAAATCCATACACGGTAATTACGTGCCGCCGCCATTAAAATTGCGGTGCCACCTTTTTTATCACTGCCAACACTGACACCATTTTCACGGAGCGCTTTAAAGTTACCTTGTGGGCAGTCTTGGGTAAGTTTCCAATACATGATTCCCACAATCACCATCATCAAGCCAGGGACCAATAATGCCAAACGCCATCCCATGGCTTGCTCAACGCCACACATGACTAGGGCACCGAGTAACAAAGGCATTAATGCTTGGGTTGCACCCCCACCTGCATTGCCCCAACCTGCTGTTGTGGCATTTGCGGTCCCCACAACATTCGAGGCAAACATAATACTGGTATGATATTGAGTGATCACGAAACTGGCGCCAATGGCACCAATGAGTAGACGGAAAAAGAGAAAGCTTTCGTAGCTATTTGACGCAGCAACACCAAATACAGGAATGCTGCCTAAAAGAAGAAGTGCGGTATAAGTTTTACGAGGGCCGTATTTATCACACAATGGTCCGACAATTAAGCGTACCAAAATTGTAATGGCTACAGCAGCAATATTAATATTGGCAATTTGATCTTTGGTCAGATTAAACTCACCTGCAATAACAGGCATGAGTGGTGCACAGGCAAACCATGCAAAGAAACACACAAAGAATGCTAACCAACTCATGTGGAATGCACGCATTGCAGCAGTTTTAAAATTAAAAAGGCTTATTTTTGTTGCTTTATTCACATTCAAATTTGTAGACATAGCCACACTCCTAGAACTGAACGGTTATAGTCTTCTGCATACAGCATGGCTATAGACAGAATCGATCAGAACGGACGTCGTTGGCCGTCTTAAAAATATTGGTCGTCTTCTTTGACTAGAATAATGAATGCAAGCTATATGCCACATTTAAAAAATATCAAAATCATTGCATATCCTCTTCTTTTCTATAGGCCGTTATTTTTATTTTTCTTAAAGATGCTCATTGAATGTGGACGCCGTGAATGATTACTGTGCGCCTCACAACGATTTTGCATTTTTGTAGTGCAAAAAGGTGGTTTAAACGACTTTCTTTTTCATCATTTTGTGGCATTAAACTTGCTAGTCATTGCTTTAATTTTTAATTTTCGAACCTTGCTTTGACGAACTTTAATATGTCTAACATTAAAATAGCACTGATAGATGACCACCTAGAACGTGCGCAATATATTGAAAAGTCTTTGACCGAACATGGCTTTGAAGTCGTCGCATGTATCAGTGTTAAAACCATTAATTTACTTCGTTTAGAAAAATTAAATGCTGATGTGATTTTGTTAGATATGGATCATCCACAGCGAGATATTATTGAAAGTTGTGTGAGTCAATTTGATTTACCAACGGTGCTATTTACCAAAAATAGCCATAGAGACACCATTAAGAATGCCATCGATGCTGGCGTGACCGCTTATATTGTAGATGGTATTGACCCTTCAAAATTAAATAGTATTTTGGATATTTCCATTCAACAATTTAAAAAACATAAAAAACTATTGTGTGATTTAGAAGAAACTAAAAACAAGCTTGCAGACCGCAAAGATATAGAACGAGCCAAAGTATTGTTAATGAATATTCACCATCTTTGTGAAAATGATGCCTTTCAACTACTCCGAAAAAATGCGATGAGCCACCGTATGAGTATGGGTGAGATGTCAAGACGCCTACTTGATGCTCAAGAACTTTTACAATCATCAGCAAAGGAATAAAACATGAGCATGCTTGAGAAAACAGATATCCAATTGGGTTATATTCCTCTTTTAGATTGCATCGCATTACTCTGGGCATCACATCAGGGGTATTTTGCAGAGCAAGGTCTGCATGTCACTTTGGTTAAAGAACCGTCTTGGGCAAGTTTAAGAGATCGCCTAGCATTTGGCCTATTGGATGCTGCTCACTGCTTATCTGCCATGCTCCCAGCGGCTGCAACTGGTGAAGACCATCTGGGTATTCCTTTACAGACATCACTGGCTTTAAGTCACAATCGTGCTTTCATCAGTTTAAGTCAAAAGCTGTGTCATCACTTGAACCTGAGTATTCATGATACTCCGTTACAATCCTCACAGAAATTAATGCACGCCATTCAACAGGGTCAAGATATTCATCTTGCTCATGTATTTAAACAATCGATCCATCATTATATTTTAAGAGAATGGCTCGCTTTGTCCGATGAAAATATTGCAGCCCAGTATCGCTTTTCAAGCTTGCCGCCACCCTATATGGTTGAAGCGATTTCATCACATTTGATTGATGGTTTTTGTGTAGGTGAACCTTGGAATACCCAAGCAGAAATTGAAGGCTTTAGTCGAATTATCTTAAGTAGTGAAGACATTATTCCAACCATCCCAGATAAGGTTGTTGCATTTACAGCAGATTGGGCACTACAGCATCCACATACATTGCAAGCTTTAACCAAAGCGATTGAAAAGGCACAGCAAGATTTAAAAAATCCTGCTTTTTTTGATGAAATTTGGGAATTATTAAAAGTTTATGAAATCATCCGTTTCCAATGCTCTACAGATATTCATGTTCAGGCATTCCATAGAATCATGAAAATCATACAAGATTTTAGCAACCCTCAAAAACCACAAGCTACCGACTTTGAATGGATCATACAGAAAATGAAGAGATGGGATCACCTTCATGTCATTGATTCTGAATTAGCCAATATTGCCAAAAACTGTATCTATCGAGTTTAGATTTGGGACTGTTTAAACCTTTATGAATCATCAATTAAGTATAGAAGAACTCAGATATTATTCTCGCCAGATTCGTTTAAAGCAGATAGGTATATCTGGACAACTTAAATTAAAACAAGCGAGTGTTTTAGTGATAGGCGTAGGTGGCTTAGGTTGTCCAGCGCTTATGTACTTAGCATCAGCTGGTGTCGGCCATATTGGCTTATTGGATAATGATATTATTAGTCTAAGTAATTTACATCGACAAAGTTTATTCCAATATGCTGATCTAGGCAGACTAAAAGTGGATTGCGCAGCTGAAAAACTACAATCATCGAACCCCTTTATCCAAATAGAGAAATACCCGATTTATTTTAATGCTGATTGTGCTCATATCCTCAAACAATATGACGTTATTGTGGATGCAACTGACAACTTTAGTTCTAAATATTTACTCAATGATCTATGTCAGCAACTTCATAAGCCATTAATTTATGCATCAATTGATCAGTTTGCTGGCCAACTTGCAGTGTTTAAAAATAAAGAATTCCATAAGAGTGCAAACTTAAGACATATCTTTCCTACTCAACCCCCTGATCATTTGGTTATGTCATGCAATACAGCAGGTGTATTAGGCGTACTACCCGGGATACTGGGTACATATCAAGCAGCCGAGGCGCTAAAGTTAATCTTAAATATAAATGAGCCTGAAAATAAACTGTATTTATTTGATGTGTTAGGAAATAAACTAAGATCAATAAATATAGATATTCACTCAGAAATTCAACGCCAACACCCAATACTTCAACAATCTGGTGTTTGCCAAAATATAAATATTGCAAACCAAATTACAGCGTGTACGCTTAAAACATGGCTTATAGAAGCACGAACATTTTATTTGATCGATATTCGTGAACAAGATGAATATGATGAACTTGCATTTACAGCAGCTACATTTATCCATGATATTGATTCCGACGCTTTGATACATACGGACATACACCCAATCGTACTTTATTGCACCACAGGTAAACGCTCGATCAACCAATTAGAATACTTTCGTTCAATTTTCCCTAATCACCCAATTTACATGCTTAAAGATGGTCTGTTTGGCTATCTAGACGAGGGTTATTCTTTTGGTATTGGTGGTAGCAGTGTAGTAGCACACTATACTACTTTAAATCATTGAAAAAAGTTTCTTTGACATCCTCCCCGACCTAAAGGACGGAGAAGATATCAATGACCCTTTGCTCACATTGAACAGATTAATACTGTACTTGCCCTGGAATCCAATTGGTACCTGCAAGTGGTACACGCGCCATAGCCGCCGCCTCGACATTCAATGCAACTAAATCCTCAGGGTCGAGATTATGCAAATGGGATTTACCACATGCCCGCGCCATGGTCTGTGCTTCAAGTACTAAGACACGTAAATAATTTGCTAAGTGACGACCACCTTCAATTGGATCTAAGCGTTTGGATAATTCTGGATCTTGGGTAGTAATTCCTGCTGGATCACGACCATTTTGCCAATCATCGTAGTAACCTGCTCCGGAACCAATCTCTTTTAGCTCTTTATCCAAACGCGGATGGTTATCACCAAGTGCGATTAAAGCAGCTGTACCAATTGCTACAGCATCTGCACCCAGTGCCATTGCCTTGGCCACATCCGCTCCCGTACGTATACCACCTGAAACAATCAATTGAACCTTACGATGCATGCCCATTTCTTGTAGTGCCTGAACTGCTTGTGGAATGGCAGGCAAAATTGGAATACCCACATGCTCAATAAATACTTCTTGAGTAGCCGCTGTACCACCTTGCATACCATCTAACACAATCACATCAGCGCCTGCCTTCACTGCTAATTTAACGTCATAGTATGGACGGCTCGCACCAATTTTTACATAAATCGGTTTTTCCCAATCTGTAATTTCACGGATCTCCGCGATTTTAATTGCTAGATCATCTGGACCTGTCCAGTCAGGGTGACGGCATGCACTACGTTGATCAACACCCACTGGTAAAGTACGCATACCTGCCACACGTTCAGTGACCTTCATACCTAATAGCATACCACCGCCACCAGGTTTTGCACCTTGACCCAAGACGATTTCAATTGCATCGGCTTTACGCAAATCATCCGGATTCATACCATAACGTGATGGTAAGTATTGATACACTAATGTTTCTGAATGCCCCCGTTCTTCAGGAGTCATACCTCCATCACCCGTTGTCGTCGAGGTACCCACCATTGATGCGCCACGGCCTAGAGATTCCTTGGCATTGGCAGATAAAGCCCCAAAGCTCATACCTGCAATTGTTACAGGAATTTTTAGATGAATTGGTTTTTTTGCAAAACGTGTTCCAAGTACCACATCGGTACCGCATTTTTCACGATACCCCTCAAGTGGGTAACGAGACATACTCGCACCCAATAATAATAAGTCATCAAAATGTGGCACCTTACGTTTGGTACCACCACCACGAATGTCATAAATACCAGTTGCTGCTGCGCGTTGAATTTCCTGAATTGCGAGACGGTCAAAAGTCGCTGATTCACGTAACACTGGTTCAAAGTCTTGGATAGTTTGAGTCATAATATTATTCTCCGTATTACGTTATTTTTAGTATGCTGATGCGTTATCGACTTTAAAATTGTAGAGCTGACGTGCTGATCCATAACGTTTGAACGTAGTTGGATCTTCATTAAAACCAGCTTTGGTGAGAAGTTCGGCTAACTCCTCTAGGTGTTCTGGACGCATTTCTTTTTCAATACAGTCGGAACCTAATGATTTCACGGCGCCTTTTACGTAAATTCTTGTTTCATAAAGTGAGTCACCAAGTGCATCACCAGCATCACCACACACGACTAAACGACCCGCTTGCCCCATGAAACAGCTCATATGACCGATGCTTCCACCTACGACAATGTCCACCCCTTTCATTGAAATACCACAACGTGCGCCAGCATCCCCTTCGATCACCAACAGACCACCATGTGCTGTTGCACCTGCCGCTTGTGAAGCATTGCCCTTGACGTGTACATAACCAGACATCATGTTCTCAGCCACACCAACGCCTACATTGCCATTTACAATCACTTCAGCTTCTTGGTTCATTCCTGCACAGTAGTAACCCGCATGCCCATCAATAGTGACTTTTATGGGTGCCTTAATTCCAACAGCAATATTATGCTGACCAGCCGGATGCTTTACCTTCCATTCTTTAATTTCTGCAACAACTGCTGGATCATGTAAAGCTTGGTTTAAATCACGAATCGTATCGACATTTAAGTCATATTGACTTTTAATTTCTACTGCATTTAATTTTTCTGCTACTGCACTATTCATAATCTTAATTCTCCTAGTAATCTTTTTATTTAAGCCGCTTCTTTTGTACGTTCCCACACATACAAAGTTGCTGGTTCTGGCTCCCAAACTCGGGCTTTATCAATATTTGGTAAAGATGCAAGGGCTTGATACTCAGATGCCATTGCCACGTAGTCATCAGTTTCTGCGAGGACGGCTGGTTTGCAGGCAATTGGATCACGAATCACAGCAAAACCGTTTTTAGTGCCGATCGCAAACGTAAAGAAACCGTCTAAATCATCAAGTGCATTATCTAAGGCCTGTGCCAGGCTATCACCTTCTTGTAAACGCCAAGTAAGATACCCCGCCGCGACTTCTGTATCATTGTCTGTCTCAAAATGAATGCCTTGGCGTTTTAATTCTTGACGTAAACGTGCATGGTTAGACAATGAACCATTATGTACTAAGCACAAATCAGCACCCGTTGAGAATGGATGACTGCCTTCCATCGTCACTGCACTTTCAGTTGCCATACGGGTATGACCAATAATATGACTGCCTTTCATATTCACTAGGCCAAAACGTTCAGAAATCTCTACAGGCAACCCCATACCTTTTAAAATTTCAATGCTTTGACCAGCACTCATAATTTTCAGTTCAGGTGCAACCTCAGCAATGATCGTACGTATGGTATTTTCGTCTGTTTTGGCCTTGACGACCGCTGCTGTTGCATTTTGGAACCAATCTATTTCTGTGTTGATTTTTTCTTTTAGTAAGGCCGCGAACGTGCTCCAATCGAAGTCTTCGCTGACTGCTTGTAAAGTCAGTTTAACCCAGCCTTCCTGGACTTCATCGCCATAGATTGCAAAACCTGCACTGTCTGGACCACGACCTGTCATGGATTCCAACATCGGTTCAAATAATTTACCCAGTTGTGATTCAAGGGCAGGATTTTTTAAGTAAAGTCCAACGATTCCACACATAGTTTTTCTCCAGTCATTTTATAATTTACAGTTGTTTTTAGTTATTAAAAGAATTCGGTATAACGTTGAATTTCCCAGTCCGATACATGACGGCAATACTCCACCCACTCCATGCTCTTTTGATGAATAAACTCATCAATAATTTCAGCACCTAACTTGTCTCTAAATAATGGATCAGCTTCAAGTGCCTGCACGGCCTCTTTTAAAGATTGAGGTAAAGTGTCAATCCCCCGTGCTGCAATCTCTTCTAAACTGAGGTTATATAGATTTTCATTGCATGCTTCAGGTGGCATTAATTCATTTTCAATACCATCTAGGCCTGCCGCAATAATGGCCGCTGAGACTAAGTAAGGGTTACAACCTGCATCTGGTAAACGCAGTTCAATACGGCCGTATGGAATTCGAACCATGGCAGAGCGGTTATTTGCACCATAAGCAATGAATGCAGGTGCCCAAGTTGCACCTGACAATGAACGTCCCACGACCAAACGTTTATACGAATTTACCGTTGGTGCACAAAATGCACACAGCGCAGGTCCATGTTTTAATAAACCTGCAATAAAGTGATAGGCCATTTTAGATAAGCCCATACCACTTGGATCATTCGCATCATGGAATAGATTTTCTGACTCACTGCTACCAATAGATAAATGGAAATGCATACCATTACCTGCACGCTTCGGATCTGGTTTTGGCATAAATGAACAGATCATGCCCAAATCATTGGCAATTTCACCCGCAGCCATACGAAAGAAAGTAAACATATCCGCAGATTTCATCGCATCGGCGTAGGTATAATTAATTTCGAACTGCCCGTTGGCATCTTCATGATCGATTTGGTAGATATCGAAACCCACTGGAATGAGGGCTTCCGTCAATTTCTCCAGAAACTCACGTGAACGTGACAATCCTTTATAGTCATAACATGGCTTGTCTAGATTATCTGAATCATCAACCATTTTAAGCTTGCCATCTTCCGCACGGCGGAACAAACTAAACTCTGGTTCAAGTCCAGTATTCAATGTCCATCCTCGAGCTGATAAACGCTCAACCTGACGACGTAAGATATAACGTGAATCATAAGGATGGGGTTGCCCGTTGACATAACCCTCGCACACCACTCGCCCATAACCAGGCTGCCATGGCACAGGAATCAAATCAGATAGATCTCCTTTGACCATAAAGTCAGGACCATGTGGTTGCATGCCCATACCTGATATTGCAAAACCAGCAAATCCAACACCATTTCCCTCTATTGCTTTTAGACCAGAGATAGGTACTGATTTAGTTTTGGCTGCGCCGTGAATATCAACAAACTGCGCCAATACATATTTTAATTTGTGTTGATCAATGACCTGTTGTACCTCTGGACGGTACATAGGCTTTTTAATGATATTCTCTTGATCAAACAGCTCGTTTACGGCCTTTTGCAGCATAATTGACATACTCCTAATATGACAAAAACGATTTTTTGGCTCGAAAAATGCAATCATTCTTCTAAGAATGTATTATTCATTTTAAGAAATTTTCTTTCCCAATGGGAATAGCAAATCTCTTGCCAACTTTGCCGCTTTTAAAGTTTTTTTTACTTTATCCATAGAAAACCTTATTATTCCTGCAGGGAATAATAGTTTCCAAACCTTTAATGTTTTATAACACACGTCAACTGCTTCACATTTCCAATCGAATGCAGTTTAAATTAGAGTCAAAATGGTGCGAGTTGATCCAAAATGAGACAGAACAAAAATAGTATGAAACTGGAACAATACATTGGTATTCATATCAAACGTTATCGTCAGGAACAGGGGTTAAAACTTGCCGAGGTTGCGCAAATTGCAGATATCAGTCAAGGAATGCTGAGTAAAATTGAGAATGCTCAGGTGTCAACAAGTCTTGAAACCTTAAGTCGTTTATGCGAAGTATTGGGCATTCCACTTTCGACTTTATTCAGCCAATATGACCAACAACAAAGCCAAGCAATGCTTGTCAAAAAAGGCGAAGGTATGGAGGTCGTACGTCGTGGCACAGATAAGGGCCATACTTATCATCTACTCACTCACTCACGTGGTCCTCATAAAAATTTTGAAGCTTATTTGGTCAGCATGGATGATGCGAGTGAAGAATTTCCAACTTTTGCTCATCCAGGTACTGAGATGTTGTATATGATCGAAGGTGAAATTGCTTATCGCCATGGAGACGAAGTATTCCATTTAAAACCTGGTGATTGTTTAACCTTAGAAGGTGAGATTCCTCATGGTCCTGAGCAACTTATCCAAGTACCAATTCGTTTAATTTCGATGGTGAATTACGCAAATCATCACGACGAATAGATAGTCACATATTCAAGGATGGCTAAGGCCATCTTTTTAATACTTGGACGATCCAATCATTTTGAGTACGAATAACTTGATAGAATGTTAAGACTGTACATTGTTTAGCATGACTGAATATTTATCTTCTCACTTATGCTCTTGATCTATGGATGGCTTGCTCCGATCGCTTGATTCTCTGACTAGATAGTAAATTCTTACCTTTCATTTAGTAAAACCAGAACAAAAACTTTTCTAATTTATATTTTATCTATATTTATCAAAAATTTAATTCTAAAAAATATCATAAAATTCGTATTTATTTTTTAGAGGAATTAAATCTTCATCAGCATGTGGCATAGGTATTGCTTGAATTTAAAGAAATTAATATTCCCAATAGGAATATTAATCTCGATTATTTCATCTATTCATCCATAGGTTTTTATATGTCATTCATTTAAATAATTTAGGGGAACCACTTAATGCTATTAGATCATATAAAAAAGTTACTGCTCGCAAGCTGCTTGCTCTTTCCAACACTTGTCTTTGCACAAACTTCCATTGATGCCCCAGCGACTGTTTGGGTCATGGTTTCCATTGTCATTGTGCTCCTGATGTTCATTCCAGGACTTGCACTATTCTATGGAGGAATGGTTCGTTCAAAAAACGTTTTATCTATTTTTAGTCAATTTTTTGCCATTGCCAGTGTGGTCGGTATTTTATGGGTGATTGTAGTTTATAGCCTTGCTACAGATACTACAGGGATGCAAGAAGGTGTCTATAACCTGAGTAGCTTTGTTGGCGGTCTCAACACAGCTTTTCTTGCAGGCATTACACCAGAGAGTATGGTCGGTGGTATTCCAGAATATATTCTAATTGTATTTTTAATGACCTTTGCCATGATTACACCCGCAATTGCTATGGGCGGCTTTGCTGAGAGGATGCATTTTGGCGCGATGATACTCTTCTCTGCTCTTTGGACTGTGCTTGTCTATGGACCGATGGCACATATGGTTTGGGGGGGTGATGGTGCCTTGTTTCATAACTGGGGCGTGCTCGACTTCGCTGGTGGAACAGCTGTACATATTGGTGCTGGTGTTGCTGCTTTTGTAGGTGCTATGGTACTGGGTAAACGTAAAGGTTGGCCTACTGCTCCTAATCCACCACACAATGTGGTCTTTGTTTTAATTGGCGCAGCATTACTTTGGGTTGGATGGTTTGGTTTTAATGTAGGTTCTGCTCTCGCTATTGATAGCTCTACAGCCCTTATTCTAATGACAACAATGCTCGCTACATTAGGTGGAATTTTTGGTTGGATGGTAACTGAAAAATTCGTCTCCGGTCATGTCACAGCATTCGGTCTAGCATCAGGTGCGATTGGTGGCTTAGTAGGTATTACTCCTGCTGCTGCCTTTGTTGGTCCATTTGGGGCCATTGCAATTGGCTTTCTTGCTAGTATGGCAGTGTTCTTTTCAATCACCTTGATCAAACGCAAATTAGGTGTTGATGATGCGCTCGACGTATTCTCTGTGCATGGGGTGGGTGGCATTGTAGGCTGTATTTTAACAGGTGTGTTTTGTGTACCCGCACTTGGAGGTAATGTCGAAGGCATATCTATTATTCCTCAAGTATTCGTACAGCTGGCTAGTATCCTCTTTACCTTCTTATATGTCGGTTTATTGTCTTGGATTCTCTTCAAATTTATAAGTCTAATCATGCCTCTGCGTGTAGATGAGGAACAAGAACAAAATGGCCTAGACAAAACTGACCATAATGAAAGTGCATATAATAATTAGTCTTTTCAATACTACAAATAAGGGCTATCAAGCCCTTTTTCTGATTACAACTAAAAAGCTTATACGAACCCAAACAAAAATAGTTTCCGAGAGGTTCTATTGAACAGGCCGAACTCTTGTTCAATAACCACTGTGTTTTAAAAAATCCAATAATTTGCTTGGAATTTAAGAAAGTAATTATCGATTAGAAAAAATGATTCACTATTATCAAGCATACGACTAGAGCCTTAAATTATGCACGGCAACTCAAATGATTGCTCTAGTCCTCTGATTTTTCAAGTGGATTTCTCATCCACAAGCTAGGATTATCTAGACCTTTAAAGTTGTGATTTAGTTTCTAATCCTGCAAAAAGAGTATATTTAATTTCCAAAAATTCTTCTAACCCATATTTAGAGCCTTCTCGTCCTAATCCTGAATATTTACCCCCCGAATGGAGCCACTTCATTTGACATAACTCTACGGTTGATACCAACCATCCCGTATTCAAGCAATTGACTTAACCGCCAAGATCGTCCCAAGTTTGCTGTGTAACAATACGCAGCGAGACCATAGTCCGCATTATTTGCTACCTGTATAGATTAGTGTTTTTTCTATTGTAGTTCATATTAAGTTTTTAGCTATGCCACACAAACTATTCAACCAGCCATCCTACATTCGAGTTTAAAACTTTATTGTGTACGATTGATGATTTTTTCAGAAAAATGAAGCCGTCTATTGGCAATATCTAAAACAAGAAAATCCGAAGGAGCGATCTGGTGTTCTATCTATTTGAAGCAACAAGATAACTTGCTCAGCAGTCGCCATCGTTCCATTTCAGGTTATTTCGCTGGGATTTATGTATCTTTGTCCGCTTATCAAATCTGTCATCACAATAAGCCTAAGTTTACAACGATGTAAAATTAGGCTTATCCATGATTCGGGTTAGTTAAGTTATTTTTTATATCGAAATAATAGAATAATAAAGTCCCAAAATAAACAAAATTAAATCAATTAAATTTAAGTTAAAATAAAAAAACATTTGATTTATATAATTTATTTACTAACTTTACTTTTATATAAATTATTATTAAGTGATAAATAAGCAGCAAGAAGTTTCCTAGTCAGGTAAATGATATTCATGCACCGTAGGGCTTGACTCGCCCTTAAAATAGCGAGAATGTGACACTAAATTTTTCAAACCTTTATGTAAAAAAGCGGGTGTAAGTCATATTTATTTAGATTCTGATATGATCTCTAATAACCAAAGATCTTACACTCAACCACGCAAGTACCCATCGCACGGCGTTCAATGACGCTTGTTGAGACATAATTCTAAAATAATCATATTTATTATGTTTCATCACTATCGGAAAAAAATGATATTTTTTAAGGATTAAAAGCATAGCTTCGTCCTCTACTGTAAAATGCATCAATACTTTTGTGACATTACTTTCATACAACCACTTTTTTATTAACCAATTATAAGTCTCTGATTGGTTTTGTTCTAAATGATCAAATCGCTCTAAAATCTCTTGTGCAGAATTAAAATCTACAGCATTTAGTAATTCAGGCAAACGTGCTAACTTTCCTGGTACCGATAATGGATGTCTGCCTATATTTGAACCACGTTTACCCGATGGAATATTTGCTATAGTAACTAAAGCTCTCTTCCAGGCTTCAATATCTGATCGTGGCTGCCCCTGTCCAGAAATGAGATAGCGTTCAATACCTTCAAACTGTTGAAATAATGGGTGTTTGGTCGGTTTTTCAGTTGAATTCTGTCTTTTTTGAGCATAGATGATCCATTTCTGATTTTGGCTTTTTTTGAGTACATGTTTTTCGATGGTATTTCGTAACTCATATTGCGGTTTATCATGCTGTTGGTTAATTTGTTGGAAATGCCTGAATAAAGTACTCCTACTCATGGTTCGCTTGAAAAATGCAGTATGTAAATGAGGTTGCTGCTGTTGCATGCTATAGGCATAAGTAGCCAGAAATAAAATATGAACATAATGCTTTAATGTTGTAGATTCATGTAAATGTCCAAGCACTCGACTAATCGCCTTAATCCCTTGCCCAACCTGTCCTTCATTGCCTACTAGCGTATTCAATTGCTCGTTCGATGGCATCCAAGTTTGTAGCCATGGCAGTTCTATCGTGAGCGCTTTAAAATCCACCACCGTTTGTAAACACTTCAAAGTATATGCACTTGCAAAGGTGTGTCTTAAATGATGTAAGCTGAGATCAACATCTCCCGTGACTTCCTTTAAAATTTGAGATATTTGATTAAAAAAATGCCTCTGCTCACTATTCACATCAGACATTAATATCGAATCTTTTTGATTATTAACAATATGATCTAATCCCTTTTGAATTGTCTGACTTAATAAATTCATCGGAACAACACGTTCTGATCCAAGTGTTTTTAACTGGTGCTCTCCATAGGGACGAATTCGGAGCATATCCTCATCAATATCTAAGGGCCGTAAATGAAGTGTCTCAGAACGGCGTACACCCATTGCTGCAGATAAACGAAAATGACGCTGAATTTCTTGACGTAAAGCAGCATCATTCACCCCAGATTCTACAGATTGTAATATTTGAATAATCTGCTGCACTTCATTTCTTGAAAAAACTTTAGCACTGACTTGATGCGCTGTACGCTTGTGTAACGTTATACGTTCATCATTTAACTGAATTAAGAATTCTCTAAAGCGATTCCAGGCAGCGAGATGCTTGCGGTGTGGAAAATACTCTTGTGTCAACTCCATCCATTTTTGAAATACATCTTCATCAATATAACAATCTGCTGTTAAATCTTCTGAAAATCCCAATATACCTGCACTGACGATGGCCAAATGTAGATGAATCATATTTCGATTCTGTAGGCTTAAATTTTCTGCATCACAGCGTAAAATCAGCCATTGCACAAAGCATGTCAATAAATAGACTGAGTGGTGATTTGTGTGATTATTTGCAAGCTGCTTAAGCCAAATGCTTGATCTAGACTCATGTTTGAGTTTCTCGATCATCGCGAGAAGATCAGACAAATGTAGTTGCTCATCCCCTATTTCTATTTCAATCTCTGGCTCTTTACTATCTAAATCTGAGGTTAATTTTTGATATTCGGATAAGCGTAATAATTCATTGATTGAAAGATCTTCAGTCAGGACTTGGCCTGATATATAACCTGCAATCAACGGCGTGCTATTTAACATCACATTTTGCTGTAAAGCTTTCAACCATTGCGCTAACGATAGCGTTGACTTAAGCCCAATATATTTTAAATATATAGTAAAACACTTTTGCCACGCTATTCGTTGTTGATTTTTTGGCTGTGCTAAAATCTCTTTTAATCGAAGTTGTATATACTGTCGATCCACTAAAATTAAGGTCGATACATAAGGACTTAACAGAACTGTACGGCGTATCTTCGTTGTAGATCTATCATTACTTACTTTTAGCTCAACGAGCCGACTATTCCCTATAGCCACTATAGGCTGATCAGAAGCAATAAACTGCAACATCGCTTGCAAATGGCTCACTCGACAGAGTTGTGCATACATGGAAAGTACAACCAGCAAACGTCCTATTTCGACATCACAATTTTTATGTGCAGGTAAATGATCTAAATCGTTCTGAATAAGATCAAGTAGTTGTTGTTCAATATAACACCATGTGCCAAAACTATTTTCAGATGTCAGCCATGTACGCGTCGCTTCTTGAGGGAGCTGAACGAATAATGGGATTTTCGTTTTATCGCGAATATAGGCACAATAGGTTTTGACCGCTTGTGGCAAATCAATCTTTGTATTTTTAGCTAGATCGCAAGCTAATAGGTGTCCAAGCTCTAAAGCGACTTGTGGCTCAGGATTTTTCTCAAAAACCAACTCACAGTAGGCACGATACGTTGAGTTCTCTAGCCATTCTTTTACATCATTTTCTGAATATTGTATGAGTGGCTTTGTCTCTGCTTGAGTTACTGTACTCTCTTTGCCTAAAACGAATGTTGGCATATTCTGGATTTTTAAAAAATCAAAACCATCAAGACATTCGAAACCTAACCGTTCTTGCAGGTTTTCTTGCACATCAATCCACTGTTGCTTAAATTTCGATACAGGAAATACGGACAACATGTCCCATGGATGACGACCGCGTACCCAGTGCCCAAGTCCAGCATCCTTAAACCGTCCAGGGAGCTGATTATGATCAGAGCGAACCAACTTACGTGCCCAATTTTTCACTAAACCATCAATCTGATAAGGATCACAAAGTTGCACAGCATAAGATGATAAATCAACACGTGCTTCAACTTGCTCCCCTAGCATTCCCATCAAACCACGTAAAACTTGAATCTGTTTGATCAAGTCTGCCGTCAATGGTACATAACGATCGGTTGATTCATCTTGATGATGTTTATCTTGAATCAATGCCCAACCTTGCTGACTAATCAGCCGAGCAAAAGGCTGCTTAATGCCTCGTCCTGCAGTAGCAAGATTCATCCATAAGGCTGTATATAATGTTAAGTGATCAAAGAGTACTTGCCAATTTTTCTGTTGCGCAGCCTCAAGTATTTTCTTTTTTATTTGTGTAATTTCATCTTGTAGTTCAACAATTTTTATTCCTATCGGACTGCCCACGCGTTCACTAGAAGCGTGTCTATATTCAGGAATATAAATGTTTATTGTTCTTAAACATTTAGCCCATAATTGCTCAAGTTGCCTCTGCTCAAAAGAGGCATAATGAATTAAATTATCATAATTACGACCTGACGCATTGGTCACTGCCTTAACGACAGCTAAATCACCTTTGCTATGCTCATATAACAACCGTGGAAGAATATCTCGAATGCTCTTGAGGCTGATTTCTAGCGATTTAGGTGCACTGTTAATCAGTGTTTTAACTTCGCGTTCAACTGCCTGTTGTCGGGTTCTAATTCCAAGATTTTTGACTTGATTTATTAAATCATTGAGTTCACTTGGTAAAACCAAATGTAATGTCTTAGTCCATGGCACATGAAATTTAGAATCTTCTGGCTTTGTTTTAAGTGTCGGTGTCCCTGCTAAAACACTGAGTACATATGCAGATAAAGTGTGATCATACTGAATAGCAATATTCTGATCTGTATTTTGACTAAAACACGGCGCTGTTAATTCAGTAATCGAACGTCCAGTAAGTAAACTTAATATTAACGCTAATTTTGCACGTAAAATTAAACTGCTATCCGTATTAGAGGGCTGACATAGCTGAAATACTTTTTGAATCGACTTTAATGACAAGCGCCATTTGGTCCACACTAAACCCACATTTGCAGCTTCAATATGTTGATAACTAGACTTAGCAGCATAAAACCCTCGAATTAAATCGGATTGTTCGGCCAGAAAAAATGTAAACAATGGCTCTAATGGGGTTTCATCTTCTTCAATCTGATCATACGGAAATACTTCAGAGATCAGACCTCGATGAATTTCATCCACATCCTCCAGAGCTTGAATGGCAATGCTGATTGAGCCGTAGCGTTGTAAGATAAGTTTTTTATGCTTTAATCCTATGCGGTGTAAAAACTCTCGACGTTTTTTCTTATTTTTTAGTAGATTGTTTTCCCAAATTTGCGATAAAAAAAGCTTTAAGGCATAAAAAATCTCATTTAATCGTTTATCTTCAGAAACAACAGACATCAACGGAATCAGTTGTTTTGGTGAGTTGTGGATCAGTAATTCTTTGACTTGTTCTAAAATGTCTTCATGACTTGGATCACCCAATAGTCTAATCGCTAAAAAGGCGTTGTACACACGAAATCCCTTCTGAAATTTCAGCTTGATACTTCCATCACCATTTAAATAATTGCTATAGTGCTCTAGAGTATGTACTCTTTTTTGAAAGTAAAAGATTTGCTCTAAAAACCAAGTGATTACCTTATCAAAACTCTCATGATTTTTCCTGAGCCCTGCTTGAATCAAGAGCAAGTCACAAATTCCACTTTCTCCGGTAAATGGGCGCAACGGTGTGAGTTTATGCTTGTTTTTATCCGTTGTTTCTGAGAAAAAATGTGAATATTGCTCGTCACTCTGTAATCTACTAATGATTTTTAATGTATTAAGCTCATCATTAAATGTTGATAGTTTATCATCCTCAATTAATTTGAAAATTCTCTGACAAATGACAACAATACCAGCTAAGTTATAATGTGCACGTAATAAAAATAATGCTTGGATCAGTTGTTGTTCTTCGATATTTTCATTCTGATTAATCCATTCTAGAAGTTGCTTGAAATAAATATTCATGAACTACTCCTAATTTGATAGATCCTTGCTATCTTCAAGTCTGTTAAAGCCAAAGCAATTTCTGCCGTTGGTGCTGCGCGAACAATTTGCTGCTGATATTCTTGATAAAGTTCCTCTAATTCGGGTAGAAGTACAAAAAAATCAGCTAAATGAAAATATGGTTGCAAAGAAGAGCACAACGCTTTTACTTTAATTTTTTCCAATGGTAAACGCTTTTGCGCGATATAACCTGCTAGAACATTTTCAATTAAGAAACGACCACTCACCACAGGTGGTGCCCACTCTATCAATTTTTGAATAAAAGGAATCGGTAGTTTGTTTAAGAAGTGCTGTGTATTTAAAAATAAAGGCATTTCTTCTAAATTTAAGTGCTTGAGTCGAAGTTCGCCTGCAACAACTATCTTATGCTGAATTCTATCCACTTTACCCCAGTGTCTTTTTTTTATACTGTTTTTTAGAGTTCTTACATGACATAAATCCATAGCGACAGCAAGCAATAACTTACGATATGCCGCGAGCAGTAGTAATGCTTGATTTTTAATCTTGTCTGAAAACCTGCTCGTTTGCTCATGCAGTAACATCATTTTCAAAGCTAAAACTGGACATGGTTTTTTAACCCTACCTTCAGATACTGTTAATGCATCAATGAGCAATAGTGTAGTCATTTTTTCTGCTTAGTTAATTTATTTTTGGTATGGACATAGTAGAATACCAAAGTCCCAAAATAAACAAGATTAAATAAATTAATCTAAATATTAATATTAAAGTATTTGATTTATATTGATTATTTACTAACTTTGTTTTCACACCAATTCAAGAAAGCAACAAAAGAAGAATTGGGATTGAGCATGTATTTGGTAGTTTAAAAACTTTCAAAATCCTTGCTGAGCGTTATCGAAACCAAGGTGAAAACTGGCTTTAAGATTCAATTTAATTACTGGAATCTATAATTTGGAGCCGAGTAAAAAATGATGTATGAAAGAATTCTGATATATATTTAAAACATAAGATAAAATTACATTTAAAAAGCTAAAAGGAAACAGACTCTAATGAGACTGCCTCCCGAAGATCGCTTTCAATAAAATATTGGCTTAACTCAACTACAGTTACTTCACCCTGTTGAACAGCAAGGCTTAAATCAAGTGCGGATAGTTTAGAATAATGATGCATAGAGAACGCTAGCTTATTTTTTTAGCACAGCATAGCGTCTTTTTAACCTTACAATATAGTCTTTTTACATTTTTTAAAATGCCGAGCGATCGTAGTTAATTGCTTCTAAATCATAAACTTGATAAATACAGTCAAATAAGGCCTTGATATCTTCACTTTCATCCATGCAACGCGTGGCCATAAATATAGGGCTCACTGCATTTTCATCTAAAATAGGAATATAATGTAGATGGGTCAACTGTAGGGTCTTAGCACTCTCTGGCACAATACAGATTCCTTCACCTGCTGCCACTAAGCCTAATGCCAACTGAATTTCGCGTACCTCACGAAACTTTTTTGGCTCTAAACTGTACTCAGAAAATAGATTCATAATTTGGCTAGAGAAGTTTGGTTTAGGCTGAGCAGGATATAAGAAAATTGCTTCATCCACTAAATCTGCCAAATATACACCTTGCTTTTGCTGCGCCAGAAAATGACTGGCATGTACCGCCAACATTAAACGCTCTTTACGTAATAATACCCGACGAATGGCTGGGTCAGACACACGTAAACGACCGAAACCCACATCAATTCGACCTTCTTTTAAAGCAGGAATTTGATGTGTGGTGGTCATTTCAATCAACTCTATTTTAAGCTGTGGGTAT
Organism: Acinetobacter sp. CY17; assembly: GCF_059515825.1. Taxonomy (NCBI): domain Bacteria; kingdom Pseudomonadati; phylum Pseudomonadota; class Gammaproteobacteria; order Moraxellales; family Moraxellaceae; genus Acinetobacter; species Acinetobacter sp. CY17. Next base: position 103,826 of record NZ_JCAKMX010000008.1, read on the forward strand.
TGCTGACGATATAAATAGACAATGCGTGATAATAAGCCATAAAGTAATGACCCTACAAATCCAATCCGTACTGTACGTTCGACCATGCCCACACGTTTGGTCATGGACTTAATTTCTTCAGCATTGGCTAATAATTTAACCGCATGTTGATAAAAAAATTGGCCGGCTTCCGTGAGCTGCAATGGACGGCTACCTCGCTCAAATAATATGACTCCAAACTCATTTTCTAAATTTTGAATTTGACGACTTAATGGGGGCTGGGCAATAAAAAGTTTCTCTGCCGCCTTGGTAAAACTTTGCTCTTCAGCAACCGTCACAAAGTATTTAAGATGGCGTAATTCCATAGCCTTATCCATTTGAATTTAAAAAAGAAGCCTGACAAGGCTAAGCTAAATTCTATAAAAGACCCATTAGCAAATGGTCGCAATCTATGCGTTTAAAATACAAATAAAAAAAAGGCTCCCCGAGGGGAACCTTCAAGGTGAGCACAAAAACTAATGCTCAAGGGGTTCTTTTAAAGTTGGCTTAACTTACCATTTCACTTCTACACGGCGGTTTTCTTCTAAACATTTCAATAATGCTGGACTCTTTGCAGCGCCTTCACAACGTTTGAATTGTTCAGTTGAACCTAAACCGCCCAGCTTAATTTTCGCACCATCAACGCCGTATTCTTGTAACAATTGAGTCACAGTAATCGCGCGTTTTTCAGATAAGCGTTTGTTATAAGCTGCATTACCAAAACGATCTGCATAACCTGCAACATACACCACAGCAGGTTGATCAGCTAAGATTTGGTTCGCAAGTACACGTACATCATCTACGCCACCAACAATATTGCCTGCGTCTGAACGGTCAAAGTTAAACACAACATTTACGTGTTGTTTTGGCTCAGGTAATGTTTGCTTTTCAATGATCACTGGAACATTGTTGACAATCGTTTGTGTGTTTACTTTAGCCACATCTAAAGCTGCACAGCCTGCACCTTTCCAGTAATGGCTTTTCGCGATGTATTCACCATCTTGCTTATCAAAATCTACACGTAATTGACAGATTTTGTAGTCTTGGGTGCCCGGTTGACGTAGAGCAAGTACATAGTTCCATGTACGGACGTTAAATAAACCTTCAGAGAAGTTAGGATGACCAAAGATATGACGGATTTGATCTTTGGTTAAACCATTGCTCATTTGCAAAGCTTCTACAGCTTCATAACGGTGCACTTGGTCTAAGTAGCTTTCTTTGATTTCAGGAAAGTCTACTGCTTCTGCAGTGTTATTTGCTGCATAACCAGGGTATACATGCACATCAGAACTCACGTTAGCGTTTGCCACACCAAAAGCAGTCATTAGGCCAACAAGTAATGCACTCTTTTTTAATAGATTCATGATGATCTCTCTTAATTTTGTAAACTGTATGCAATGTCGTTAAGGGGAGTTGATTAATCCCAAAGGGATTAATCAATGATTCCGCTTACACCAAGACGTACGCTTGGATCACCTTCTGTACCTGCTGCAACACCACCAGTTAACGACCAACGGCCGTTATCTGCTGTTTTACGTAAAGTTACACCTAGAGCTGCTTGACCATTGTGGTAAGCCGTTGCTGCTGCATAAGTGTATTTACCTGGTACGTAAGGTGCTGTTTCTAAAGCCATTGCTGCTGCAATACCTGCACTCATACGGTCTTCAACGTCATCAATACGGTTATTAAATGATTGTTGAAGGTTAGTTACACGGTCACCTAAATCAATATCAGCTTGATTTAGAGCACCTAATGCATCGCCTACATTGTCATAAGAGCCGCCATTCACATTGTATGTTGGCGCTTTAATTGAACCATCTGGGTTCACAGCTGCACCACCACCAAAGATATTTACCGTACCTTCTAGCTGATCCACATTGACAGCATCTTTACCGTCTGTACCAGCCGCTAAATTATGGATTTGGTTACCACCAACGCTGATATTATCTTGTTGAATCGTAATTGCATTGTTACCTTTACCAGCACCAATGGTTAAGCTACCAGCATCGCCAGTTAAAGTAATTTGATCTGCAAGATCAACTGTAACTTTCGCGCCATTTGGCGTGGTTTCAGTAGTTACAGTGGTGTTAGCTGAAGGACCCGCTACAAATTCAACTGTATCGTTTGGATTTACTTTTTCAGATACTGTGTTACCTGCTGCATCTTTACCCGTTAAATTCCAACCAGAGTTTGCAATATTGTTGTTAATGGTTTCTTCTAAACCACCAATTTCATCTTTGAGCTGGCCTAAGTTCACCGCTTGGTGATTTTCAGTTGCTGTACCAACGTTATTAATTTGGTTACCAGCGAAGTTGACACCGTTTTCACCTTCTTGAATGGTAATGTCACCTACAGTTAAGCCTTCACCATTAAGTAAAGTATCACCAATAGAAACTGAACCATCTTTACCTAAGTCAAGGTTAGGATTAAGTTCAACTTTAACATTGCTGCCTTCGTTGCTAACTTGGATATTACCTACATCATCACCAGAGAAATCAACTGTGGTATTTGGTTTGATCTTCTCGCCTTGATCAGCAGCTACGCCACCTGTGGTTAGCGTCCAACCAGAATCAGAAACTGCTTTACCAATTTCATCTTTTAATTGTGAAACGTTAACAGCATCATCACCTTTTATACCAGTAGCAACGCCACCAAGCACATTACCACCAAAGTTTACATTGCCTTGGTTAATAACAATTGGTGCTCGTGCTTGTTCATAGATAGGAAGACCAGTGATTGGGTCTGTTAAAGCAAGACCAGTACTTGGATCTAACTTAGGAATACCAGCAATCGTTAAACCATCATTATTAACTGATGTATCACCAATGCTTAATGAGCCATCTGCTGATAAATTCACATCTTTATCTAATTCAACTGCAATCACAGTTTCAGTACCGACAACGTTACCGTCTTTATCTTTCACTTCTTTAGAAGTTTGTGATACAGAGATGTTGTCATCGCCATTGAACTGTACAGAGCTGTTGTTCGCTGCTTTGTCACCGTTTACCGCATTTTCAGTGACTGCACCAGATTCTTTATCTTGAGCAATAATGTTCCAACCAGCAGATTGTAATTGGCTTACATTGACTGCGTCAGTTGGTGCTGTACCAGCTGCAACATTATGAATTTGGTTACCACCAAAACTCACCTCACCTTGTTTAAGGTTGATATCACCTGCAACATAATTCGTTGGCAGTGGATTACCTTGTGCATCTAGCAAGTTATATGTACCACCGCCTGCAACCGTTAAACCACCATCTTTGCTTAAGTTGATCTGATCAGCTAAATCAACAGTCACCGTGGCTTTATCCACCATCACTGTATTGCCGTGTGCATCTTTAACATCGTTACCATTCGCATCTTTTAGCGCAACTTGTTGTACAGTCGTACCTACAGTCACATTATCAGAACCCGCTTTATGTTCAACTTGATCATTCGGGTTAATTTTCGCTGTAGTTACAGGCTTGCCATTTGCATCTTTAACTGGGTTACCGTCTTTATCCAAGACAGCAGCGTTACCCAGTGTCCAACCAGCAGATTGTAATTGGCTGACATTGACTGCATCAGTAAGCTCTGTACCTGCTGCAACGTCTTTTAATTGGTTACCACCAAAGCTTACATTGCCTTGGCTAATGATAATTGGGTTATAAGTTTTGTCATCTACTGTAGCACCAGCCAGTGTTAAACCTGCGTCATTAAGTAATGTATCACCAATGCTTAATGAACCATCTGCTGATAAATCAACGTCTTTTTCAAGTTCAACCGCAATTACAGTTTCAGAACCAATCACATTACCATCTTTATCTTTCACTTCTTTAGAAGTTTGTGATACAGAAATGTTGTCATCGCCATTAAACTGTACAGAGCTGTTGTTCGCCGCTTTGTCACCGTTTACCGCATTTTCAGTTGTACCCGTTACATTACCAGCAGCATCTTTATCCTGAGTGATAACGTTCCAACCTGCAGATTGTAATTGGCTTACATTCACTGCATCAGTTGGTGCTGTACCAGCTGCAATATTTTGTAGCTTGTTGCCACCAAAGTTGATATTACCTTGATTGATTGTAATCGCATTAGGGTAGTTTTGAGTTACATAAACTGGATTACCTTCTGCATCTAATACAGGGTTACCATCAGTATCTTTTTTAGGAATCTTATTGTCATCTGCATCTAAAACAAAAACATCACCAGCAGCAATTGTTAAACCACCGTTTTCAGTTAACTGAATTTGGTCAGCCACTTTAACATTGACTTGTGTACCAATCACATCGCCAGCATCATTTTTTAACACACTTTGGCTAACTTCAGCATTTTTGCCGCCAACAAAGTCAACAACGTTGGTATCGCCACCAATAGTAGATGCATTGGCAACATCACCACCTGTCGCGAGCTTCCAAGCTGAAGCGGCAGCGGCATCTACTTTTAATACAGGGTTACCATCTGCATCTAAAGTGACTTGTGCGCCTTGAATGTTAAATGTATCACCAAGTTTTACTTGAGTTGATACAGGCACTTTTTCTGTTACTGGTTGACCAGCATCATCAAGTTTAGGGCTACCGTCTGCATTTAATACAGGCACATCATTATAGGCTAAAGGTTGACCATCTGCACCCACATTAACAAAGTTAATTGGTTTAGCTGCATCAGCTTGTGCTTGTTTTGCTTCAGATAGTACATAGTAAAGCTGTGAACCATTGACTGCATCTGTACTGTCAGAAGTAATACGACCAGCACCTACGTGTTGAATTTGACGCTCAGCACCTGATTTACCTACACTTACTGCGCCAGGAGATGCTTTATAAGGTCCATTTGCATATATCGGTAGACCATTTTCATCACGTTTAATAACTAGGTTACCCTCAGCATCTACTTCCGTAGCAAAATCTTGTGATTTATATAAACCCGCAAAATCAAAAACTTGATAGTTTTGCTGTATATTACCTTGAGCATCCTTGTATTCATAGCTTGCAGGCATAACGTCTAGCGCATTATGAACTTGTGTTAATTCTGAATTTGCGCCCAAAACCACACTATTAGTTACAGTTGACTTAAGATCAATACCAGTACCTAATACAAAGGTATTTGATCCTGCAACCGAGTTATTATGTCCTACAGCCGCTGAGTTTAAGCCAGAAACTGCCCCCTGACCAATTGCAATTGCACCCTCTTTAGATGCTACACCACCTAAAGAAATTGAGTTACTACCTGTCGCAGATGCACCAATTGCAATTGAGTTACTACCTATCGCAGATGCACCAATTGCAATTGCATTAGTGCCTTTAGCTACAACACTATCACCTAAAGCAATTGTTTTTTGATCTAAAGCCTCTGCTTTGGTACCAATAGCCGTTGATTGTAAACCTGAAGCATTAGATGAACCACCTAGCGCTGTAGCACCATCTAAGGCTGTAGAAAACTGTCCAATCGCTGTAGAGTTTTGCCCTTTAGCTAAGGCTAATGCACCTATTGCAGTAGAACCCTGACCTTCTGCTTCTGCCTGTGCACCAACAGCAACTGTTAAATCACCAGTCGCTTTAGCTTGGTTACTTTTTACGATTTTAATCTCTTCACCATTTTCACTTAATACCAGATTACCGTCCTGATCTACTTGCGATTCACGGCTAGGACCACTACCTTCACTACCAATGGCAATTGTACCAACCCCTAAGGTTACACCCAGTTTTGAAACGGGTGCATTTGGAGTCTGATTGACCCAAGCCATCGTACCTGTGCTTGCTACAGCTGCTGCCCCAACAACAACTGTTGCAACTGCATTTGCCGCCGCTTTTTTGAGTTTATTTGAACCTTTCTTTTGACCCGCTGCTGTTTCCGATACTGCAACCCATACCCCTAGAGATGCATTCCAAACAGTCTTAAATACTTTATTCATGTAAACCCCTGTTACCTTGTTTTTTAATGTAAATGGTCTGTAACCATTTTGGGGTAAATTCTACAAGTAAATGTTAAATGTGTCACTATTTCATAAACTTACGCTAATTATTTATGTTTTTTTGTTAAAAAAACTAAATAAAGTCTCATTTTTGTAAAAAAAAAGAGCCTATACCTATGCAAATATAATTGTTTTTAGGTATTTGTTAAGATTAATTTAATATTAAAAGTAATTAATGCCGGTATTTTGCATTAAAAATCGCTTAATAAATATCCTATTTTTAAAATTTACTCTGTTTAATTGTGTTTTTTTGTAAAAAAAATAGAGGGGTTTTGAACATAAAACACCATTTTTTTCTTAAAATGTGCCCAAAATCATATCTTATGTGATGTTTGTGTTAATCGTTTCAATGGGTCATATTTCTATAAAAATCGATCAAATCTTATTGGTTTAAAGATATTAATCACATTAAATTTACTTTGTTATTAGATTTGATTAGCTGTGTAAGCATATTCCAAGCTGTTGCTACTACATAGCTATGACAATAGATAAAACTCGAGCTGCTGTATTACATCAGGCTAGATGAGCCTGCTCTAGCCTATAGTTCAATGCAATAAGTCAACTGATGTTATTTTAAATAAAACATGAAGTAGATATTAGTGATTTATTATTTAGGTAAATACTGTAATTGACGGTACTGTTGTAGCTCATCGAGCGAATTAATGCTGTGCAAAAATAGACTTTGATTGTGGAAGTTGGCAACTTGGGCATGTAAATCTTGAAAGCACGCTTTTAAACTACGCTGTGCTGAACTCAAATGGTACTGTAATATGGATAAACTATCGCGATGCATTAAACAAAATGGATAAATCGCCACACCATTCATTTCGACATAAGCAACTTTGGCACTTGAATGACGTGCCAATGCAGCATGTAAGCGTGGTAACACATGTTTAGGAATATAGGTAACATCACACGGTACAAATAATACATAGTCCTGTTCCACATGCGACCATGCACTTTTCATTCCCATCATTGGCCCCCAAAACCCCCGTTCATCATCAGCAAAACTTTTGGCATGTGGCTCCAGCATTTGGTAAATCGAGTGATCGCGGTGACTATTGATCCATACCTGTTTGGCCTGTGATTTAAAGCATTGATGCAATTTAATCAGTTGAATTTGGTCATCAAATTTTTGTAGCAGTTTATTGATCCCATTCATACGCCGTGCCTGACCACCCGCTAAAATAACAACATCGGTTGGGGGATGATTTAAATTTTGGATATGCATCGTGTTTTCTCCACATGACAAATCACAACGAATTTCAGCTTAGCTACTCAAATCTAAGGCAAATCTTCAGCCTTCATGTTTACTTACTTCAATAGCAGCGAAAATGTGTTGTGCTCTTGTTAAATTTTTTGTTGTTATCATCTACAGTTCTAAACCCGCTGGGCCACAGCAGTACTTAGTTACTATCAACTGCCTATACAGCTCACGTCATGGTCTTATTCAATATCCTTACTCAATAAGCTCTATGTCTTTGGTTTTAGATCATGATAGACCTTGCTCATTTATCAATAAGCAATGAATATGCCATAGTAGATTGATCCAATCTCAAAACACTTAATTTGGTTGAAGCTGCTGTATTTTAAGTTTATTTTTTTTACTTGATTGGAGTTAAATACTAAGCCTCAAGTGAAGATATGGATATGCTTATCGATCAAGCCCTGTAACAATGCACTGGCTAACTAGGCTTGTGCGTATTTTATAATCTATCAACTTGTGTATAAGTTAAAATCACTTATTTCTGACAAATAGATCTAGAAACACCCATCATAAATTTATGATTTATTTCAATCACTTAAATACAAATTAAAACCATTTCATCAAACTTAATCACTGCATGGTGCTGTAAGCTATAACGTACATATTTTTAAGATAATTTCCTCTGTACGGATAAGATTATTTTTTTTAATCTAAATACATAGGGAACAGATGGTTCTAGAACATAAAACAACAATGATAAGTTCTTAGATCTAATCTCGCTAACTAGCGTTATATCTCATACAACCTCGATATGAAAAAGCCTAACTTAATGTTGGGCTTTTTTAAGTCTACTTATTCACTGTCATTATTGTCTAGATAGTTGATTTTGATATGATCTACTCAGTATGCCACGTATAAATCCAATTAAGCCGATAACTTCAATCTAGAAACTCGCATAGACGGCTGAAAAAATTGCGCCTAAAATCCTCACAATCGGGCCATCTCAATAAGATGGTCTTTTTTATTGCTTATTTTTGCGCGAGATTTTTTCATGTTATCTCAACGTTTTGCGACTTGGTGCGGGATTAGTGCCATTTTAATGTGGGCAGCGATGCTCGGCTTAATTCGCCAAGTCACTGAACGTTTTGGGGCAGAATTGGGAATTACTCTAATTTATAGTTTAAGCACGCTGTTATTGTTGGCTATTTTTGGTTTACCTAATTTTAGACGCATGTCTAAAACTTATTTACTGGTTGGCAGTACCTTATTTGTTGTGTATGAAATGTGCTATTCCTTTGCGATTGGTTATGCACAAACGGCGCAGCAAGCCATTGAAGTCAGTGTAGTGAATTATTTATGGCCGAGTTTAACCATGCTGGCTTTGGTGGCTTTTAAACAGCTGAAGTTTCATTGGATGCTGTTAGTGGGTATGAGTATTTCAATTTCAGGCTTAATCTATATTCAGCTTGGTGGTGGAGGCTTTAGCTTCGATCAAATATTTGCCAATGCAGTGAGTAATCCATTGAGTTACGGTTTAGCCTTGATCGGTGCCTTGCTATGGTCAATCTACTGTGCTTTTACACGGCGCTACGGCACTCAAGAAAATCCAATTGCATTTTTCTTTTGTTTGGTGAGTTTGGTATTGTGGATTAAATTATTGATTTTAGGTCATGATTTGAGCGCCATTCCGTGGTCAGGCAGTAATGTATTTTATTTAATTGCCGCTGCATTCAGTTTAGGCTTGGGTTATGGTGCCTGGAATGTTGGCATGTTGCATGGCAATGTAGCTACACTGGTGGCGAGCTCTTATTTTAGCCCAGTCATTGCTGCGTTTATTGCGATGCTCATTTTAGGGCAAAGCCTGAGCGTTAGTTTTTGGCAAGGAGCATGCCTTGTCACTTTCGGCTCAATTCTCTGTTGGCTCACCACCAATTGGTCAGCAATTGCACCTAAATTATTCAAAAGCCATAGATTGACACAAAAAGACCCCATTTAAGGGGTCTTTTTTTTAACGAATCACGTCAACTTTATAAAACTGTTTTAAGTTGAGTAAGTCTTGAAAAGGATTGGATGCTTGACTCAGTTGATTGATCTTCTCGTAAAATTGCTGGGCCGCATGGGCCTGGCATTCCACTAACCAGCCTTTTAGGCAGTGGGTGGTCTTGTCTTGCATATAAATCTCACAGCTGGTTGGGCTGAGCAAACGCATTTGTGTAATTTTAAATAGATGTTGCATTTGATTGACCTCCACAATTGGGACAATCAAATACTTGCAAATTTTATACCACATTAAAAATACACATTATTGGGTAAATACTCACCATGAACAAGACGCTTACCTAAAGCCACTGCTTTTAAACTGGCAGGATTATGGGATGCAAGGGTGCGAATATTGCGCCAATGACGGTCTAAGCTCAAACTACGACGAGTCGCAGAAGCGCCAACCACATCAAAAATTTGGGTGGCGGCTTTAAGTGCAATCGGTTCAATGGCAATTTTAGCTTGTGTGGCAGCTTGTGCTGCAGCATGGCTTAGCTCAAAATCTGTCACCCCCTGTTGAGTGCTGGCAAAGGCAATATCTTGCTGAGCAGCAGCACGTAATACCGCAGCCTCTGCGATAAATGCCGCGGCAGAGATTTCACCAATTTTTTCTAAGAAGATAGGATCTTCACTGGCCTGTACTGTAGTGGCAAAACTAAAGCTGCGGCCACGCTGCTTTAATGCAAGTGCTGCATCTTGCTCTACAGCTTTTAAAATACCGGCAATAATTGCGTGTAAATACAACTGAGTAAATGGTTTAAAGCTCACCTGTTCCTTCGCCACAGGAATAATTTCCTCTGGATAAACCGTCACGTTTTCAAAACGTGTGGTCCCACTTGCGGTATAACGCTGTCCAATACCATCCCAGTCATCAATCACGCTTACGCCAGCACGATTTTTAGGAATAACCACGTTATAAGCACGACTTTGCTCTGAACCTACACGTACTGAAATATAATCTGCATATAAAGTACCTGTGGTAAAGAACTTCTCTCCATTTAAATGCAATCCTTGCTGATCTTCACGAATACGGGTTTGGTATTCACCACTGCCTACGGTAATGCTGTTTAGCTCTGTAAAGGCATTTCCAATAATTGCGCCTTCTGCTACTTTTTGCAGCCAAACCTCTTGGAAACGTGGATCTGTACTGCGCAACACGTCTTCTACAAATTGAAAATGGGAACGTAAAATTTGTGTGACATCAGAATCAATCGCGCTTATTTGAATCAGCACTTCAAATAGTTGCTCAATCGATAGACCGTATCCACCTAAATGCTCTGGGATACGCAGTGCACCAATTTTATGCGCTTTTAAAATAGCGATACTTTCAAATGGTGCATGACCACCTTGTTGTTGACGCAGCACTGCATCCGCGCGTAATTTTTGCAATACTTCTTGCCACAATGCACTTTGTTGAAATTCAGCATGATTGATCGCATTCAAGAGCGTATTCATAGGATTTTCCTTCATTATTATATTGAGCCACATAGAGCAAACGCCCGATTTGTCCCACTACCTGGTGTTATTAACGTTGCCAAGTCACATAATCACTAAAGTTTTTGAGAATATATTGGCGGGCTTCTTCAGATTCAAAAACTTCTTTCACGCGTTGTACTTCTGGACGTTGAATAGACGCCCCATTGCCCACTAACACTGCAGTGTAATAAGGGTCAGGCTTTTCGGTCACCAAAGCATCTCTTTTAGGCACCACCCCTGCATGTGCAGTATATGCACCTGTAATTAAGGTTAAGTCTGAATCACGGTACACCGATGGAATCATCAGCTGCTCAACTTCAGTAATCTTCAGTCGCTTTGGGTTAGCAATAATATCGGCTTGACTGGCTTTAGCTTCACTATTGGGTTTCAGCTGAATCAAACCGGCTTGTTGTAGTAATAAAAGGGCACGACCATTATTGCCTGTATCGGATGGAATCACCACACGTGCTTGATCAGGTAAGGCAGCGATGGACGAATACTGTGGTGAATAAGCACCAAAAATTGTATTAAAGGTATAAGAGACGACCTTGAGGTCCCATTGATTTAAATGAGCAGCTGAGTCTAAATAACTTTTATGTTGAAAGAAGTTTAAGTCGGCTTCTTTGGCATCGACTACTCGATTTGGCATTAATGAGTCGTTAACATATTGAATTTGTAAATCAATATTTTCCTTTTTGAGCTGTTGCTGGGCAAATTCAGCTAAATCAGAATACGGCGGATTATCTTTACCAATCAATTTGACCACCTTAGCTGCACTTTGTGCGGTTGTGGCGTCAGAGGGATCTGCTTTATTTTGATCACACCCCCATAAAAATAAGCTGCTGGCTAAAGCGCAACTCCAAGTCAATTTTTTCATTTATCTATCTCAATTTGGATCTATGTGTTAAATGGTTCTAGGCAAGAACGATCTATGCATAAACAATTGAGCTTATGTAACGTGATTTACAAAGGATTGAAAAATATTATTTTTCTGCATGAATAGCATAAATTTAGAAATATATTTTTATGATTTTTTTTGCAAAAAAATTGATGTAGGTTTGGCCACATTGTATTCGCCCCATCATCCCTGTGACCTTGTGATGGTTAAATTCACCTCATAGATCAATATTAATCTATAAAAAAAGCAGCCTAAGCTGCTTAACGGTTTACTTTTAAGAGGATTTTTTCAACTCCGCTTTAATTTGATAATCGGCATGAAATACGGCATAGGTTAAGCGCTGCGGGTCATCTTGAGACAAAGGTTCAACCTCATGTAAGCTGTCTAAACAGCGCTGAGCTAAACGGATATATTCGTCTGTGCCTTTGCTTTTCCAAGCAATTTCTTTAGCATCGAGTTCACGGATTGCGCGCGCAGGACTGCCCACCACCAATTGGTTTGGTGCAATATTGGCTTTGGCTTTGACGGTACTGTTGGCACCTACAATACAATTTTCAGCAATGGCAGCTTCATCCAAAATCACACTGTTCATACCCACCAACACATTTTTGCCAATTTGGCAGCCATGTAAAATCGCGCCGTGACCAATGTGGCCGTATTCTGCTACGCGCGTGATACTATTGGGAAAACCATGAATGACACAGTTGTCTTGTACGTTGGCATTTTTTTCAATATGAATGCGCCCAAAATCGGCACGTAAACAGGCATTGGGGCCAATATACACGCCTTCCTCAATGATGACATCACCAATTAAAACTGCAGTTGGATGAACATAGGCCTGTGGACTGACCACAGGAATCACTCCATCAATGGCATAACAAGGCATCACTTTACTCCTTTAAAGTGGCAAGGTTTTAGTCGGCAATCAGTTCTTGTTTTAAACCGCCAAAACGTTTGTAAAATTGTGGATGTACAGGCGGCATATTACCGTCTGCGGTACGCGCATGTTCTAAGAAAAATTCATCTGCGGCAGCATATACGGTTTGATAAGTATTACTGCTTAAATTACGCGCAGTTAAGGCTGGCCAATCCAGTGGCAGCAGCTCTAGGGGTAAATTGGGATCTTTCAGTAAAATCCGACGGTATTGATGAATGAGTAAAATCCGCACCTGAAAAGCTTGAATTGGATCAATGTCTTCTTCGTTCTCTAAATAACTAAAGAAGCTGCGGAAATCTTGAATAAATTTTTGATAACGCTGCTGTAAGCTTTCAATCGGCCAATTGATGGCCACCATCCGTTTTACGGTTGGATAAGATTCTTGCCATAAGGCTAAAGTTTCAGCCTTAAATAAAACCACTTGATCCGTCATGCTTAAATTCAACAACAAATTTTGTAGTTTTAAATGATCACAGCCCGGATAAGCCATGACGTTGGTGGCAATATTGGCAAAACCCAACCATTCGAGCTCACGTTTTAACAGCACTTTATTTTCAAGTTCAACCGAGCTTAATAAGACCAAATCCCACTTTTGATCCCATTCACGTTGTTCAAAGCTATAAATTTTTTGATCAGCCATGATAAAACGTTGTCGACTGCTTTCAGTAATACGGTAATAGCTGGTACGGCCTATTTTTTCAGAAATCAACCAGCCATTTTGTACCAAACGAAAGACTGCAGTACGTACCGAACGTTCATTGAGGCCAAAAACCTCCATCAGTTGAATTAAACTGGCCAGGCTCATCACCCCACCACGGTGATAAACACTATCACCAAAAACCGTCATAATCAGTGAGGTACCGCTGAGTGATTCATGTGTAATGAAATCATCAATCGCCTGTTTTAATTTATTATTGGTCACTGTATATCTCGAATTTATGCTGGGGACAATTATCTTACGATAAATTGCCCCATTTGTTTAAGCCGACTTTCGGATATCGATCACGCGTTGAGCTTTCCCTTCAGAACGCGGTAGGCTGCCCTCAGGTAATACTTCAACCGATACGGTAATACCGACCATGGTTTTGATTTGTGCTTTGAGTTGCTGTGCCAATTGCTGCGCTTGAACGCCACTGCCATCACGGCGCATTTCGGTACGAATATGCAGCGTATCAAGATGGCCTTGTTTGCAAATTTGAATTTGGTAGTTCGGCTCAAGTTGTGGAATATGTAGAATTTGCTCTTCGATTTGTGAAGGAAACACGTTCACGCCACGAATAATCATCATATCATCACTACGACCAACAATTTTATCCATGCGACGCATTGGGCGTGCGGTTCCTGGCAACAAGCGGGTTAAATCGCGGGTACGGTAGCGAATCACTGGCATGCCTTCTTTGGTAATGGTGGTAAAGACTAATTCACCCAACTCCCCATCTGGCAAGACTTCACCCGTTTCAGGATGGATGATTTCAGGGTAGAAATGATCTTCCCAAATGGTTGGGCCATCTTTACTTTCTAGACATTCCATCGCAACACCCGGCCCCATCACCTCAGATAAGCCATAGATATCAAGTGCGTTAATGCCCAGGCGCTCTTCAATCTCTTTACGCATTTCATTAGTCCATGGCTCAGCACCAAACACCCCGGTACGAATTGAGCAATCTTTGGCGCTACCAAATTTACGCTCTAACGCTTCAATGATGTTTAAGCAATACGATGGTGTAACCATCAATGCTGTTGGTTTAAAGTCATGAATCAGTTGTGCTTGTTTGTCGGTTTGCCCACCAGACATCGGAATGACCGTGGCACCTAGACGCTCAACGCCATAATGTGCACCTAAGCCACCGGTAAATAAGCCATAACCATAAGAGACTTGAATGGTATCTTTAGAACTTAAGCCCGCTGCACGTAGGGAACGCGCCACCACATCCGACCAGACGTTAATGTCATTTTGGGTATAACCCACTACCGTCGGTTGACCTGTAGTACCCGATGAAGCATGCACACGCACGATTTGTTCTTGCGGAACGGCAAACATACCAAATGGATAATTGTCACGTAAATCTTGTTTGGTGGTAAACGGAAATTTAGCCAAATCTTCAAGACTTTTTAAATCACTTGGATGCACACCTGCGGCATCAAATTTTTGTTTATAGACGGTACTGTTGTCATAGGCATGCTGTAAGGTTTTTTGCATGCGTTGTAATTGTAGATTGCGTAATTCGTCAATAGACGCGCGTTCAATCGCTTCGATCGCATTCATATTCATGCTGTACTCCTTGTTGCCATCATCCTGACAGCGCTTATTGTTATTACAATTTTTTGTTTAGACGTTTTCTAAAATTAAAGCCACACCTTGGCCCACGCCCACACACATACTACATAGTGCATATTGACCATTACGGCGTTTAAGCTCTTTGGCTGCGGTAATCACTAAACGTGTACCACTCATCCCTAGTGGATGACCCAGTGCAATTGCACCACCATTTGGATTGACACGCGCATCGTCATCGCTAAGGCCCAGTTCACGCGTTACGGCTAAGGCTTGGGCAGCAAAGGCTTCATTCAGCTCAATGACATCCATTTGCTCTAAACTTAAGCCCGTTTGCTTTAAAACTTTTTGAATGGCAGGTACCGGGCCAATACCCATATATTTGGCTTCTACACCTGCACTGGCAATGCCCACCACACGCGCCACCCGATCTAAGCCATGGGCTTGCGCAAATTCAGCATTAGCAAGTAGTACACAAGCCGCACCATCATTGACACCTGATGCATTGCCCGCAGTCACCGAACCGCCTTCTTTTTTGAATGGGGTTTTTAACGCTGCTAAATCATCAAGTGTCGTGTCAGCACGTGGGTGCTCATCTTGTTCAACTAATAACGTCTTTTTACGTTGAATAATTTCAACGGGCATAATTTCTTCAGCAAAAATATTGTTTTGCTGTGCTTTAGCCACTTTTTGTTGGCTACGATAAGCAAATAAATCCTGATCTTCACGGCTAATGTTGTATTTTGCTGCTACGTTTTCAGCGGTTTCTGGCATGCTGTCGGTGCCAAATTGCTGTTTAAATTTTGGGTTGATAAAACGCCAGCCAATCGTGGTATCAAAAATTTCTGGGGTACGACTAAACGCAGCAGTTGGTTTAGATTGCACAAATGGCGCACGGCTCATGCTTTCTACACCACCAGCTAAAATAAACTGTGCTTCACCCGCTTTAATGGCACGTGCACCCAAGCCCACCGCATCTAAACCTGAAGCACATAGGCGGTTCACAGTAATCGCAGGTACATCTTCACCTAAACCCGCAAGTAAACTTGCCATACGTGCCACATTGCGGTTATCTTCACCCGCTTGGTTGGCACAACCTAAAATCACTTCATCGAGGTGTTGCCATGGTAAATTCGGATGCTTGTTTTTTAAATATTGGATCGGTAACGCTGCCAAGTCGTCGGTACGAATAGTGCTTAAGCCGCCAGCATAACGACCAATTGGGGTACGAATCATGTCACATACATATACATCTTGCATACTTTACATCCTGTTTTAGCCAGCTTGGCGATAATCCATTAATTTTTGTTGTTGTGCATTTTCTAATGCCGCTTTCTTGCGTAAATATAGACTTGGTCGATATTTTTCTTCCGCATAGATACGATACACATTTTCCAAAGTTTTTAAAATAGTGTTATATGAAATTTTTTCTGCCCATGCAAATGGACCCATTGGGTAGTTCACACCATATTTCATTGCCAAATCAATATCTTGTTCGGTCGCTACGCCGTGTAAGACAGTTTCACAGGCTTCATTGACTAAACAGGCAATGCTGCGTAGGCATAATAGACCAGCATGATCTTTTAGCCAAATCGGTGTCACATTGAGACTTAAAAATAATGCATTCACTTTCGCAAAATCACTTTCATCACACCCATAAGCACTCAGTGCAATGGCTTGAGCCTTGTCCCAAGCATGATGCCAATCCATAAAGACGCGTTTTTGCCCATCGATATTTAAATCTAGACTTGAACCATCAGCTAGCGTGATCTGAATATCATCCACAACAATCATATCTTGCTGGGCTGGGTTTAACTCAAGCTTGAGGCTGCTGTGTTTTAAACGCGCCATAAATTCAGGCTGTGCCGACCATGTGCCTTGCACTTGAATCTGCTGCGGTGTAATGCTATTGAGTGTTTCAGGCAGATACTGCGGCGTCACTTTACCATCTTGGTAAGTATAGAAACCCTGACCCGTTTTACGCCCCAAGAAACCGGCATCAACGAGTTCTTGTTGCACCAAAGATGGACGGTAGCGTGGTTCATCATAAAAGGCACGATACACACTTTGTGTGACAGAGAAATTAACGTCTTGCCCAATCAGGTCAGTCAACTGACATGGCCCCATGGCAAAACCACCACATTCACGTAATACGTAATCGAGCACTTCTGGACATGTGATATGTTCTTGTAAGGCACGTAGACCTTCGGCATAAAATGGACGTGCCACACGATTGACAATAAAACCTGGGGTGGATTTGGCACGAACAGGTACTTTTTTCCATCTCTGCATTAAAGCATGTAATGAATCGGCAAGTTCAGTATTGGTTTGTAAGCCACAAATAATCTCGACCAACTTCATGACGGGTGCAGGATTAAAGAAATGCAAACCAATCACACGCTCGGGCTGTGGTACTTTCGCGGCAATTGCAGTAATCGAAATTGATGAAGTATTTGAGGCAAAGATGCTGTTTGGATTACAAATACTGGCCAATTGCGCAAATAGAGCTTGTTTAACTTCGAGTTTTTCGACAATCGCTTCAATCACCAGATCACGATCTGCCAGTTGTTCGATTTTTTCTACTACAGTTAAATTGGCCAGAGTCGCATCATAATCGGCTTGCGTCAGTTTGCCTTTAGCCACACGCGCAGCCAATTGCTGTTTTAAACCGTCTAATGCCGCTTGAGTACGTGTGGCATCCACATCATACAGATAAGTCGAATGACCATAGCTGGCTGCCAGTTGGGCAATACCAATCCCCATGGTCCCTGCGCCAATCACGGCGACTTTAGCTTGAAATAAATCACGCATCGTTAGCAGCCTTTATATTGCGGTGGACGTTTTTGCATAAAGGCTTGCACACCTTCACGATAATCTTCTGAACGACCGGCCAAACGCTGTAAATCACGTTCTAAAATCAGCTGCTCACTGAGGTCATTGTCATAAGCGGCATGAATAGCTTTTTTAATTAACGATAAACCATAGGTCGGTTGCTTGGCTAAATGTTCCGCCAGTTTTTCTGCTTCAAGCGTCAGTTGATCATCCGCCACCACTTGCCAAATCATGCCATAGTCTTTGGCTTGCTGCGCAGAGACTTTATCGCCCAATAATGCCAAGCCCATCGCCTGTGCACGCCCCACCAAACGCGGTAAGAACCATGTGCCACCTGAATCTGGCACCAAACCTAAACGACAAAAGGCTTGAATAAAGCATGCAGATTCTGCCGCAATGACAATATCGCACGCAAGCGCAATATTGGCACCGGCACCCGCAGCCACACCATTGACCGCACAAATTACAGGTTTTGGCATTTCGGTAATGGTTTGAATCATCGGGTTGTAATATTTTTCAATCGATAGACCTAAATCAGGTGCAGCAGCATTCGGATCTACCACACGGTCGTTTAAATCTTGACCGGCACAAAAACCACGACCTGAACCAGACAACACCACAGCACGGATTTCAGGATCTTTAGCCCATGCTTTTAAAGTTTTTGCCACTTCTTGATGCATCAGCTCATTAAAGCTATTCAGTTGCTGCGGACGGTTTAAAGTTAAATAGCCAACACCGTTTTGTTGTTTGACAATAATTGTTTGATAGTCCATTACACACCTCTAAATTGCGGTTGGCGTTTTTCTAAAAATGCATGAATGCCTTCTTGGCGATCTTGGGTGGCAGCCAGCCAAACGAAATGTTGGCGTTCGAGTTTGAGACCTTGGCTTAAGCTCACTTCATGCACTGTTTTTAATGATTGTTTAATCACACGAATGGCAAGCGGCGCTTGCTTGGCAATTTTCTCTGCCAATTCAATTGCATATTGCACCGTTAAATCTTTTGGACAAATTTGACTGGTGATGCCGTGTTGTAAGGCAGTTTGTGCTGAAATTGGCGTACCTGTCATGGCCCAGCGCATAGTAAGCTGCTGACCTACCAAGCGTGCTAAACGCTGCGTACCACCTGCGCCCGGCAACATCCCTAAGCTAATTTCAGGCAAGGCAAATTGCGCATTATCACCACAGAGCACAATATCGGCATGCAATGCTAATTCGAACCCTGCCCCAAAGGCATAACCATTTACCGCCATAATCAAAGGCTTAGAAAATTCGTCAATGCGTTTCCATAAGCTTGGACGTGGATCTTGTTGAATGCTGACCACATCTAATGCAGCCAGTTCATTAAGATCGGCACCTGCGGCAAAACAGCTGCTATTGCCTGTCAGCACCACCGTGCGAATCTCAGCATTGTGTTCGGCTTCTTGTAACGCGTCAGCAATCGCCGTTAGAGTGGCATTATTGAGCGCATTACGTTTTTCAGGACGATTAAGTTCGATTAACAATACGCCCGCTTTGACGATTTGGGTCTTGATCAGCATACGCAGCTCCCTTATTCGTCAAAACTTAAACGTACGTCATTAGTTAGCGGTCGTGCTTGGCAACTTAAGACATAGCCGTTGGCAATTTCATCTTGCTCTAAGCTGTAGTTAATCGCCATTTCGACTTCACCTTGTAACACTTTACATTTACAAGTCGCACAGACACCGCCTTTACACGCGTAGGGTAAATCGGCACCGGCACGCAACGCGGCATCTAAAATACTGTCATCTTGTTTTGAGACTTCAACCACCAATTCACGGCCGTCTAAGATCACATGGACTTTTTCTTCGCTACGTAGTTCGATTTGTTCTTGGCTGACCTTGGTTGTGCCGGTATTAAAGCGTTCGGTATGAATTTTTTCACGTGCAATGCCATAGTTTGGCAAAATTTCTTCCACCGCTTGCATCATGTCTTCTGGCCCACAGGCAAAGCAGTGATCAAAACGTTGATCGAGTAAATCGGCTTGGAATAATTGTTCTAGTTTTTCTGCATTAATGCGACCATTAAACAAGGCACTATCATTCATTTCCCGCGAGAATACATTAATCAGTTGGAAACGGGTTTTATAACGGTCTTTTAAATCCATGATTTGCTCAGCAAACATGGTTTGCTTCCAAGAGCGATTACCATACACCAAAGTAAATTCTGCATCTTGTTCACGTTGTAACACTGACTTCACAATCGATAAAATCGGGGTAATACCACTCCCCGCAGCAAAAGCTAAATAACGTTTACCGCCCACTTTGGCCGCTTTTTGGAAAAATACCCCTTGTGGTGGCATCACTTCTAACACATCACCCACTTTGACCTGCTCATTGGCCCAAGTGGAAAAAATACCTTCAGGGATCTTTTTAATGGCAATACTGATGTCTTCATCTTGACCATAGCTACAAATAGAATAGCAACGACGCAGCTCTTCACCTTGATGCACATGACGAATGGTTAAATGCTGACCCGGTTGATATTGAAACTGCTCGGCTAAATTATCTTGTAAATCAAATGCAATACAAATGGCACTATCGGTTTGTGGTGTTACAGATTTAACCACTAAAGGTACGAATTGGCTCATAAAAATCTCCCTATTTTTTTAACTTTGACTGTATTTATTGTTGGATCTATTTCAATGTTAGATACATTTAAAATAGTCAAAGGGTTCTAAGCAGCTCTGGCAACGATACAAGGCTTTGCATGCGGTCGAACTAAATTCACTGAGTAATTGGGTCTGGGTACTTTGGCAATGTGGGCATTGGATGCCAGCGCCTAACGCCACATGACTGCCACAAGTTTTGGCTTCGCCGACTGGGGGGGCAATCCCATAAGCACGCAATTTATCTTTGCCCTGCTCAGACATCCAATCGGTGCTCCAAGCTTCCGATAAATCAATCACAACCTTCACTGGGGCAAAGCCTGCAGCATTGAGTGCTTCAACAATTTGGCTTTTGAGTAAGTCTGTTGCAGGACAACCACTATAGGTTGGCGTCAGACGCACAATAATCTGTTCATCTGCATCTAAATCTATCCCACGTACCATGCCTAAATCTAAAATCGACAGCACTGGAATTTCGGGATCGGCAACGTTGGCTAAAACGTCCCAGCATTGATCGGTACAGTGTTTAATTAAATTCATGCGTCTCACTCCCTGTGATTGCGATTTACCAAACCATATTTGGGTAACTACGTTGCATATATTGCAACTCTGCTAAAATGTAACCTAAATGCTCAGTATGTAAGCCTTGTTTGGCTCCATTACGATAAGCACCTAAAGCAGGCACTGTTAACCCTAAACGTTCGACATCATTCAATACTGTTTCTGTCCATAAGGTTTTTAAGCTACTTAAATTTGGCAAAATACCTTGCTCAATTAAGGCTTGCTCATCTTGAGTTGTGCTGAACAACTCTTCAGTAAAACGCCACAGTTCATCCAGCGCCGCTTGTACTTTTTCATGAGCAAGTTGAGTGCCTAAACTTAAGCGCTCCATCCAAGCACTTGAAAAACGCACATGATATTTGGCTTCTTTAAGTGATTTCACTGCAAATGCAGCCACTTCAGCATGCTTACTTGCAGTTAACGCATTTAATAAAATGCTATGATAATGATCCATTAACCATTGACGTACGATGGTTTGCGCAAAATCACCATTGGGTTGTTCAGTCAGCAATAAGTTACGGTAGTCACGTTCATGACGGAAATACGCCAATTGATCTTCATCACGACCCAAACCTTCGAGCTCACCCGCCAAAGTCAAAGCATTACGCGCTTGACCTAATAAATCTAAACCAATATTGGCAAGCGCAATATCAAG
This sequence comes from Acinetobacter sp. CY17, assembly GCF_059515825.1. NCBI lineage: Bacteria > Pseudomonadati > Pseudomonadota > Gammaproteobacteria > Moraxellales > Moraxellaceae > Acinetobacter > Acinetobacter sp. CY17. The sequence continues at coordinate 125,303 of NZ_JCAKMX010000008.1, forward strand.
CTCTAGTTCAGGTGCATGCCCACACCACTCTGCCAAACGATGCGATAAAATCAGTTGACTATCGCCAACATGCAGTAAAAATTGTGCCAGTGTTGCATTTGTCATCATCATTCTCCCTTACATATGCTCAATGCCATCTGGGATGGTATAGAAGGTTGGATGACGATAAACTTTGTCTAATGACGGATCAAAAAATTCAGTTTTCTCATCAGGTTGAGATGAAGTAATCAATTCAGACTTAATTACCCAGATGCTGATCCCTTCATTACGACGGGTATAGACATCACGGGCATTTTGCAGCGCAATCTCATCATCTGGAGCACGTAAGCTGCCCACATGACGGTGACTTAAGCCTTGTTTACTACGGACAAAAACTTCGTAAAGTGACCAGTTGTTTTTGTTATTCATGATTGTATATCCTTATTCATCAAAAATTTAAGCGACTTTTGCTGCAGCATCTTGTTGCTGCTTTTGTGCATAAACGGCGGCAGACTCACGTACCCAAGCACCACCTTCCCATGCTTTTTTACGCGCCTGAATACGTTCGTGATTACATGGGCCCTTGCCTGCCAGTACCGCAAAGAATTCATCCCAGTTAATTTCGTCAAATTCGTATTGACCCTTTTCTTCATTCCATTTCAAGTCAGGATCTGGCACAGTCAGCCCAAGCTGTAGCACTTGTGGCACCGTGTTATCGACAAACTTTTGACGTAATTCGTCATTACTAAAACGTTTAACTTTCCAAGCCATGCTTTGCGCACTGTTTGGAGAATTGTCATCATTAGGACCAAACATCATTAATGCCGGCCACCAGAAACGATTGACAGCATCTTGCGCCATTTGTTTTTGCTCAGGGCTACCAGCCGCCAAGGCCATCATGGCTTCAAAACCTTGACGTTGATGGAAACTTTCTTCTTTACAAATTCGCACCATGGCACGTGCATAAGGACCATATGAGGTACGGCACAGCGCCACTTGGTTGACAATTGCAGCGCCATCCACTAACCAACCAATGGCCGCCACATCTGCCCAAGTTAACGTTGGATAGTTAAAAATCGATGAATATTTCATTTTGCCGCTAATCAGCTTATCCATCATGTCATCACGGTCAGCACCCAAGGTTTCAGCCGCGCTGTAAAGATATAAGCCATGCCCTGCTTCATCTTGGACTTTGGCCAGCAACACCGCCTTACGCTTTAAGCTTGGTGCACGGGTAATCCAGTTGCCCTCTGGCAACATACCAATAATTTCCGAATGACCATGTTGGCCAATTTGACGGATGAGGGTCTTACGGTAGGCATCTGGCATCCAGTCTTTAGGCTCGATGGAAACGTCCTGTTGTATTTTTTGTTCAAATAACGCGGCTGCGGTTGTCATCTTATTGTCCTCACTTATCCTAAGTGTTTCGATTAAATTAAAACGATACACATTTAAAATCAATACATTTTTATTAGTATCATAAAATTTTTATGAATCAAATTTGATAAGACATTGTTTTTTATTAAATTAATTTTTATATTTTTCACATTAAATAAAATTTAATTAAAAACATGATTGACTTTTTGTTATTTAAATATCAAATTAGCACACAATAATTCAAACAAAACTATGGAATACAGGATAAGGAGTCAGTCGTATGCTTGATCTTGAACAACAACAAGACACGCCCGCTACACACGAAAGCCAAGAGTCAATTAAAGTTTTAAGTTCGTTGGTCTATGGTGAACAGTACACCGCTACACAAAGTCTACGCCCGGTGTATCATGCCATTAGCGGTCAACGGATCTATGAAGTGAGCAGTCACGGCATTGATACGCAAAAAATTGTGCAATATGCCAAACAAAAAGGCCGTGCTTTAGCGAACCTCACTTTCCATGAACGTGCCAATGCCTTAAAAAATATCGCGCAATATTTGATGGAACGTAAGGAAGACTATTACCAGTTGGCTTATGCAACTGGTGTAACCCGTAAAGATGCATGGATTGATATTGAGGGCGGGATTGGCACTTTATTTGCCTATTCAAGTTTGGTACGCCGTGAACTAAGCGATGAAAAAATTTGGGTAGAAGATGCATGGTTGCCATTGTCCAAACAAGGGAACTTTGGTGCCAAGCACATTTTAACCCCAAAAGCAGGCGTAGCTGTGCATATTGATGCCTTTAACTTTCCAATTTGGGGTATGTTAGAGAAAATTGCACCAACCTTGTTGGCTGGCGTGCCGTGTATTGTGAAACCTGCCACCGAAGGTGCTGAGCTAACGCATGCGGTAGTACGTGACATTTTAGCCAGCAACTTATTGCCTGAAGGTGCTCTACAGCTAATTTGCGGTCAAACTTATGATTTATTTGAGCATTTAGGCCCACAAGATACCATTACCTTTACTGGCTCTGCCGCGACAGGTCAAAGTTTACGTCAGCATCCGCATTTAAATCTTCATTCGATTGCATTTACCATGGAAGCCGATTCCGTTAATAGCGCGATCTTAGTCGAAGATGCCAACGACACGACAATTGACCTTTTTGTACGTGAAGTATTCCGCGAAATGACCACCAAAGCTGGGCAAAAATGTACTGCCATTCGTCGTGCTTTTGTACCACAAAATCTCATTGATACTGTACAAGAACGCTTGATTGCCAAACTTGCTAAAGTGGTGGTGGGTGATCCTGCACGTGAAGGCGTGACCATGGGCGCGCTTGCCAGCCTAAAACAAAAACAAGATGTGACTGAAAAAGTTGCGCAACTTGCCAGCCAAGCCCAAGTGGTGTTTGGTAGTCATTTACGTCAAGACTTTAGCATTGATGCCGCACAACCACAGCAAGGTGCATTCTATCCACCTGCGCTATTGCGTTGCGACCAACCAAGCCAAGCGGATGTAGTACATAATACTGAAGCCTTTGGCCCAGTGTGTACCTTAATGCCATACCAAAATCTCGATGAGCTTGCTGATTTAGTGGCACGTGGTGAAGGCAGCTTAGTCGCTTCTATTGTGCGTAATACAGACAGTCAAATCGAAGCCTTATTGGCCGCGATTGCACCATGGCATGGTCGTGTGCACATTTTAGATGAGCAAAGTGCTAAAGAAAGTACCGGTCACGGTTCGCCATTACCTTATTTAGTGCATGGTGGTCCGGGTCGTGCCGGTGGTGGTGAAGAACTCGGCGGCTTACGTGCAGTCAAACATTATATGCAGCGCACTGCAATTCAAGGCTCGCCAAATGCTTTAACCCAAGTCGGTCATAGCTGGACTGCAGGCGCTGAATTCTTTGCTGATCGTGTGCATCCATTTAAAAAATCCTTTGATGAATTACGCATTGGTGAACGTTTACTCACGGCACGTCGTAGCATTACCGAAGCCGATATTGTCAGCTTTGCGGGTTTAAGTGGCGACTATTTCTATGCACATATGGATAAAATTGGCGCGGCTGAATCGTTGTTTGGTGAACGTGTAGCACATGGCTACTTTGTGGTATCTGCTGCCGCAGGTTTATTTGTTGATGCAGCGGTCGGGCCAGTAATTGCGAACTATGGCATGGACAACTTACGTTTTGTAGAGCCAGTAAAAATTGGCGATACGATTCAAGTTGAACTGACCTGTAAGCAAAAGACTCCTAAAATCTTAAAAGACCCAACGCAAAAACCGCATGGCGTGGTGGTCTGGGATATTAAAGTGAAGAATCAACGTGATGAGTTAGTTGCAACCTACGATATCTTGACTTTAGTCGAGCGCGACTAATCCTGTTAAAGCCAGTATTTTCAGCATACTGGCCTTTTTAAACCTTAATCCGCTTTAGGTTGTGGCAAGTTCAACAACTTGCCCTGTTTTGGCTTGATAGATCCATTGATGATCAAATAAGCCTAAATTAAGATGATCAAAACGGAAATTCCCAATCGCCACGGCATAAAAACCGTGGCCATTTTGCTTAGCTGTCTCAATATTTTGCATTAAGTCTTCAGGCAAATGTCCCATAATAAAATCAGACACCACAATCACATCAGCATTACTAAAATCCGGCGCCTCTAGCATCTCAATAGCATGACTTAAGGCTGGAATAATATCGGTACCACCATAAAATGATTGTCTTAAAAACTGCAATAAATCCTCAATGCCTTGGGCTTGAGTCAATTCTAAAGTCGTGACTTGAGTAGAGAAGTTTATTAAATACATGGGACGATGTTGTTTCATGGCGTGCATGGCCAAAAATAAACTTAAGGCTTTGGCAATCAGTTCTGGTTGTCCATGCATCGAACCACTGGTATCCAAACACAGCACCATCGGGCCTTTTTGCCCCAATTGTTTTTTTAGCTGTTGTTGCTGATCAATCACTTTGGCTTGGCTTTCACCTTGCATACTAAAGCTCATGAGATTTTCTTCTAAATATTTTAAATCAAATAGAATTTCTAAATCAGGATCAGCCAGTAAGGCCAATTCATGTGGCAAAGTGTTGTTTAAATCCCGTGCCAATTGAATCCCCATCAGCTCCTCTTGGACGTGATCAGTTTGCATAGCAACATGCGCATCGGGTGGCAATTGCAATGAGGCAGCACTGCGTGGATATTTAGAAGGTTGTGCCGCACCCAAGCTATGGGCTAAGCGCACCAGTTCAGTATCTTGCTCTAAATATTCACACCATTGTTGAAACTGGTCTAAATCTTGTGGAGTCAGCTTGCCTTTGGAATAGTCAAGAAAGATACCCGTATCGAGACCTAAAGACTCTTTATGTTTGGCCATACGCTGTAAGCTGGCTAAAAAGTCTTTCATATCATCTAAAAAAGCATCGCGCTGCAAGGCCAGTTGCTCAAATTCCCACGCAGCCACCGCTTCGGTCAGTTTACGCTGCCATTTATCACGTAATAATTGAAATTGTAAATCCCGAAACTTGGGGTCTTGCAAACGCTGTAATTGAAGCGGCTGCTGCCAAAAATCACTTAAATCCGACCAACCGAGCAATTGACTAAATTCTTGATAATCATTTAATAGTTGTTGAAACTCAGACGCATCCACCTGTATGAGCTTAAGCCAGTGCTCTAATTGCTGTTGTGCTTTTAAATATGGATGCTGCTGATCTAAATTAGATTTAGCTTGATAAGCCCATTCTTGTACCCTTTGCTCAACATGCTGCTGCACTTTTTGATCATTTAAATAATGTTTTAAGCTGGATGTCTGCAAACTTTGCATGAGTTGTTCGGTCGCAGCCGTTAATGCAGCAGGGGTATTTATTGTTGGCATAATTGTTCCAAACGCACACAATCCTGTAACTGTAATTCATACTGTTGCAATTGTTTTTCCAGTGCTTCAATCAAGTTTTGAACATGCTGCTGCTCTACAAAGATTGAGGCAAATTTTGGCTTTTGTGTGTTAAAACGTTGGCTTAAAGTCTGCTGCTGCTGCAAAAACTCGGCTTTGAGATCAGCCAGTTGTCGCTGTAATTGTTGCTGTTGTTCTGGTTTTAAATGCTGACGTAGCGTACCTTTGGCATACTTAATACTTGGCGTTACCACTTCTTCTAAGCCGTAATAACCGCCTTTTAGCGTACATTGGCGCGTGCCGTTAAAATTACACACAATGCCACGAATTTCTTCGCCTTGCGCATCAATGGCAAAGAAGTCTTTATTCGTGCCCATTTTATCTAAGGCTAAATATAGAGCTTGATCTTGATAATGATGATCTAAATTGGTCACAGCATGTAGATAATCCTGTCCCTTGATTAAATAGCTATAATAGACATCATCGGTATAATAAAAATAGTTCAGGATTTCTTGTTCAAGCTGTTCTTTGTTATGGATTAAATCATCTAGCGCTAAATCATCATATAGCCCACGCAATAGCACTTGATCTAAAATTTGCTCTACAAATGCGACATCGTCGAGCTGATTCCATAAACAATGTTTTAAAATAAATAAATCACTGATAAGCACCGTGTCACGGCCATTTAAAAAAGCGGCCGCTTTGATTAAATAGGCAATGCGTTGCCAACGACGATCCGAAATATAAATCTGCTGATCAGCAAATTGCTGTTGCAGCTGCGCACGAATTTGACTAAAGGCATTTAACACATGCTCAGGCAAAACCACATCATAAATTTGCTCGCGCCAGGTTAATAATTCATCACGGCTAATTTTTAAGTCTTCACTGACTTTAAGTTTACTGCTACTTGGGGCAGCATTTAATAAGGCAAAGAAATGCTGCTGCTGTTGAATTGGATGTACCTGCAAACGCAAAATAAAACGGTCATACAGTGCATCTAAGCCTTGCTCGGCTTGTGGAATTTCATTAGAGGCACTGATGAGTACTTTTAGCGGTACTTGTTGCAATACATCGCCATTTTTAAAGGTCTTTTCATTCAGCAGCGTGAGCAAGGTGTTTAAAATTGCTGGACTGGCTTTCCAAATTTCATCTAAAAAGGCAAACTCAGCTTTAGGTAAATAATGCTCAGTTTTACGGGTATATTGATCTTGTTTTAAGGCTTTTAATGATACTGGCCCAAATAATTCTTCTGGGGTGCTAAAGCGGTTCATCAAATATTCGAAATATTCAGAGACTTCAAAGCCTGCTGCCACGCGGCGCGAAATTAAACTTTTGGCTGTACCGGGTGCACCATATAAAAAACTGTTAGCACCTGCCACACCTGCCAATACACACAGCGCAATCGTTTGTTCACGTTCAAACATGTGCTCAGATAATGTTTGAATTAAAGTATGCATTCGCTTGTGCATCATGACCAATCATCTTGTAGCAGAAAACTAAATTGTAACCATGAATTGGTTCAAATATAAATCAAAGCTTTAATATTTGCTGTTTTAAGCAGCAATCGAAAAACATTCTAATGCCTTGCTTACTAACCTTGCTATGCGTGTATTGAGCCAATGATAAAGAAAGCGTAAGGACTCTCTCCTTCCCCTACGCTTTCTAATGGCAAAATAGTAGCGTGATTTTTAAAGTAAGTAAAAACGATCTTTATTATTATAAACATCATTTTTACCGATTGTTTAAAATTAAAACGCTAAATTTTAATCATTTACTGAAATCAATATTGTCATTTAGTAGGGTAAATCACTGCCGTTTCAATGAAGCGTTTCATTCTGTACGCATTAATGCAAATGTGGCCACTGCATGCGCAATCATGTCTGCATTGCCGTCAGAATACATACTCATTTCAGCCGTGGCTAAATTTTTACCCGCTTTTAAAATTTTGGTATGCACAATAATCGCCTGATCTGCCGCGGCACGGCGCAAAAAATTAATATTTAAATTCGTGGTAAATGCACTCGCAATAATACCTTGATCCGCCATAATCCCCACATAAGCGGCAAAGTCGGCAATTTGCATTAAAGTTGGCCCCGAGACTGTCGCACCAGGGCGTAAGTCTTCCTCTTGAATATGACGTTTTAAGATGGTGCTGTCGGGTAAAATTTTTTCGAGCTGAAATTTTTGCATCGCACGCGGAAAATGTGTGACTAAATGCTGTTGTAACTCAAGCAGTGATAACATAAGCGTCCTTGTTGTGATGTTTTTATTGTCGCCTTGAGCATAAAAAAACGCCAAAGTACATGCAAGTACTTTAGCGTCATATTTAACTGAAAATTAACTTGAATGCTCAAGCTCGTTCACAAGGGCTTGATTAAAGGCAGGCAGATCATCTGGACAACGTGAGGTGATCAGTACCCAATCATGCATCGCACAACGCTGTACTTCTTGATCGACCCAGTTGCCTCCTGCATGTTGTAAATCTAAGCAAATGCTATGATAAGAGGTTAAGGTTTTGCCCTGAATACGTTCAGCATCAATCAATACCCAAGGCGCATGACAAATGGCGGCAATCGGACGACCATGATCAGCGAAGTATTGAATAATACGCTGTGCGTCTTGATCCACACGCAATTGATCAGCATTGACCGTACCTCCCGGAATTAGCAATAAAGCATAGTCATCTACATTCACGGAACTTAAGCTGCTATCTGGCTCAAAATCAATGGCTGGCTTGCTATCCTGTTCTACGGTGCGTACAGCTTTATTTTCAATTGCAGCATGAATGGCTTCTATACCTTTACTGCGTAAAAATTCCAGCGGTTGCTGTAATTCTGCCAGCTCTACTCCCGTATTGGAGGTCATGATAAGCACTTTTTTCTGACTCATACTCATTCCTTCTCATATTTTTTTTGCGCCTCATTTACTGTAAAGCAAATCCAGCCAGATCAGGTTGAGTTATATAGTGCCTATGTATGTTTATGCAGGAATTGAGCAGCAGATTGTAAATATTAGCCCTGAATTGCATTTAGTTTTATAAGCTCAATACTAAAAAAAGGAGTACTGGCATGCGAAAATGCGCCCAAGCTTTAGCCAAGAAAAAATGCTGTATTAGCTTTATCGAAAGTGCAACCTGTGGTTATCTCGCCCACCGCTTTGCTCTTACACCTCAATCTGGAAAAATTTTAGTCGGTGGTTTAGTGTGTTACGACTTAAAAGTCAAAAAAAATGTCTTAGGTGTGCCTCAAAAACTGGTGAAAAAGTATAGTCCTGAATCTATGCAAGTCACTGAAGAACTGGCGCGCCGTGCCCCAAAATTATTTGATTGTGATATCTATGTGGCCTGTACAGGATTACTTAAAAAAGGCGGCAGTGAAACTCCGGATAAACCTGTCGGTACATTTTTTTATAGTATCTTATACCAAGATAAAATTTATAATCAGCGCTGTTATTGCACCGGCACTCAGCAGGAAAAATTAGATAAAGTACTGAAAAAAATCTGTAAAACATTGCTTAAATTACTCAACACACACTAACGTAAGCGTTGTAATGCACGTTGTCTTTTCATTAAGCCTAGAACTTTTTTACGCGCATTAATTTCTTCTTCATTAAAAGGCAATATCTTTTGCAGCTGTGCCATGCTTTGACTGGCATGCTCAATTAAATAACAATCCTGCTCCACACTCCATTGTGCTGTGAGCTGCAGTGCCGCCTGCTGTTTAGAACGCTTCATTTTTTCACTCAACATTTTTTCTTATAGAATAAAATAAAATGAGAGACATGCAAAAATTTCAGACTAATGGCAGGAAAAAGACCCTAGCATAAAATCGTAACAAGGTAACAGGGGTGTCAATTCATTTATGCTAGAGCAAGGTTATTATTGGTCGCAATTCCGACAAAATCAATCAAGATTACTAATCACCCAACAACGCTTAAATAAGTTTACAAATTGTGTGAAAATTCCTCCAAAATAAGCTTTTTAAGCTGCTCAACTGTGTTGAGGTTAACATTTTTAAATTTCACTAAACTATAGCTAAGTATTCTGTATTTTTGACTGGTTAATGCAGTTGAACTTCATTTTAGAGTTGATGGGTAATAGGATTTAAGATCCATTCATTCCAATACAAAATCAGGACCAAAAGCCTGATTGATAAGCCATACAAATAGCAAAAGAGCATCAATTTATATCATCTCTAGCTGCACTTTTAACAGATCCATCATGAATGATAAAAATTGCGCTACAGCTTATGTTTAAATATACTACAGACTAACTAAAAATAATGCTGACCTAAAAACACAACACAATTCTATTTAGGATGTAGTCGATGCCTTTACAACAATTATTAAGCGTAAGTCGCCCTATTGCTTGGGGTGAAATGGATGCGTTTGGACATTTAAACAATGTACATTATTTCCGTTATATTGAAGATGCGAGAATTGCCTTTTTGGATGCTTTAAATTTCTTCGAACATTCGCTGTATAGTGTGATTTTAAAAAACGAATGTACCTATAAACAACCCGTTTTTTACCCTGATACGCTCACCACCAAAGCCTTAGTGACACATGTGGGCAAGAGTAGTTTTGTAATGCAATATGATATTTATAGCCAAGCACAAAATTGTTGTGTGGCCAGCGCCAGTAGTGTGATTGTGCTGGTATGCAAAGACAGTTTTGTAAAACAGCAGATACCAACTCAGATGAAAAATGATTTACAACGCTATATGCAGCAGTTTATACAAGCAGCCTAAAAAAGAGCCATCTTTCGATGGCTGTTTTATTTAAGACACTTGAGCTAAATCATTATGATCTAAATCACGAGGTAATTCACGACGCAAAATTTTTCCTACCGCTGATTTAGGCAATTCATCTATAAATTGAAGATATTTTGGAATTTTATAATTGGTCAGCTGCTGCTTTAAATAACTGTGTATTTCTTCTTGAGTCAAGCTTGGATCTTTCTTGACAATAAAGGCTTTAGGCACTTGACCAGATTTTTCATCCTCTACTCCAATTACTGCACTTTCTAGCACTTTAGGATGCAGTGATAAGACATATTCAATTTCATTTGGATAAACATTAAATCCTGACACTAAAATCATGTCTTTTTTGCGATCCAAAATGGTGATGTAGCCCTGTTCATTCATCGAACCAATATCACCACTTAAGAAAAAGCCATCTGGAGTAAAGACTTTCTGGGTGGCTTCTGGCTGTTGCCAATAACCTTTCATTACTTGGGGGCCACGAATCGCAATTTCTCCCGCTTGGTTAAAGCCAAGTCGTCGACCATGCTCATCTAGAATAACAATTTCGGTACCTGCAATTGGCAAACCAATAGTTTCATTAAAGCGTTCACTTAACGGTGGATTAAACGTTGCTGTGGGCGATGTTTCTGATAAGCCATAGCCTTCATAAATATAGCGACCGGTCACCGCTTGCCAGCGATCTGCAGTTGCTTTTAAAATTTTAGCGCCGCCACCTGTCGTCGTTTTCAAATGACTATGATCTAAACTAACAAAACGTGGGTGATGTGCCAAAGCATTAAATAACGTATTCACTGCTGGAAAAACCGTAGGTCTGTATTGCTGATATTGGTCAACTAAGCTGTCTAAATCGCGTGGGTTTGGAATAAGAATATTGGCGAAACCACGTGCCAAACCATAACTAAATAAGCAAATGGTAAAGCCATAAATATGATACAGCGGCAGCGCGCATAATACTGATTCACCATCTTCTGCAACGCGATCACCAAAATGACTCACGAACACAGTACTGTTTTGTGCCACATTAAATAAAATATTGGCATGAGTGAGTTCTGCACCTTTAGATAAGCCTGTAGTGCCCCCTGTGTATTGTAAAATGACCGTATCTTGTTGCTGTTGTTGTAGCGGATTTAATTCAGACGCTGGGGTGTTTTCTAAGATATTGAACAAATCAAATGCTTTTACCTGTTGAGGGCATGCAGGAATATGCGGTGCTGATGAGGTTTGCAAGACCAGATCTGTAGCCGTGGTCGCAATAATATGGGTTAAATCAGGGCACTGCTCTAAATCTTGTAGCTTTTCCAAAGTTGAATTTAACGCAATCAAAACCTGAGCCCCTGAGTCTTGTAATTGATGATATAACTCACGCTGGGTATAAAGTGGATTAACGTTAACTAAAATATAACCTGCTCTTAAAATTGCAAAGCTTGCAATTGGATACTGAATAATATTGGGCAGCATGACCGCAATACGACTGCCCGCAGCAATACCTTGTTGTTGCAAAAAATACGCTAATCTGTGACTGAATTCATCGACTTGTTGAAAGCTATATTTTTGATTAAGAAAAATAAATGCGGTTTTCTCTGCAAATAAACGCAGTTTTTCATCAATCACTTGCGCTAAGGTTAAATCCGGATGTGGTGGAACAAATGCAGGATTAACGTTCCATCGTTGATACTCAGCAATCCATGGTTGTTGTGACATAACTCACTCCTGTGACCTATTCTTATAGTTTTGTATAGTGAAATATTATTTTAAATCAGCTCAAATCATAATGGATAGACCAGTACAAATGCAACATCCAGTTAGTACACAATCGTATTTTTACAATTTTTTGACTATTTAGATCAATTTAACGCTGTAAAAGTATAAAAAACATGCTAAACATATTATTCCGTTAAGCGGAATTTAATTCCTAAAACTCAAAAATCAACATTATTTTAAAATAACAACTCTAAACAGGATGTGCTCAATGACGGATCATGTAGCAGACGCATCAGCTGCCCAAGAGGCACAGGTGCAACCCAAAAAAATATGGCTGACTGCTTTTATCTTGTGTTTCTTTATTTTATTGGCAGACGGAATTGATATTGCATTTTTAGCCTATAGCTTGACCAGCTTAAAGGCTGAATTTAACTTAACCACAGTACAAGTAGGTGCTATTGGCAGTTGGAGCTTAGTCGGCGGCGTAGTAGGTGGCTTAATTGGGGGTTGGGCGTGTGACCGCTTTGGCCGGGTAAAAGTCATTGTTTTTTACATGATTTTAGCGTCCACCTTATCTTGTACCTTAGGTTTTGTTGATTCATATCACCAATTTATTATTATTCGTAGTATTGCAGCCATTGGTTTGGGCTCTTTATATATTGCTTGTAATACCTTAATGTCTGAATATGTACCGACTAAATACCGTACTACTGTTTTAGCAACACTCATGACCGGTTTCACCTTAGGCTCTTTATGTGCGACTTTATTAGCAGGTTGGATTATTCCAGAATATGGCTGGCGTATGCTGTACTGGATTACGATTATTCCGATTGTATTGGCATTTCTGCTGTACTTTTTAGTACCTGAACCAGACTCTTGGCAGCGCTCGCGCGAAATAAAACGCCAAGAAGCTCTAAATCCTAACAACAAAGTCAAAAAACAAAATCCTTATCTGGTCATTTTACGTGATAAGAATCATCGCTGGATGTTTATGTTATGGATTTTAAGTGCTGGTGCGCTACAGTTTGGTTATGCAGGCTTAAGTAATTGGTTACCTGCATATTTAGAATCGGATTTAGGTATCAAGTTTAAGGAAATGACCACCTACATGGTAGGTACTTTCTTAATTATGATTTTTGCTAAAGTCGTCGCCGGTGTGCTAGCAGATCGCTTTGGTCGCCGTGCTTTATTTGCTTTTGGTACGATTGGTACTGCATTATTTTTACCTATTGTTATCTATTTTAACACGCCAACCAATATCTTATGGTTAATGCTAATGTTTGGCTTTTTATATGGCATGCCATTTGCTATTAATGCCACCTATATGACCGAAAGCTTTCCAACTTCTATTCGTGGTACAGCAGTGAGTGGTGCATTTAACATTGGGCGAATTGGTGCTGTCTTTGCACCGCTCACTATTGGCTATTTCGCGCATGGTGGCTCAATTGGCACAGGTCTTTTAGTCATGGCTGTGGCTTATTTTATTTGTGGATTAATTCCAGCTTTACTGATTAAAGACCGTTTATACGATCCACAAAAAGCAGAATAAATTCAATATACAAAAGCCCCTCAATTGAGGGGCTTTTGCTCATCTACAGATCATATAATTAAAATTTAGCCATGAATGGCAATTGAATGGGCATAAAGTTTAACTAAATCGCTGGGCCAAAATATTTAGATCCGTCACCTAAGCACCAATTGATCTTTTAGAAATTCTTATATACACTAAATTTAGAAAAGATTAAAAGTTAGCTATAATTTTTATATAACATATTTATTAGACCTCTTGCGAAAGTGGTTATTGCAAGTTTATTCGGTTTACCAGTGCAGCAATTAAGTTAATGCGTAAACCGAATCTTTTCCGTCTATTTCGATAACGTTCACTTAATATTCTAAATGTTTTCAATTGACTATTGATGTGTTCGATCACA
>NZ_JCAKMX010000009.1:0-136448 GCF_059515825.1 Acinetobacter sp. CY17
TGATCCTAGACAGTATCGTGGACAACAAATCCCTCTAAATTCTTAAAATATTTCTGTTCAAAGGCTTCTGGGCTTAACCAGCCGTTTGCGGAATGCCTTCTGACCCGATTGTAATAAATCTCAATATAGTCAAACAAGACTGTATTCGCTTCTTTTCGAGTGGCAAACACACTGCCATGGACCACATGACCTTTCAATGTATGAAAGAAGCTTTCGGTCACTGCATTATCCCAACAGTTTCCCCTGCGTGACATACTTTGAACGCAGTTATTCGTCAATAATAGCGCCCTAAAATCACGACTACAGTACTGTGAGCCTTGGTCCGAATGCACCATGACACCCATTGGATACCCCTGACGAGCCATTGCATAATGAAACGCATCACACACCAATTGACGGTCTATTCGATGGCTGGTTTGCCAGCCGACAATACGACGGCTGAATAGATCCAGCATCACACATAAATACAGCCAACCTTGCTTAGTACGGATATAGGTAATATCCGTTGTCCAGATCTTATTGGGTTCATTGACCGTAAATTGACGATCCAACAAGTTAGGCGCTGTAGGCAAACGATGGTTTGAATCAGTCGTATGCTTGTATTTACGTGCAATCCTGCTACGTAAACCAAGCTTTTTAAGCATTCTTCCAACGGTTCGTTCGCTCATGCTGTAACCTAAATCATGCATGTCATGTACCAATGAAGGTGCACCCAATCGTGCATGATGCTGCCAATATACGGCTTTTAAATCATTATATTTCTGCGCTGGATTGGTCTGGCGTTTTCGCCAGGCATAATAGCCTGAAGTGCTGACACCCAGGCATTGACAGGCAGAAGATACAGTGACTTCATTCACATCCAGATCTTGAATTACCGTGTACTTTTCTTGGCATGATCTGTCAGAAAGTACACATGCGCTTTTTTAAAGATGTCATTGGCTTCCCTGAGCTGTTTGACTTCTTTCTCTAATTCTAAGATCCGCTGTTGTTCTGGTGAAAGTTGACGTTTGCTTGAACCCACTGGATTGGCTTCACGAATCCATTTGTCTAAAGTTGAATAACCCACACCTAATTTCTGGGCGATTGCAGCTATAGGTTCGTGGGAGTTTGAAAGTGCATAATCAATCGCTTGCTGTTTAAATTCAGGACTAAAACGTTTAGCCATTTCTTGAATCTCCAAAGATTAAAGTTACGTTATCTTTAGAGGGACGTGCTGTCCATTATTTTGGCTAGGATCAGCTCTAAAGCACGTCACTTTTAAGGCTACATCTGCCTTATGCAGATGAAGCTGCTTATCTATTTTTATTGAGACCTATCATGAAACTCGCTGAAGCCTTATTACTTCGAAGTGATCTACAAACTAAACTGGTATCCTTACAACAACGGATTAATAGCAATGTGGTAGTACAAGAAGGTGATCAACCCAGTGAAGACCCGACTGCATTATTGGCAGAAGCATTTGAAGTCAATACCGAGCTGCATCGGCTGATTCAACGTATTCATCAAACCAATGCACAAGCACAAACTATCAATGGCAATGCTTTACTTGGCGTACTCAATCAACGGGATTTGCTCACTCAGCAACATCGTATCGTGCAACAAGCTATCGAGCATACTCGTCGTGATCATGCGCGTTATAGCTCAAGTGAAATCCGCTGGCTAAAAACAGTCTCGGTACAGCAACTGCAACAACAGGCTGATGACATCAGCAAACAATTACGTTTAAATAATCTCGAAATTCAAGCATCCAATTGGCAAATTGAGCTACTCTAGGTTATAACTGCTTCAGGATATATTGAGCGAGTACAAGGCCTTTGGTTTGTAAGGCTTTAATCCAACAAACACTAGCGAGAAGCAAGGCGTCTGCTTCGCCCATTTACTCATTAGGCGCAGCACTATGCATCTTTTACCGCTGACTTTTTACTATGTACTACCATGTACTGGCAATATATCCGCCTCATTCTGCCACTTGATTGTTGTATGCGAGATGCTTAGCAAATATTCATTGCAAAAAAATCCTCTACAAATAGAGGATTTTTTTATAGAACATGCTTATTTCATCCCAAATAATAATTTTAAACCTAATACCGTCATCACCACACCTGCGCCACGGTCAAACAGAGCCTTAAAACGTAAATAAACACGGCGTGGTTTATCTGCCGAAAGTGCAACTGCCACCAAAGAACACCACCCTGCATCAATAAAGAAACATAAGATCGGTAATACGACATAGTAATAACTTGGGATTTCTTTAGGTAAAAGTGCAGTAAAAATACTGGCTAAAATAATCGCTATTTTAGGATTACTCATTTGGGTAATTAAGCCTGAAACATAAGCACGGCGGTAGCTCATCACCGTTGCCCCATCCGCCACGCTTTGCACAGGCTCTTTGGCATGTTTAATAATTTTATAGGCCAGCCAAAGTAAATATAAGCCACCACAAATTTTCAGCCCTAAATAAGCCGCTGGCACTGCCAATAACAATGCTTGCAAACCCAATACCGCCAACAAAGCAAAAATGGCTGCGCCTGTGCCTGTGCCTAAAGCGGTAAATAAGCCATGTTTACGTGAAATCGCAATCGAGTTTTTTGCCACATAAATAAAGGTCGGCCCAGGGCTCATTGCACCTAACAGCAATGCCAACGCAATTGAGCCTAAAATCACCAGCGATTCCATAGCGATTCCTATATTTAAGGGAAAAAGAAAGCGCAATTTTACGCTGCTTGGCCATTTTTTACTGCTCTTTTTTTATGATCCAAGCAAAAATCTTCAGCACTTGGGCTAGATCTGGCCAATTCTCTGACTTGAATAAACAAGATGCCCATGTTGGGCATCTTGTTATGACAAAACCTTGCCACTTATTCAGCCAAGCTTTGCTGTGTAGGTGTAGATGGAGGCAATAGTTTATAATCATGATCATGTACTGGTACACCACCAATGATCATTGTCCGTGGTTTATTCATGTGATCGGTGGTGTCACACGCTGCAAGCCAAGTGACACCTAAACTGACGATAAGGAGTGCAATGCGACGCATATCCGTATCCTCCTGTATTTTTATTATGACTGTAGCATAGCAGTATTTGTATATTTTATCAGCAGCATTATAAGTATGGAACGCGCCGATTTATGTTTGAGCATATAGCCCAAAATATTCCCACCCAACATATTGAGCATCTAGGCGTTCAGCTTCATATTAAGCGCTTAGATTTGGTCCATCCGCACATCTCAGGCAATAAGTTTTTTAAGCTCAAATACAATTTAAAAACAGCCTTAGAACAAGGTTATACACAAGTCTTAAGCTTTGGTGGCGCCTATTCGAATCATATCGCGGCAACTGCTTTTGCTGCACATGCTTTAGGTTTAAGCAGCATTGGGATTATTCGTGGACTTGAACTGAAAGATCAACCACTTAACCCGACCTTAAGCACGGCGCAAGCTTTTGGCATGCAGCTTGTGTTTATCTCGCGTGAAGATTATCGCGCTAAAGATCAACCTGATTTTTTAAATATGCTCAAGGCCAAATATCCACAGGCGTATATCATTCCTGAAGGTGGCACCAATCAGCTGGCTATACAGGGCTGTAAAGAAATCTTAAGCAAGCATGAGCAAGATATTGACCTCCTTTGCTGTG
Source organism: Acinetobacter sp. CY17 (assembly GCF_059515825.1). NCBI lineage: Bacteria > Pseudomonadati > Pseudomonadota > Gammaproteobacteria > Moraxellales > Moraxellaceae > Acinetobacter > Acinetobacter sp. CY17. Next base: position 3,633 of record NZ_JCAKMX010000009.1, read on the forward strand.
CGGTAGGTACCGGTGGCACTATCGCCGGCTTAATTGAAGCCAGCGTAGCCCAGCAACAGATTTTAGGTTTTTCTGCCTTAAAAGGTGATTTTTTACAGCATGATGTCGCCGATATGACCACAAAAAGTAATTGGTCGATTACGGATGAATTTTGTTTTGGTGGCTATGCCAAAACTACGCCTGAACTGTTCAAATTTATCAAAGACTTTGAAGCCCAATATCAGATTCCTTTAGAACAGATTTATACTGGCAAAATGTTCTATGGCCTCTTTAAAATGATTGAACGCGGTGAGCTTGAACCGCAGCAGAAAATTTTAGTCATTCATAGTGGTGGCTTACAAGGACGTAACATTGCCTGAAAAGCGCTTAGAAATTGGCTATAATGCCCGGCTGATTGATTGCTGTTGGTAAATTGCCGTGTCTCCCTCTATGTTTGATGTAATTGTAATTGGTGCTGGTGCATCAGGCTTAATGTTGGCAGCCATGGCAGCCGCACGTGGTCGTCGGGTTTTGGTATTAGAAAAAGCCAATAAAGTGGGTAAAAAAATTCTCATGTCGGGCGGTGGTAAATGTAACTTTACCAATTTATATGTTGAGCCTGAAAATTACGTGTCACATAACCCGCATTTTGTCATTTCGGCGCTCAGTCGTTATAGCAACTGGGACTTTATTGGCATGGTCTGCGACTACGGAATCGAATACGAAGAGCGTAAACACGGACAATTATTTACCTTAAATGGCGCCAAAGATATTTTGGCCATGTTGTTAAAAGAATGTGATAAAACTGGCTTAGTGACCATTAAAACCAGTGCTGAAGTCAAAGAGGTCAGCACGGTCGATGGTCAAGGGTTTCAACTGGCCACAACTTTAGGCTTTTTCGAAGCTGAGTCAGTGGTAGTCGCGAGCGGTGGTTTATCTATCCCGACCTTAGGCGGTTCTGGGTTCGGCTATGAAATTGCCAAACAATTTGGCCATCACGTTTATCCAACCCGTGCTGGTTTAGTGCCATTTACTTTCTCAGATGGCTTTAAAGAAGTCACCACACGCCTAAGTGGTAATGCGGTAGAAGCCACTTTATCTAACCCATTAAATAGCTTTACCGAGGCTTTATTGTTTACCCATCGCGGTTTAAGTGGTCCAAGTTCTTTGCAATTATCAAATTACTGGCAAGTGGGTCAAAGCTTTAAAATTGACTTTTTACCAAGCCTCGACTTATCAGATTTCTTCAAAATCAAAAAAACCAGCCAACCTAAAGTGCTATTACGCACTTTACTAAGTGAACATTTACCCAAGAGTGTGGTGTTGGAGCTACAAAATCTTATTTGGCTTGAACATGCCGATAGTGCGATTGGTAATTTAAGCGATGATAAACTTGAATCGATTGCTGCGCAGTTGCATGGCTTTGAAGTCAAACCCTCTGGCACAGAAGGTTATCGAACAGCAGAAGTCACTTTAGGTGGTGTAGATACCACAGAAGTGTCATCTAAAACCATGGAAAGTAAAAAACAAAAAGGCTTGTATTTTATTGGTGAAGTGTTAGATGTCTCAGGGCATTTGGGCGGTTATAACTTCCAATGGGCTTGGGCATCAGCGCATGCTGCTGCCCAATATGTATAAGCTGTTGCTTGAGCTAGGCGACTAAAGTTCTCCGGTCGCCTGCTTGGGTGAGTCGTCTTGTGCCTCAGGCTGCCGTTCTACAGGTGGCGCCTTTAAATGAGCTTGCTTAGGCTTGTTACCACCAAAGACCAACTGATAACCGGCAACCAAAAAACCAATGGTCACCCCTGCGATGACCGCCGGTGCAAAACGATGATTGGGTTTTCTACGTGACATTTTGGCATCCTTAAATTTTGTACCAATGGGCATCAGCCCATTGGTGTCATTTCTTTAGTTCTTATCTTCAGGTTTAAGGTCTGTATTATTTTCTGCTTCGCCAGTTGAACCATATGGATTGTTCAATGGTTTTTGCTCTGGATCAACCACTAAACTATCTGGCACAGCAACATCCTGATCTGGATTCGTGCTTGGTTTTTTATCAGTCACCACTTCTACAGGGGCGATAATAGGTCCATCTGCATTCATTGTGGTACTTTTAAAATCAGATGATGGTGCTTGTGGTTTCATAATATCCTGATCTTTCACTGGCTCAGGATTTGGTTCATTGGCTTCACGTTTGGCTTTATCCATTAAATCAGTTAACAAACGTTCTGCAGGATTACGTCCACCTAAACCAAAGGCTAAGGCAAAGGCCACAGCTACTGCGCCAAGGGTTAAACCAAAGGCCAAATTCACAATCGAATCTGCAATGCCCATGGCACGTAAACCCATTGCCAGTACCAAGCCCATAATTAACACACGGACTAGATTGGCTAACCAACGTGAACTCTTATATTCACCGCGCTGTACCACATTGGCAACAATGTTAGCTAACCAGAAACCAATCACTAGGATGACAGCACCGAGTAAGATATTGGCACCAAAGTAAATGAACATGGCAATCAAATCACTGATTTGATCAAAGCCTAAACGGTTAGCTGCTTCAGATACGGCAAACAGCATGGTAAACAGCACAATCAAGTAACCAACAACGCAAGAGACTTTAGTTTCGCCTAAAAAACGCTGTGCACCAACTTTGGCAGGAATATTGTCTACCCCTGTACCTGCTAAAACTTCAACCACCAGTTTGGCCACAAAACGTGACACCACATACGCTACAATCAGGATTAAACCTGCAGCAATAATATGTGGAATGGCATTCATAATTTCATGCAACATGGCGGTGGCAGGTTGTGAAATTGCTTCTACACCTAGTGCTTCAAATGCCACAATTAAGGCCGTAATCATCACCACCGCAAAGAGGAACGAACCTAGTAAGCGCGGTAAATTAGAGCCTTTAAATAAACCAATTTTTTCTGCTTGCTGCTGTACATTGAGACTATTGCCTAAACCTTCGACAATACCACGTACAATTTTGGCCAAAATATAACCCGCAAAAACAATAATGCCGGCAATAAATAGATTAGGTAAAAAGCCAACCGCTTGATTCACCATATTTTGTACAGGATATAACAGACCATTTAAGCCTAAAATAGACAGTACAATTGGCAAGAACAGCAACAAAATTAACCAGTACACAATTTCACTGATATTTTGGCTAATTGGACTTACCCCAACTTCAGCGCTGAGTTTTTCATCTAAATTTGTACGGTTGAGTAATTTTTGCAGACCTACTTTCGCTACATTGGCTACTAACCAACCAATAAAACCAACAGCAACGGCTGCTAACAACTGCGGCACAAAGAGTAAGAATTGCTGCACCATGCTACTAAATGGACCACTCACACTATTGAGATTCAAGGCATTGAGTGCTCCAATCACCGCAATAATCATCACGATCCAAAACACAATTCGTGACACGATGTTTTCAATATTAGAGCGGTGCCCAGTCGCATTAGAAAGTCTTTGATTGGTACCAAGTTTTTGCAGTAGCTTTTTAATCCCAGCCGCCACCACCAAGGCAATAATCCAACCAACAATTAAAATGGCAATCGCGGCGAGAATAGGATGAAATTGCTCCCAATAATACATGGCATTTAAGCCACCTCGACTGCGCTCAAAATAATCATTCATATTGTTATCCTTTATTTTTGGTTTGTTTATCGGGTTTTGGCCCTACGTTTATCTCTGTATTACCTTAAGTTTTGTCTATTTTTTATTCAATGATTAATGTTAAAACTACAACAAAAACCCACAATCAGCCAGTAAAAAAGCCCTAGTGGATGAAGACTAGAGCTTTTTTAAAATTCACATTCTCACCTAACGATCAGTCGCAGTAGCAGTATCGGTTGCGGTCGCAGTACTTGTGCTGCTATTGGTAACACCTGCAGGCTGAGCTGTTGGATTTGGATGACCGGGAGGCGCCTCACTTGGCTTTGGTTTGACATCTGCCGTCATATAGAAAATCAGTGCCGCAAGAAATACCCCAACAATAATTAAGATATAAATGGGCAAACGCTTTTTTTGTTGGGCGTCTGACGCGCTGGTGGCATGATGCGACTTATTTGGATCGTGTTGCATGTTGCTCTCACCTTGATTGTTTGTTTTTTATACTAACAAGTCTAAGTGTTGCATTGTGTGAAGAAGCATAGCAGGATGGTGAACGAATAATCGCTCACACTGATGATTTTAGGCTATAATCAGTCACTCCTTTTTTTGCTGTGTTTTTACTTTATGGCGTATCGTCAACAGAGTGTAACGCTTGATTTAGACACGGATGTCACGCATCAATGTACTTTACACCACACGCGTGATCAGCATTTGATTGGCATTATTGAGTTTACTAAACCCACCTACCGCTTAAAATGGGGTGATTTAGAGTATTTTCGCCGTCGCACTGAAGAGTTTTCGGTAATGCCCTTTCCTGAGTGCATTAATGCTATGGTGATTGATATTCGTAACGTGGCGGCATTTTTAGACAACGAAGTGCCCATTATTCCATGGCGTCTTCTCGAAGAAGAATGCCCTGTGCGTTTAGTGGTACCACAGGATCGTCTCGATCATTATGCAGGTCTATTTGAACCGACATGGCTGACCACCGATGTAGAGACCGCTTTGCAAGAGATCCGTCAATTTGTAGATATGTTTGTGCATTAAGCAGCAAGCATTAAAGAAACCTCCACATTGGAGGTTTTTTTGTGTCCTGTGCTTGAGCTTTTAAAGTAAGACTTTACAGCGATTACCAGTAATTCTCTACGGCAATATTACCTTCACCACGGCGGTTCATGGTCAGGCCACGGGCTTTTAAAGCCTCTTTGGTATCATCGACCATCTGAGGGTTACCACACAGCATGACATGGCTGGTTGCAGGATTCAGCGGCAGACCTGCGGCTTGCTCAAGCTCGCCATTGGCAATGAGCACGGGTAAACGCTCATGCAAAGCTGCATTTGGGTCACGGGTAATAATCGGAATAAATTTAAAGCCCGTATGCCCTTCACCAAAAGTTTCGGCAATCTCTTGAATGCGCTCGCTATAGGCCAGTTCTGCCGCTGTACGTACACTATAGACTAAATTAATCTTTTGATATTTTGACCATGTTTCAAAGTCTTGCAGCATGGATAAAAATGGTGCTAAACCTGTTCCAGTCCCCAACAACCATAAATCTTGTGGTAAAGGCAATTGATAACGTGCCAGTGTTAAAAAGCCATAGGGGATTTTTTCAAGGTACAATTCATCACCCACTTGCAAATGCTGCAAGTTAGAGGTAAATGCCCCATCTGGCACTACAATTGAGAAAAATTCTAAAGTTTCATCAAAAGGTGATGAAACGACTGAGTACGCCCGTACCACCAAATCATCACCCACCTTTAAACCAATACGTGCAAACTGGCCTGCGGTAAATTTAAAATGAGCAGGACGGGTTAAGGTAAAACTAAACAGCGTATTGGTCCAACGATGTACAGATAAAACCTTTTCTTGTGTAAATTTCTCAATTGACATAATTTCAACGTGGCATCAAAGACTGCGCTCATGGTAGCATGAGACGATAATTTATGAATATTTTTTCAATGTTAAGGCTATATTCATGCGCATGACATTACGTCAGCTGGCTGTTTTTGTAGCAGTCGCTCAAGAGGGTACCGTAACCAAAGCCAGTGATGCGGTAAAGCTCACGCAAAGTGCGGCAAGTATGGCATTGGCCGACCTTGAAGATGGCTTAGGCGCTCCGCTGTTTGACCGTTTAGGTAAACGGCTACAACTCAATGATTTAGGTCGTTTTCTTCTCCCGCAAGCCTTAGAAATTCTAGGCCGCTGTGAAGCGTTTGAACAAGCAGCTAAAGGTGAGTTACAAAGTATTGATTTACGTTTAGGCGCAACCTTAACCATTAGTGACTACTTAATGCCAGATTTAATGGCGGATTTTTTACAAATTCAGCCACAAGCGCATTTACAATTACAAGTGGGCAATACTCGCCAAATGATCGAAGCTGTGAATCAGTTCCAGTTAGACTTAGCTTTAATTGAGGGTTCATGTCATTTACCGCAACTGCAATGTATTCATTGGCGCGATGACGAATTGGCGGTGTGCTGTGCACCAAGCCATCCTTTGGCGCAGTTACAACGTGAACTGAGCCCAATTGACTTTGTAAACGCGGACTGGATCTTACGTGAAGAAGGCTCAGGAACACGTGAAGTGTTTGATAATGCTATTTTACAAGACGTTCCAGATGCCAATATTCGTTTAACCTTAGGTCATAATGAAGCGATTTTAAAGATTGTTGCTGGTGGCTTAGGATTATCGTGTATTTCTAAACTGGCGATTGAACCTTTACGTGAAAAAGGTCAGCTGGTGATTCTAGAGACCCCATTTTGGCAACTGGCACGTCCGTTGTTTATGCTGGTGCATCGTCAAAAGTATCAAGGCCCAGGTCTAAAAGCCTTTATGAAATTCTGCGAAAAATAAAAAAAAAGCACCTTAAGGTGCTTTTTTTAAGGTATTGCTGTTGATTGCTCTACACAATAAATACGCCCAGCACAATACGGCGACTGTCTGGGCTGTAATTTAAACTCATAATGTCGCACATTACGCAAACGCTCATATTGCTGTAACTTCTGCTGATCTTTGTCAGAAAGACGAATAAGAGGTTGACCAGTATAAGTATTAAATTGAGCATAACCCAAACCTAAAAATAACAGCATAAAGAATAGGCTCACTAACCACTTTATCTGTCTGACTGCAGCTAATTTTTTCATTGTCGTCACTTTGAATTTTTATCATGTCTTAATCACTGTCTTATGCAGTGTGCTTATCCCCTGTACCTGTATATATTGTAAACAAAAAATGACCACTATGGTTCTTATTATTAAGTTTTTATAAAAATGTTATTTATGCTAACGTGCAAATTGTTTTTCACAGGGAATTCCGTCTGCATCACCATCCATTTTGGTATTTGGGCAATATTGATTAAAAAATAGCGCTTCTTCATAAGAGCGCATTTGCGAACAATGTTGACGCTCATCACAGCGAAAGTTTTTACCGGCGGCAGGTGGCGTTGGCATGATCGGTCGCTCTAGCACAGCTTGCCGCTCAACGGGCTTAGCAAGAATCTGTTCAGGTAAATCTCCATGTACTGCACGTTGTTGTAATACAATTTGTTCGTGTTCTGCAATTAAGCTGGCAAGCTGCGCTTGCTGTTCTCGCTTGTTTTGTTGATACAGCCCATATCCCCAATAGCTTGCTGCTAGTCCAGCCATCCCCAGAACAATAACCAATACAATTAATGCTGAGCCTTTGTGTTGCAACATCACTTTCCCCCTGTAGTTTTAAAAATTTTTGATAGTAAAAAGAGGTCCTCAGACCTCTTTAATTTTTATGCTTATTTAACCGCGAAAATTAGATAACAATGCTGAAGTAATGGATTTATTATGTTTTGCTACACGCGTTTTAACTGCTTTTTTAGATAGATCTTCTACACGCTGAATTTTAATGGCTTTAAATTTATCGCCATTACGTGCTACAAGAAACTTTACACGGTCGTTACGTTTTGGCTCACTACCGTCTTGTTGTGGAAAGTCAGAGATATGAAAGAAAATATCTCCATCCGCATAACCAATAAAACCAAAGCCTTTTGCTGAATCATATTGCTTGATTTTACCTTGCTGTAGTTCGTCTTTCATTGTGCTACCCTATCTTGAATTACCTAATCACATTATATAAAAAAGAGGCTAAAACAGCCTCTTTTTTGGTTGCTATTCAAACTTAGTCTTTTTGAACAGAACCGAAAATTTTATCGCCCGCATCACCTAGACCTGGCACGATATAACCATTTTCATTTAAGCCGTCATCAATTGACGCTGTGAAAATAGTGACATCAGGGTGTGCTTGTTCAACACGTTTAATCCCCTCTGGTGCTGCAACCAATACCATCACGCGAATGTCTTTACAACCGCTAGCTTTTAATACATCAATCGCTGCCACTAAAGATGAACCAGTAGCGAGCATTGGATCAATGATCATGGCAATACGGTTCTGTACGTCTGGTACTAATTTTTTGTAATAGGTACGTGCTTCTAAGGTTTCTTCGTCACGCTCTAAACCAAGAACCGACACTTTGGCACTTGGAATTAAGTTTAAGAAACCATCTAACATGCCAATACCAGCACGTAAAATTGGCACAACGGTAATTTTTTTACCCGCAATACGGTCAACATTCACCTGACCATTCCAACCTTGGATTTCTTGTTCAACCATTGGAAGATCTTTGGTTGCTTCATAAGTCAGAAGCATCGTGACTTCTTGTGCTAATTCACGGAAGTTTTTTGTACTAATGTCAGCACGGCGTAATAGGCCAAGTTTATGTCGAATTAATGGATGTCGAATTTCATGAATAGCCACGGGAGAGCACCTAAAAGGTTAAAGATAAAATTTGCTCTATTATAGAGCTTTTTGCAGCATTGGATAAATAAAAAAAGCCCTCAAACTGAGGGCTTTTTTGTTAACTTAGAATAATTTTAATCGTTATTGCTGACTTAACATGAAATGAAGCGGAGATAGAATCTCTGTTTCAAGTGCCAGTTTAATAATTGGGTCTGGATAAACACCAATCACTAATACTGCAGCGGCAACGACTAACACCATTACACCGCCCATTTTTTGACCCCATTCTTTGTCGGCGTCAATACGTGGCGTTTCTGGTGGTGTCATGTACATGACCACCATCACACGTAGGTAGTAGTACAAACCAATACCTGAACCCACAATAATCATGGCAGCCAAGAACCAGTGCTGAGTAGTTACTGCAGCCATGATTACTAAGAACTTACCAATGAAGCCTGCTGTTAATGGAATACCTGCAAGAGATAACATCATGACAGTTAATACAGCAGTTAACACTGGACGGCGCCAGAATAAACCGCGGTAGTCCGCTAAGCTTTCTGCTTCATCTGTGTTGTTATATGGGCTAGACATTAATGCAACCGCACCAAAGGCACCAATTGTAGTCAATACATAGGTAATCACGTAAACAGTCACGTTACCTAAGCTTGCGTAAGTCATGCTGATCAAACCAATGATCAAATAACCAAAATGCGCAATTGAAGAGTAAGCCAAAATACGTTTTAAGTTGACTTGTTTTACTGCCAGTAAGTTACCTACCAAAATAGAGAACACGGCAAGAATGGTTAAGATCGTGATGATTGAATCAACAAGGATCGCACCTGAAGTCAATAAATAACGTACAAATACACCAATGGTTGCCACTTTCGCAGCTGTTGCTAAGAAAGTCGCCATTGGCGCTGGCGCACCTGCATAAACGTCTGGTGTCCATTTATGGAATGGTGCTAAAGACAATTTAAATGCCACAGCAAAGATGATTAAGCCTAAACCTAAAATCACCATTGGCTGCGTGATGTTTTCCATTAAGGCTTGTACAGAATCATAGAACGATAATGAACCTGTGTAAGCATAAATGTACGCCATACCCATAAGCAGCATTGCAGATGCAGTTGCTGATAATACGAGGTATTTCACACCAGCTTCTAAAGATTTCGTACGCTGATGTGTATAAGCAAGCATACCGTATACAGGAATCGACATTAACTCTAAGCTAATGAAGAATGATGCATAGTGTGAGCTTGCTACCATTAACATTGCACCTGTAACAGACAACAACATTAATAGATAAAGTTCTTCGCGGTTGTCTTTATAACCTTCAATGTAGGCATGAGACAAGGTACAGCACGCAAGCGCTGCAACTACTGCGATTAATTGATACAGCAATGTAAATGGATCAACCATAAACATGCCCATCACGTTAGATGGTACAAAGCTGGTACCAAATAACATGAATAGAAGGTAGATGGCTGCAAGGTTTAAACCAATCACTGACGCAGTGGCGACAAGATTATGGTTACGTTTAATTGCAGTCAGTAGCATTGCCACGATCGCGGTTAAACCGACGATCATGACTGGCGCTAAAGGCATAAGTTCAGAAAATGACATTGTGAAGTTCATGACTTATTGGATCTCCACATTTTCGAGTTGAACTGAAGCTTCTTGAGCAACTTCAACTACTTCTTGCACTGGGATGTAGCTGTTCGCTAACCACGCCATGCTTGAGTTTGAAACGTCAAGGAAGGTTTGTGGATAAAGACCAAGCCATAACAGACCAATTGCACAAATTAAAAGTACAACCACTTCACGTGCATTTAAATCTTTTAAAGATGCATAGTGTTCACGTTGTTCTTCATTTGGTACACCAAACAAAGTTTTGTGAATCAGGATTAAACCGTAAACACCCGCAAATACTAAGCTTACTGTGGCAAGAATAGTAAATAGTGGGAATTTCGCGTATGAACCCATCAAGATTAGGAATTCACCGATGAAGTTACCCAAACCTGGAATACCGACTAATGCTGCAACAAAGAACATTAAGAAGAATGCAAGGTATGGGAACTGACCACGAATACCGCCCATTAAACGCATATCACGGGTATGTAAACGCTCATACACTTGACCACACATAATGAACAGTGCAGCAGACGATAAACCGTGTGCCAACATCATGATCATTAAACCTTGGAAGGTTAAGATGTTACCTGCGTAGATCGCAAGTAAGATAAAGCCCATGTGTGAAATCGACGTATACGCAAGTAAGCGTTTCATATCGGTTTGTTGGAAAGCACACCAAGCGCCGTAGAAAATACCAATTAAACCGAAGATGATTGCGATATCTGCAAATTGTGCAGATGCTGCTGGGAAGAACGGAATCACAAAACGTAATAAACCGTAAGCCGCAGTTTTAATCAAGATACCTGCAAGGTCTACAGAACCTGCTGTAGGTGCTTGCGCGTGTGCATCTGGTAACCAACCATGTAATGGGAACACTGGAAGTTTTACAGCGAAACCAATAAACATACAGATCATGAATGCATAAGCAAGTGAAGGCACTTGAGCATCTAAAGTATTCGCTACACCTAACAAGAAGTTATAGTTGAAGCTGATGTTACCTGTCATCATGTAACCGTAGATCACCAGACCTAGGATACCAATCAGCATGATCAGACCCGCAACTTGGGTATAGATAAAGAACTTGTTTGCTGCATAAACGCGTGACTTGCCCGCTTCACCTTTATGACCCCAAAGTGCGATCAAGAAGTAAATTGGAACTAGCATCATCTCCCAGAAGAAGAAGAACAAGAATAAGTCAATCGCTAAGAACACACCAATCACACCACCTAAAGACCATAAAAGGTTTAAGTGGAAGAAACCAACGTGTTTTTGAATCTCACCCCATGAACAGCCAACTGCTAAAATACCAAGAAGTGCAGTTAAACCGACCATCAGTAAAGATAAACCATCCACCGCTAAGTGAATGTTAATGCCTAAAGATGAAATCCAAGGCAACATAAATTCGGCAGACCAAGTTGGAACTTTGGCGCCTAGTTCATAATTAAACGTACCTGATTGCCATAACGCTACGGTTAAACCGAGCGTAACCAGCATACCAACGAGCGCAATATAGCGCGGCAGTTGTTGGTCGAGTTTATCGACCAACCAACATGCAAAACCTGCAATGAACGGTACAAGGATCAGCGCGGGTAAAAGAAAATTGTTTGTGATTTCCATCTTATTTCCCCACGATCTGAGTCACGATCAAGATCATTAGAAGTACAATAATACCTAATGCCATGCTCGCAGCGTAATCGCGTAATGAACCCGTTTGACGTGAACTTGTGAAGCTATGACCACCGCGAACGAGCGCAGGAAGTAGTAACCACACGCCATCAACTGGATCACGACCTAACATTTTAGCAATCAATAAGTAGGGTTTAACAAAGATGATGTCGTATAGCGCATCAAAACCCAGTGCGTTACGGCAGATATTTGCAAGACCTGAACCAATTGAAGTATTGGCAAAGCCCTTCACAGCATTATAAGCAAAGGCAAATAACACCACACCCACAGCAAGACCAGACAATGCCACCGCAATTGCGATGTATTCTGCACCATGTGCACCTGCAACTAAGTTTTCAGGAATCACGAATGCTGGAATTTTTGCTGCATCAAGAATGCTCATCACTGGTGCTTTCAGTACGATTGCTAGACCTGTTGAAAGTACAGCAAGAATCGCAAGTGGAGCCCAATACGTTACACCTTTAATTTCGTGGTAAGGCGTGTTCTCTTTGCCAAAGAATACGATCCAGATTAAACGGAAAGTATAAATAGAGGTTAAGAATGCACCTGCTACACCGACCCAGTAAAGCGTATTGTAAACTGGTAAGCCTGCTAAATGACTTTGTGTCCAAACAGCGGCTAAGATCGCGTCTTTTGAGAAGAAACCAATCGTTAAGAATGGAATTGCTGCTAAGGCACCACCACCAATCGCGAAACATGCAAATAGGAATTTGTTCTTGTAGAACAAGCCGCCCATTTTGAAAATGTTTTGTTCGTGATGGAACGCCAGAATCACTGCACCAGAAGACAAGAATAATAATGCCTTAAAGAATGCGTGAGTCAGCATATGGAATAGACCCGCTTGGTATGCTTCAGCACCCACTGCCATAAACATATAACCTAACTGACTCATGGTTGAGTAAGCCAAAATACGTTTAATGTCAGTTTGTACCAATGCAGCAAAACCAGCTACAAGTAATGTCACAGCACCTGTGATTGAGATAAACATCATCACTTCTGGGGCAAGTTCGAATACTGTAAACAAACGGCAGCACAGGTAAACGCCCGCTGTAACCATTGTTGCAGCATGGATTAACGCAGATACAGGTGTAGGACCTGCCATTGCGTCTGCTAACCAAGTTTGTAGTGGAATCTGCGCTGATTTACCTGCCGCACCTAAGAACAACATTAATGCAGTCCAAAGCGTAATTGACGAGCTTTGTGTCATCACAGTCGCCGCGTTTTCTACGATGTACTGTGTATTCAAAGTGCCAAACTGTTGGTAAAGCAAGAATAATGCGATTAATAAGAATACGTCACCAACACGTGTCACAGTAAAGGCTTTAATTGCCGCTAAACCGTTAGATGGTGTTTGGTAGTAGTAACCAATTAACAGGTAAGAACATAGACCTACGCCTTCCCAACCTAAGAATAACAACGCTAAGTTGTCACCTAATACCAGCAATAACATGCTCGCAACGAAGAGGTTGAAATACGAGAAGAAACGCGCAAAATCTTGTTCACCACGCATGTACCATGATGCAAAGATATGAATTAAGAAACCCACACCTGTGATCATGCCCAGCATGAGTAATGATAAACCATCTAATTGTAAGCTAATGCCTGGGGCAAAACCGCCGACATTAAACCACGTCCAAAGATGTTGGATATATAACTCTTTGCCGTTGTTCACAAAGTCAATGCCTGCAATTAGAGCAACTAATGCAGATAGACCTACCGCACCCACACCAATAATGGCTGCAACCGTTTCAGGAAGCTTGTGGCGACCCGCTGCTAATAGGACAAAACCAATGAGCGGGAATAAAATTGTTAAATATAAATAACTCATCCGCGCATCTCACTAGCAGCATCCACATCCAAGTGATGGAAGCGATGGTAGAACTGAAGGACGATCGCAAGACCGATACACGCCTCTGCAGCAGCAAGCGTTAAGATCAAGATGAACATAATTTGGCCATCTGGCTGTGCCCAAGCACTGCCTGCCAATACGAAAGCAAGTGCTGCCGCATTCATCATGACTTCAAGGCTCATCAATACAAATAGTAAGTTACGTCGTACCATTACACCGTAAAAACCCAGTGCAAAAAGAATAGATGCGACGATTAGACCGTGTTCTAAAGGGATGTTGCCCATTATTGTTTGTCCTCTTCTGCACCTGGCTCACGCTTACCAATATGGAATGCAGCCACTAAAGCAGCAAGCAATAACATGGCAGCAATTTCAACCAAGAGTAAGTATTCGGTAAAGAGTGCAATACCCACAGCCTTAGGACCGACAATTTCAGTACCCATCAGCGGACCAGCAACGTTGTACTCAGAACCTAACATCCATACTAGGACAAGACCCATCAGGAAACACATCAATGCCGGATATGCCCAAGCATCAGATGTTAACCACTTACGTTCTTGTTCTACAGTCGCTTGACCAAGGTTAAGCATCATCACAACGAAGACGAATAAAACCATGATCGCACCTGCGTATACGATGATCTCAAGTGCACCCGCAAACGGCGCACCCACAATCATAAACATACCGGCGACAGCAAGTAATGACACGATCAAGCTTAATAAAGCATGAACGGGATTCGCGTTGGTCACAACACGAATCGTAGAGACGATGGCCACAAGTGCCATCAAATAAAACGGCCACATCATGGTAATAGACTCCGTACATCAACAGGCTTACTTTCGCGCTGTGCTTGACCTTTGTCTTTACCTGCAACAGCCATACCTGTTACACGGTAGAAGTTATAGTCAGGATATTTACCAGGACCTGAAATGAGTAAGTTTTCTTTCTCATAGACTAAGTCTTGACGTACATACTCACCCAACTCAAAGTCAGGTGTTAACTGAATTGCAGTCGTAGGACATGCTTCTTCACACATACCGCAGAAGATACAACGTGAGAAGTTGATACGGAAAAACTCTGGGTACCAACGACCATCTTCGTGTTCTGCTTTTTGCAGTGAAATACAGCCAACAGGACAGGCAACCGCACAGAGGTTACACGCAACGCAGCGCTCTTCACCATCTGGGTCACGTGTTAACACAATACGACCACGGAAACGCGGTGGTACGATGTCTTCAGCTTTCACTTCTGGATATAAAATGGTGTCACGTTTACGTGTTGCATGTGAGAAAACCATCCACAAGCTACGTACAACCGACCCGACCCCAGCTAGAAATTTAAACATTTTGTTCTCCCTGCCCTTACCACAACACTACAGCAGCAGTAACTAGCAAGTTAACTAGCGTTAATGGCAAACAAATTTTCCAACCGAAGTTCATGACTTGGTCATAACGTGGACGCATTAAAGAACCACGAGCCAATACAAACATCATTACAAAGAATGCTGTTTTAATCACAAACCAGAATAATGGTGGAAGGAAATCCAGACCAAATGGAGCTAACCAGCCGCCAAAGAATAAAGTCACGATTAATGCTGAAATCAGCACTACGTTTACGTATTCGGCAACGAAGAACATACCCCATTTCATACCGCCATACTCGACGTGGTAACCCTCTGCCAATTCTTGCTCTGCTTCTGGTTGGTCAAATGGATGACGATGCGTAACCGCAACACCTGCCACGACAAAGATCATGAAGCCTAAGAATTGAGGAATCACAAACCATACGTCTTGCTGTGCTTCTACGATTTCACGTAAGTTGAATGAGCCAGCAATTGCCACCACACCCATTAACGAGATCCCCAAGAACACTTCATACGAAATGGTTTGCGCTGCAGAACGTAGACCACCGAGTAATGCATATTTGTTGTTTGATGACCAACCACCAAATAACACTGCATACACAGCAATACCTGCCATTGCCATAAAGAACAATAGACCGATGCTCATGTCCGCAACACCTAAATAAGGTGTTACCGGAATAACCATGAACGATAACACCGCAGTTGCCATTGCAACTGCTGGTGCCATACGGAAAGTTAACTTGTCTACGAATTTAGGTGTCCAGTCTTCTTTGAACATGATTTTCAGCATGTCGGCAACGATCTGGAAAATACCACCTGGACCGACACGGTTAGGACCGTAACGGTCTTGCCAAAGACCTAAAAGACGACGTTCAATAAAAGACATCAACGCAGCAATTAATACCACCACCAATAAAATGGCAATGGCTTGCACTACTGAGTACGCAATTGGCCAGTTCTCAGCCCAAAGCGGCGTTTGACGCATTAATTCTTGTTCCATGAATTACACTCCAGCCTTGACTGAAACAGGCTCTGCAAGAGATACCGTAGGTGCAAGACCGACTGGGTAACCAATGTAACCTGTAGGTAAATATTCAATCACTTGAACAGGTAGAACAACTTCAGTCTCGCCCGCTTTCACGGTGATTTTTTGGCCGTCTTGAACATTCAAGCGTGCAGCATCTTGCTCACCTACAGCAAACATTGCGTCAGGAATACGTGATTCCATCGCAGGTGTTTTCACTGTAAATTCGCCTGAAGCAAAGATATGGTGCATTGGTACAAGGCGGAAGCTTTCTGCATTCACAAGCACAGGTGCTGGTGCCACGAAAGTACGCGCTGGACGTTTTGCTAAACGATCGAATAAACGAACGCCTGAATCACCACCTTTTAATGAACCGCCCACGTTTTCTTGGAATTTGTTCCAAGCTTGTGGTGAGTTCCAACCTGCAGACCACGCAAACGGTACTAATGCTGCTGGTGTTTGATTCCCCACATAACCTTCCATCGAGAATGTTAATGCTGAGTCTTTGTCTGTTGGTTGTTTTGGTTCATGAATCGATAATGGCGCACGCATTGCAGTACGACCAGAATAACGACGTGGTTCACGCGCAACTTTTAAACCATGAACACGGAAGCCCGCATCTGGTGCAACATCTTGAATTGCTTCAAGAGCCGGTACGTTTTTGGCAACCGCTTCAATCACGTCATCAAGTACTGTCCAAGCAATCGCTTTGCCTTTCACGCCAGTTTCAATCGCGTGGATCCAGCGCCAAGATTCTTTGATCGCAAGTTCTGGTTTGTAGTAGCTTGGGTCATACACTTGGTAGAAACGTTGTGCACGGCCTTCTTGAGAAACGACAGTACCATCACCTTCAGCAAATGATGCTGCAGAAAGTACGATATCCGCTTGTTTAACCGTCTCAGTTTCTGAGTGATCAAGCACAATGATGTTTTTCGCTTTAGCGAATGCAGCATTGACTTGAGCCGCTGGTAAACGACGATATAAATCGTTTTCTACAACCACTAAAGTATCAAAGTCTTGTGCAAATGCTTGCTCAAGGCTATTACCACCCAAGATAGCCATACCCATTGAGTTCACTTCAGGAACAGTCAATGTTAGACCTGCATTACCCAGATTCTGTGCAACTTGTGCAGCAGCTTCCATGATTGATGCGTCTTGTAAACTTGTACCAGAGATGATTAACGGCTTTTTCGCAGCTTTTAAGGTATCGGCAATGGTTTGTGCAAATGCTTTGGCATCGTCAGCAAGACCTGTAATTGCTTCACCTTTTACGCCTGCAGCAATGGCAAAACCTAAACGCGCGATGTCGTTTGGAGAAGCAACCACTTCGCCTTCAGCTACGTCAGCTAAACGTGTTTGTGTTGCAGCTAAAATGTAAATCGGAGATTTCGCATCTTGTGCAATACGTTGTACAGGTTCAGCCAACCATTCTTGCGTACGGCGCTCAGCCGCCATCTCTTTGCCTTTATTTTTCGCAGCTTGGCGAACAGATAAAGCGATACGAGGCGCAGTTTGGGTTAAGTCTTCACCTAAGATCAACACCGCATCGTAGCTTTCGATTTCACGCATATTCGGGTTATAAACACCCTCTGTTTGCATGATAGAAGCTGCTAACTCCACAAGGTTTTGTTCTTTTTGCGACATACCTGTAGAGAAGTTCGCTTGACCGACTAATTCGCGTAACGCAAAGTTCGATTCAAGTGATGCGCGTGGTGAACCAATACCTAAGACTTTTTTGCCTTGGATATTTGCAATTACAGTATCAAGCGCTGTATCTACAGAAACTGTAGTCACGTTGGCACCTGAACGGAATTGTGGTTGACGTGGACGATCCGCGTTATTCACATAACCTGTACCGAAACGGCCTTTGTCGCATAGGAAGTATTGGTTAACTTCACCGTTGAAACGGTTTTCTACACGGCGCAGTTCGCCATAACGTTCACCCGGAGAGATGTTACAACCTGAAGAACAGCCTTGGCATACGCTTGGCGCATACTGCATGTCCCATTTACGGTTGTAGCGTTCTGAGTGAGTTTTGTCGGTGAATACACCAGTTGGACATACTTCAGTTAAGTTACCCGAGAATTCAGATTCTAAAGTCCCTGATTCTGGACGACCGAAGTAGACACGCGATGCGTTGGCATACACGCCAAAGTCTGTACCACCAGCATAGTCTTTATAGTAACGAACACAACGGTAGCATGCGATACAACGGTTCATTTCGTGTGAAATGAATGAGCCAAGCTCTTGATTGTAGTGCGTACGTTTGGTGAAACGATAGCGACGACGGTCATGCTGAGTCATTACTGTCATATCTTGTAAATGACAGTGACCACCTTCTTCACACACTGGACAGTCGTGTGGGTGGTTGGTCATTAAGAACTCAACGATTGACGCACGAAAATCTTTTGCTTCTTTGTCTTCGATCGAAATATAGGTATTGTCAGCAGCCGGTGTCATACATGACATCACCAGACGACCACGCGTATCTTCAGGATTCGCGTATTGTGTCACAGCACATTGACGGCAAGAACCGACAGAACCTAAGGATGGATGCCAACAAAAGTACGGAATATCAATACCCAAAGACAAACATGCTTGTAGCAAGTTCTCTGAGCCATTGACTTCGTACGATTTGCCATCGACATGAATTGTAGCCATAGTCGAATTCCTTAAGCTTGTTTTACATCAGCAGTTTTAGCGGCCGCATCAACGACTTTCGCTTCAAACTCATGACGGAAATATTTGAGTGCGCCCATAAGCGGCTCCATTGCACCAGGAGCATGTGCACAGAAAGTTTTACCAATCCAAAGCTTACGCGTAAGCTCTTGTAAATGATCGATATCTTCTTTCTTACCAGTACCATCTTCAAGTGCTTTTAGCGCTTTCACCGCCCAAGGTAAACCATCACGGCAAGGGGTACAGAAACCACATGATTCACGCGCAAAGAATTCTTCTAAGTTACGTGTTGCTGAAACCATACATTGGGTTTCATCAACCACCATGAGCAAACAGGTACCCAAACGTGAACCTGCTTTCATGATGCTTTCCGCATCCATAGGAAGATCAATGTGTTCAGCTGCTAAGAAGTCAGTTGAGGCACCGCCTGGTAACCATGCTTTAAGCTTTAAGCCATCTTTCATGCCACCCGCGTGATCTTCAATCACTTCACGTGCAGTCGTACCAAAAGGTAGTTCCCACAGACCTGGGAATTTTACTTTGCCTGAAGCACCGTAAATTTTTGTGCCTGGATCTTTTGATTTACCTTGTGATAAACCAACATACCACTCAGGGCCACGTAGCATAATTGCCGGTAAGTTATTGTAAGTCTCTACGTTGTTGACAATCGTAGGACGACCCCAAGCACCAGCAACTTGCGGGAATGGTGGCTTAGTACGCGGATTCGCACGGCGACCTTCAAGCGAGTTAATCAATGCAGTTTCTTCACCACAGATATAACGACCCGCACCAGTATGCACGTGTAACTCAAAGTTCCAACCTGTACCTAAGATGTTGTCACCTAAATAACCTTTAGCGCGAATTTGCTCTAAAGCTTCATTTAAGTATTTTGCAGCTTCGATGTACTCACCACGGATAAAGATATAACCGTGAGTCGCTTCTAAGGTATAGCCTGCAATCAACATACCTTCGATCAATTGATGAGGAAGTTTTTCCATCAACAAACGGTCTTTAAAGGTACCTGGTTCCATTTCGTCGGCATTACAAATTAAGTAACGCGGGCCAGAGTTATCGTTTGGCGCCATCAGCGACCATTTGATCCCTGCTGGGAAACCTGCACCACCACGGCCTTTAACCGTTGCAGCTTTTACAACATCTAAAACTTCTTTCGGTTGCATTGAAAGGGCTTTTTTAAAGCCTGCATAACCGTCAAGTGCTTCGTAGTCATCTACACTACGCACAGCTTCCTGTTTGCTTAAACGCCACGTTAATGGGTGAGTTTCTGGGTTACCGTCGCCGTAAATCGGTTTTGGTTCAGTATTCATACATACTTCTCCAATAACTGTTTCACTGAAGAAACATCCACTAAACCGTGAGTGTCTTCATTAATCATCAAAGTTGGACCTTTGTCACAGTTACCTAAACAGCAAATTGGTAAGATCGTGAAACGACCATCCGCTGTAGTTTGACCAAACTGGATCCCAAGCTCGCGTTGGAACGCTTCTGCTAAAGTTTCCGCCCCCATTAAGAAGCACGCAATTGAGTCACATAATAAAATGACATTGCGGCCTACAGGTTGACGGTAAATACGGTTATAGAACGTTGCAACACCTTCTAAATCCGCCACGCTCATTGAAAGCATTTGTGCAATGGCATTCATTTGCGCATCATCTACCCAGCCATTACGGCGTTGTACACATTTGAGCGCATCTAAGCACGCTGCACGTGGGTACGGGTAGTGACCAATGTGATGTTCAATTTCATGAATTTCGTCAGCTGTCAAAATCCCTTCAACATTCACACGTGGTTTTTTATCAGTCAAAATCATCATAATGCGATTACCCCTTAGCGATCCACGTCAGCCATTACGACGTCAATGGTCGCTAAATAAATGATTAAGTCAGACATTAAGCTGCCGTTAATCACAGAAGGCATTTGCTGTAAATGTGTGAAGGTTGGTGTACGAATACGGGTACGGTAACTCATGGTTGACTTGTCTGAAGTCAAGTAGTAGTTCGATGCACCTTTAACCACTTCAGCCATTACAGACGCTTCGCCTGCTGGCATTACAGGACCCCAAGATACGCTTAAGAAGTGCGTAATCAAGGTTTCAATATCTTGTAATGTCTTATCTTTTGGTGGTGGAACAGCCAATGGATGATCCGCTTTGTACGCACCAGACGGCATGTTATCAAGACATTGCTTGATAATTTTTAATGATTCTTCAATCTCACGATAGTGAACCATCACACGCGCGTAAGCATCACCTTCGTACTCTAGTGGCACTTCGAAGTCGTAGTTTTCGTAGCCGCTATACGGACGATATTTACGCACGTCAAAGTCAATCCCTGTCGCACGTAGACCTGTACCTGTTACACCCCAAGCCAATGCAGATTTTGCATCGTATTGCGCAACATTACGGGTACGACCAATAAATACAGAGTTTTTCAGCGCTGCAGTATGGTATTCCTTCAAACGTTTTGGCATCCAATCCAAGATTTCACGGATTAAATGTTGCCAGTTGTTTGGAAGGTCGTGTGCTGTACCACCAATACGGAACCACGCTGGGTGCATACGGTAGCCTGTGATCGCCTCAATCGCGTCATAGATTTTTTGACGGTCAGCGAACATATAGAATACAGGGGTCATACCACCAGCATCTTGGATTGCGGTACCAATAAACAATAAGTGGTTATTAATACGGAACAATTCAGACATCATGACACGGATACATTGTGCACGGTCAGGAACGGTAATCCCTGCCATTTGCTCAACACCGAGTACATAAGGCATGTTCTGTGCACAACCACCTAAGTAGTCGACACGGTCTGTATACGGAATGAATGAATGCCAAGTTTGACGTTCAGCCATCTTTTCCACACCACGGTGGTGATAACCGATATCCGGCACACAGTCTTTAACTTCTTCACCATCTAACTGCAAAACAATACGGAATGCACCGTGCGCAGATGGATGGTTCGGACCTAAGTTTAGGAACATGAAGTCTTCGTCATCATTACCGCGTTTTAGACCCCAATCTTCAGGCACAAAACGTAAGTGCTCTTGCTCGTAGTCCTGTTTCGCTTGGTTCTGCATATACGGGGTATATTCAGTGGCACGCGCTGAATATTCTTTACGCAGCGGGTGACCTTCCCAATAGGTTGGTAACAAAATACGACGCAGCATTGGATGCCCTTCGAAATTGATACCAAACATATCGTAAGCTTCACGCTCGTACCAGTTGGCGTTTGGCCAAATGTTGGTTGCTGTAGGAATGTTAATGTCATTCTCATTCAACGCAACTTTAATACGAATGTCCGTGTTACGCTCAAGCGATAACAAGTGATAGAACACAGTAAAGTCAGACGCAGGTAAACCGTCGCGGTGAGTACGTAAACGCTCATCTACCGCAGACAAGTCGAACAACATCACGTAAGGACGTGACACTGTACGCAAGAACATTAAAACTTCTTGTACACGTGCGCGCTCAACCCAGACTGTTGGGAAATCCTCAAAAGTCGTTTGCACGTAAAAGTTCTCACCAAATTTGGTTTTGAGCTCTTCTACAATTGCAAATGCTGGGCGTGGATCAATTGGTGTTGATCCTGGCATAGCAATGTCTTCAGCCATTGGCTTGGCTTCCTATTTAATACAAATTCATTCAAACCTAAACGACAACAACACCCATAACGGGTGTAAACAAAAATCTTGTCGCTTAAATTATTTAATTTCATCCATAGAGCGCAAGTTTTTCACAGCCATACGCTGTTCATTCTTACGGTCACGTTCTGGCATCATCTTTGGCTTATAAATTGGCTTAAGATCATCACCAATCACCGCAGAAAGTGGACGGCGCTCTAATTGAATTTGGTCTTGTAATAGCATTAATGCTTGGATTAATGCTTCAGGACGTGGTGGGCAACCTGGGATGTAAACATCCACTGGAATAATTTTATCCACACCTTGTACAACTGAATAGATGTCGTACATACCGCCTGAGTTGGCACAAGCACCCATTGAAATGACCCATTTTGGTTCAAGCATTTGTTCATACAAACGTTGAATTACAGGTGCCATTTTCATAAAGCACGTACCAGCCACAATCATCAAATCGGCCTGACGTGGTGAAGCACGAATAACCTCGGCACCAAAACGTGACAAGTCATGCACGCCGGTTAATGTTGTTGCATACTCTACGTAGCAGCAAGATGTACCAAAGTTAAACGGCCAAACTGAGTTCTTACGACCCCAGTTTACTGCTGTATGTGCTACGTCCTCTAAACGAGTCATAAACACATTTTTATTCACTTCTTCTTGTAAAAGCGGGTCTTCTACGACAATACGCTCTTGAAGTGGATATTGGTCAGCATCCGGATTCGCACGGGTTAAGGTATATTTCATCCCGTATTACTCCTTGTCAGATGATATAGCCGGTGACTTTTGTTTCACACGACCAGAGGATTGCGCTGGGATTTGACCTGTAGGGTCAGTCACCAATTCTTCAATTGAGTTAAAGCGTGTAATTTCTGCAAGGTCCATATTTGGTGAACCAATTTTAGGTTTAATCCCTGCTGCTTTACGTTTATCAGAAGGTGCCCAGTTCAGTGCGCCAGTTGAAAATTCGTAAATCAAACCAACAAGTAAAACTAAAATAAATACAGCTGCAGTTGCAAAACCTACCCAACCTACTTCACGAACCGAAACGGACCATGCGTAGAGGTACAATGCTTCTAAGTCAAATACAACGAAGAAGATTGCCACCAAATAGAATTTTGCCGACAAGCGAATACGTGCACCACCTGCACCTACAACACCTGACTCAAATTGCTCCTGCTTAGCACGACCCCATGATTTACCCCCGAGGAGTAATGGGACAGTGAGCATAAAGACGCAAAGAAATGTAACGCCGATCACGAAGGCAATAATTGCCCATTCGTATGGAGTAATGGCACTCATGCGGGGATAACTCCTGGCAGGCCTAATTTATTAACAAAGAATGTATGTATTGGCCTTCAAATACACCAAACACAAAATTAATCCCGCCAATTGTACCTGATTTTGGATTTCACTTGCTAGCTTATCGGCCTTAGTCTTTTGGATGATTTTTTAACCACTTAAGCGTTTTTGCGCGCTTAAGTGCCTTGTAGTCGCACTTAATCGGTTTATTAAATTAAAAGCGTTAAGCTTATTATTTTTTTCAAAAATCTATGTTGATGTATTGACTGTAAAAATAGCGATTGCTTGCAAGAAATCATAAAAAACAAAAACTAACTGTGAGGCTGTTATTATCAAAATCGTCTCACTGATATAAATTTCTAGTGATCAAGCAACAAGGTGACAAAATTTAAATGCTATTTTTCTGTCTAGGCGGATGTTTTTTTTCACTTTCAAACTCATGAATAGGCCGTTAGCTTTCATGTTGTTTTTCTAAACAACTAAATCTGATTTCAAGCTGTTGCCCACCTCGCTCTTGTGTCAGTTAAGCCAGCTGACCTTTTGTCTTGTTTTTGCAACCTTTGCTGTTTTTTTATGCAGGTCATGCTATTTGTATTAAGCCCACAACAAAAACAGATCAAAATAAGGAGTAAAGACATGAGCTTGGCATTTACCCATAAACCGGATTATTTCTTATTTGCCCAGTTAATTATTCGTCATATTCAAAATTACGTGCAAAAGCATCCTGACAATAACAATGCGAGTTTTGACTTACGTGATATTTATGAGTTATTCCATCAAGATATGGCCTCTGCCACAACCAATTTAGATGGCATTATGAACATTGCAGATGAATATCAAGTTGAAACCTTAGACGGTGATCAGAAGCTGATTCGACGCTATGAAATTGATGGCAAAGAAAATAAATTACTGATTGATTTTGATCCCGCTGCCGTGACTGCACTGCGTAATGGCCGCCCGATTATTCCACCGGATGCCACTTTGCACGAGTAACATCGAGTTTATGATAGCGCTAAAAAAGCAGGCAAGGTGCCTGCTTGATGCATTTCGCTTAACTTTTACGATGCAGTAGGAACTCTGAGATACTGCGTAACTGCTCAGCACCGGTTTCAAAATGCTGTAATGCAGCAAAGGCTTGATCATGCAATTGCTGTGCATACGCCTGTGCTTGTTGTAAGCCCATTAATGCAGGATAAGTCGACTTTTCGACTTGCTGATCCTTGCCTGCAGTTTTTCCTAATTGCTCGGTATCAGCAATAATATCTAAAATATCATCTTGCACTTGGAACGCTAAGCCAATGGCTTGTGCATATTCACGTAGTTTTGGAATCGCTAAATCAGTGCCTTTAAACACCGTGACTGCTGCCAGCATAATCGCTGCGGAAATTAAAGCACCAGTTTTATTGCGATGAATATTTTCTAAGGCAGTTTGGTCAATCTGTTGCCCCTCAGCTTGTAAGTCTAACACTTGACCACAGACCATTTTTGAGCTTGCTGTGGCAAGAATTTGCATTTGTTTGAGCACAATGCCTTGATCCACCGCCTGAGCTTGATCAAACAAACGACTGCCCAACACTTCAAAAGCCATCGATTGCAAAATATCGCCTGCTAATAACGCCGTATCTTCACCAAATGCCACATGACAGGTCGGCTGACCGCGACGCAACAGGTCATTGTCCATACATGGCAAATCATCATGCGCCAGTGAGTAGCAATGTATGAGTTCAATGGCAACTGCTGCACGGCGTACTGCGGCAAAGTTTTGATTCGGGTTTAAGGCAGCTGTGGCATAACACAACGCAGGGCGAACACGTTTCCCACCTAACATCACCGCATGATGCACCGCAGCTTTTAAAGGTTCTGGCAGTGCAAAAGCCTGCAAGGTGGTCATGAGATCTTGTTGAATTTGTTGCTGTGCGGATATCAGTGCATTGTTTTGCTGAAGGGACACTTTCGCCTCGAATCAAGAAGTTAGGATTGCACGGCACATCATACTGTGTTCTGCGCCGAGATGCATCCAAGTTTAAAGAGCATGGTAACGATAAAATTCAGCATGCTGATAGTAATACACACTGTTTTTAAGCTGTTGTTTAGCCGTATACATGGCTTGATCAGCCTGCTCTAAAGCATGAATCACTGTATGAGCAGACGCAACTTCAGCCACCCCAGCTGAAATTGAAATATCGTTATTGGCGAGTGCAAACTCTTGATTTAAAGACAATACCGCTTGTCGAATCTGTTCTACAATCTGGCACGCTTCTGCTAAGTGCTGCTGCTCAAATAAAATCACAAATTCTTCACCCCCAATCCGGTACATGCTGGGCCAAGCATATTCTTGACTCAAACGTCGTAATAATTTTCCTAATTGGCTTAAGACACGATCAGCAAAAACATGCCCATATTGGTCATTTAATGTTTTAAAATTATCTAAATCCAAAATCGCCACAGTCAATGCATTATGTTGCTGCAGTTTTTGTGCAAAGGCATGGCGACTCGCAAGACCTGTGAGTTCATCACGATCGAGTTGCTGTTTTAAATGCCGATTAGATTGTTTGAGTTGGCGCTGTTTAGCAGTTAAATCACTGACATCGACCGCACAGACCAATACTGCCGTAAGATCATGCTTGGCATAATAAGGTTGAAAGCTTAAACGATGCTCGCGCCCTGCAAATACATGCTCAAAAGGTTGTAGCGCTTGCCCTTGCCTTAAAATTCTTAGGTCATTGCAATAGGATTGATAACAAGACTGATCAATCTGTTGTAAATAACGTCCAACTACCTCAGAGAAAGGCTTCAGAAAAAAATCTGCATAATGTTGATTGGCCGCCAGCACTTTTGCATCGGGCGCTAATAATACAGCGGCGACCGGTAAAACGTGGATTAAACCTTGCAATTGCTGCAAGGAATAGTCTTCAAAATCCGTTACTAACATACCATCACACAACCTTTGTCCAAGTTGCATGCTAACAAAATTTAGGACAAAGGTTGAGTTGGATTGAAATTTTTTCTTTAGTTAAGGGTATCTTGCGGAATACGTACCCAACCTTCCATCAAAACGCGGGCACTACGACTCATGACCGCTTTTTTCACTACCCATTGCCCATTTTCTTGAATGGCCTGCGCACCCACACGTAAAGTCCCTGATGGATGTCCAAAACGCACCGCTTCTCGTTCACCGCCACCTGCAGCTAAATTGACCAAAGTACCCGGAATTGCTGCTGCTGTACCAATGGCAACCGCTGCTGTACCCATCATGGCGTGATGTAGTTTACCCATTGACAAGGCACGCACCAGTAAATCACAGTCATGTTCTGTCAACTGCTTAGCACTTGAGGTGATATAAGCTTTAGGTTTGCTTACAAAGGCAATTTTTGGCGTATGCTGACGTTTTGTTGCTTCAGCTACATCATCAATTAAGCCCATGTATTTAGCGCCATAAGCACGAATGGTTTCTAAACGCGCTAAGGTTGCAGCATCGCTATTAATCGCATCTTGTAACTCAGTACCCTCAAAACCTAAATCTTCAGCGTTCATAAAGATGGTTGGAATACCGGCATTAATAAATGTAGCTTGGAATGTACCAATTTCAGGCACTTCAAATGTATCCACCAAGTTACCTGTAGGGAACATGGCACCCCCATCTTCACCATCATCGGCTGGATCTAAAAATTCAATTTGTACTTCTGCCGCAGGGAAAGTTACACCATCGAGTTCAAAATCACCGGTTTCTTGGACTTGACCATTGCTGATTGGCACATGCGCAATAATGGTTTTGCTGATATTTTTTTGCCAAATTTTCACGGTACAGATGCCATGTTCAGGAATTTTATCGGCATCCACTAAACCATTGCTAATCGCAAACGCGCCTACTGCTGCGGTTAAGTTGCCGCAGTTGCCACTCCAATCCACAAATGCTTGATCAATAGACACTTGCCCAAACAAATAATCAACATCATGATCGGTTTGGCTACTTTTGGCCAAAATCACCGTTTTACTGGTACTCGAGGTTGCCCCACCCATACCGTCAATTTGCTTCCCATAAGGGTCTGGACTACCAATGACACGGAGTAAAATTTGGTCACGAATCCGCCCCGGCACTTGCGCAGCTTCAGGTAAATCGTCGAGTTTAAAGAACACGCCCTTACTGGTTCCACCACGCATATAGGTTGAAGCAATTTTAATTTGTGGGGCAAAAGTCATTGTTATTTCATCCTTTTCATCATTGTTATTGGCAGTCACCCTGCTTGCGTTAAGAATACTGCTTTTTGCTTGCAATGACATTGTCTTAGGACTTAAGTATAAAAAATCAACATTTAAGCATCTTTTAAAAACATCAATATTTAAGGATTTCGCCAACCAATAAAATTAATCTATTGATTCAGCTATCATTTATAAAAAATAGAAGTATGATTTTTTTTTATACAAGGCATAACAAAAAATCAACATTAGCGCTCTACTAGGCGAATTGTTTGTGATCTATTACAATCAAATGACTTATCCATTGTCGGGCTGAATACTTTGAATAACGAGTCTTCGCAACTTCAGCGTGGCTTAAAGAACCGTCACATCCAACTCATCGCCATGGGCGGCGCGATTGGTACTGGCTTATTTTTAGGTTCCGCACAGGTCATCCAATCTGCAGGTCCTTCCATCATTTTAGGCTATGCCATTGGTGGTTTTATTGCATTCTTAATTATGCGTCAACTGGGCGAGATGATCGTTCATGAGCCCGTTGCAGGTTCATTTAGTCATTTTGCATATAAATACTGGGGTAAATTTCCAGGCTTTTTAGCCGGCTGGAATTACTGGATTTTATATATTTTAGTGGCCATGACAGAACTCACAGCCGTGGCTAAATATATCAATTATTGGTGGCCACATATCCCGGCATGGGCATCGGTTTTATTTTTCTTTGTGGTGATTACCTTAGTCAACTTAGGTAATGTGAAATTTTATGGTGAATCAGAGTTTTGGCTCTCTATCATCAAAGTGACTGCGGTCATTTCGATGATTGTGTTTGGTATTTACTTGCTCATGACCGCAGGCCCAGACTCAACAGCATCCTTTACCAACCTTTGGACTGCAGGTGGTTTCTTCCCCAATGGTTTTGAAGGTCTATTTTATATGCTGGCCTTCTTAATGTTTGCTTTTGGCGGCATTGAGCTCATTGGTATGGCAGCGGCTGAAGCTAAAGATCCACAAAAGACCATTCCTAAAGCGATTAACCAAGTGGTGTTTCGTATTTTAGTGTTCTACGTGGGTGCTTTAACCATTTTATTGTCACTTGTTCCTTGGAATCAGCTCGAACTTGGCGGCTTGGATAAGAGCCCATTTGTCATGATTTTCAGTCAATTGGGCATTGATTGGGCAGCACATTTGCTCAACTTTATTATCTTAACCGCCGCTTTATCGGTATATAACAGTGGCATGTATGCCAATAGTCGTATGCTGTTTGGTTTAGCGCAGCAAGGCAATGCGCCAAAAGTGTTTATGAAAGTCAATAAACAAGGCGTTCCAATTCCAGCGGTATTGTTCTCAGCACTGTTAATTTTTGGGTGTGTGCTTTTAAACTACTTTGTCCCTGAAGATGCTTTAAGTCATTTAATCTACATTGTGGTAGGTGCTTTGGTTTTAAACTGGGCCATGATCAGCTTAACCCACTTTAAGTTTATTCAAGCAATGAAGAAAACTGGCGAAAAAACCTTGTTCCCAGCTCTCTTCTCACCGTTCGGCAATATCTTAGTATTAAGCTTTATTGGCGTGATTTTATATATCATGTGGACGCAAGGGTTTAAAGAATCAGTACTGATGCTTCCGATTTGGATTATCAGCATGCTGATTTTATTTAAATTACTTAAACCTGGCAAAAAAGCCTAATTGTTAAATATTTAAAAAGTTATTGCTCCGGCAATAACTTTTTTTTTGGCGAAAATTGGCGTACATTATCGCTTGCGCGCCTTTAGCTTAATTGGATAGAGCAGTTGCCTCCTAAGTGACCGGCGTGGGTTCGACTCCCGCAAGGCGCACCATTTTTAGCCTCTATTCTTGCCAACTACGACTTAATATTGATCTTATCAGTATAATTTTCCTGATTTTTTATGTTAATCTCATCACAATTTCTCATGAAAATAACGATTGTGTTGAAGGATAATATTCAGGATGATACAGGACTACATTCCCTACGAACTGAGATCATTGGTTACACAGATTGACCCCTATTTAGATCTCTATTGGCAAAACAATTTAAATAACATTTTTCAGAACATCGATCCCGAACAACGTGATCGTATTTATCGTCAGATTCTAGTTAAAAAAAATATTAAATGGGATTCTGAGCACAATCGCTTTAGCTGTACACCTGCAGCACATTTTGAGCTGGTGGTGCAAGCGATTGTTCACCCGGGTATGAAAAATCTAGGTCAAAAAATTTTAAACTCGCTGAGTGAACTTGAAAAATACCAAGATGCCTTTGAAATTGCCAATTACTTAGAAAGTATCCTCGCGCAGCTTGATAAAACCAATGTGGAAGAAAACCTTAACTTACAACAGATTAAGCTAAACTTACGCCATGGTTTTATTTATACCGCGGCCAGTATAGTCAATGCCAAAACAGAGATTCGATTGCCTGACAATCATCGCCGTTTAACCACCGATATGCTGAAATGCTTTATTTGCGAAGTATTTTTAAAACAACAGCTGCTGCATTTGTATTTTAAAACCTTGCGTGGACGACAATTAACACGCCAGTCGCATCCACTCCTGCACATGTTTTTAGTCGAACAACAAAAATTACGTCAGCTAGAAATTATTAAAACCTCGCGTTATATCTTTGCTTTAGCTCAAAGTGATCAGCCCGATGTCAATCCATTTTCAATCCGCCGCTTTTTAAGCGAAGAACGTTTGGCCTTAAGCGATAATATTTATTTAAATGCCGCTGTATTGGATTTGGCTTATCTGAATGAGCCTGAACATCAGCAATTTTTCCAATGGCAAGTACAGCGCATTATTACCGTTGAAAAACAAATTGGTCAGCATGTGATTGAATTTGTCAGTCAGCTGGAACAAGTCAATAATGAACGTTTACTACCGCTGTTAGTTAAACCCTTAGATGCATCAGGTTTAGTGATTGAAAAAGTGGTGGAAAAACGCTTATTGGCTTTTGAAAAAGAACTGGGCATTCAAATTTTAGAACCCATGCATTATGCACTGCGCCACAAGGCCCAGCATATTGATGAAATGGACTATTTATATATGAGCACACGGCAACTGATTGCTGACATCATTAGTTATTTCTATGACTTCCAATCCCAAGCGGCGGTGATGTTTGATAGTCAAGCAGATCAATTTGCTGCGCGCTTAAAATCTTATCTGGCGTTACATGAAAAACGCCGTAACCAAGTATTTGCTTTGTTATCTCATGAAGATTGGGCACAACATCATGAAATCATGTTGCAGCCGATTAACAATCTTAATTTAACTGTACGTAGCGCCTTAAACCAATATCGTGAGTGTTATCGCCAGCTCAAAGAGCTACAACGTGCTTTGGACAAAGAAGGTCAATCGCTGTTGGGCAAAATGTTCAATAAATCTAAAAAAATTGAAGAGCAGATTCAAGCCTTAAAAGAAAAAGCGTTTCATGAACGGCAAAATGCTTATTTAGATATTATACGTATTCCCAAACAATACCCCAATTTAACCGTGTATCTAGAGTTTGAAGCGTTAATTTCAATTAATCATAAAGAGCGCCATTATGCTTTTCCAGTAGGTGATAACGGTGTTACCCATTTACCGCTTTTGGTGCAGTTGCCGGAAGACCGCGGCTTAATCAATCTGCAAGAAATTCATCAGCATCTTGATTTTGATTTAAAACTGGCCAGTCAAAAATGGTCGGACTACGAACTCGATGATATTGCATAATTAAATCTCATTTTAACCGAGCAGTCATGCTCGGTTATTTTTTTTACTTTACTCAGTTTTATTCTGTGCTAATTTAAGGCAAGATTGAATCAAATGCATGAAGCATTGATGTAATAAAAACGATGACAGTCTCAGACTGCACAACAAGGAATGAATATATGCAATTAAAAAAGTTAACAGCCGCACTTTGCCTTTTGGGATTACCGTTAACCACTTTTGCTGCAGCCCTCGACCGTTCAGGTCAATCTATTGCCGGATTTTTACAGCCAGATAACTACTTTGAAGCAGGGATTAGCATTTTAGATCCAAACGTTTCAGGGCAAGATATTTCAGGCAACAATACTGGTGATATGGCCAGTGACTACTACTATCCACATGCCGTATTAAAATTACAACCAACTGAAAAGTTATCGGTAGGTTTAATTTATGATCAACCTTTTGGTGCTGATGCCGAATATAGCGGGCGTAATAACTTTGTGAGCACAGCCTCAGATGTAATTTTACCGCCGAGCAATTTAACCAATGGTTTAGCTGTCATCACTGGACAACCTAACTTTATTGCACCAGATGGGACGCCCTTACAGGTTAATCCAAGTACAGGACAACCCGTAGCGATTGCACTCAACAATGCCACCACAGGCGGCACTTCAGTTGAAGTGATGACGCAAAATTTGAACTTTTTAGTGGGTTTTCAACCCAATGAACACTGGAATTTCTACGGTGGTGCAGTTTATCAAACCTTAAAAGCCGATGTGAATTTGCGTGGTAATGCCTATAGCTTATTTAATGGCTATGGTTTAGATGTGCCAGAAGATAGCGCAGTAGGTTGGTTGGCAGGTTTTGCGTATCAAATTCCTGAGATTGCTTTAAAAGCATCTGTAACCTATCGTTCTGAAATTGACCATGAATTTACGGCACGTGAAAGTATGCCTTTAGTACCTGCGATGGGAACTTTACTGGTATCACAAGGGTTGATTACACCCGAGCAAGTGGCAGCTTTAGGTCAATCCGGCCAAAGTAAAGTGACCACTCCTCAATCGGTTAATCTAGATTTCCAAACCGGTATCATGGCGGATACGGTGGCTTTTGCCAATGTGCGCTGGGTCAATTGGAAAGATTTCTCTATGCAACCTTACCAGTTTGGACAATTATCGCAGCTGGCCGGAAATTTATTACCTAGTCTTGGCAAACCCGATGGTTTTAATTTAGTCGATTACTCCAAAGATCAATGGTCGGCAAACGTAGGTGTCGGGCGTAAGATGAATGATCAATGGGCAGGAAATGTATCTGTGGGCTGGGATTCTGGCGCAGGTAATCCCGTAACCACCTTGGGCCCGACCGAAGGTTTTTGGAATGTGGGCTTAGGCTTACAATATAGCCCAACACCAAAATCGTTTATTGCAGGCGGGGTCAAATATCTATGGCTTGGTGATGCTAAAGCGCAAACCGGCGCTCACTCACCTGCAGGCCAGTTTAATGACAATGACGCATTGGCCTATGGTTTAAAAATTGGCCATCGCTTCTAAAATTTAGAAACATTTTTTAACAAGACCGAATTTAGTGCTGACTAAATTCGGTATTTTTATACACTTATAAATTAATTGATCAAATTTAAAGCATTTAAGTTTTTAATGTCATTTCAGCCAATGCAATTTATTTTTTATTTTTTTTAACGTTTTAAATCATATAGATATAAATTTACATATATGTCATTTATTAACAATAATATGTCATTTTGTACAAATTTCACCGAATTTAGCTAATTTAAAGCATTTACTCTTTTTTTAATTGTGGTAATTTTCCAACAAAATTTACTTACCGCTTTTATCAAGGACTGAAGCTATGAAGCTTTCTGTATTGTCTGCAGCAGTGCTATTGACTGCGTTGCCGTTGACCACTTTTGCTGCTGGTCTAGATCGTTCTGGTCAATCGATTGCTGCATTTTTACAACCAGGCAACTATGCAGAAGCAGGGCTTTCAGTTCTTGATCCGACTGTAGAAGGTCAAGGTCGCGATCAAAAACCGGTCAGCGATATGGCAGATGATTACTACTTCCCTTCTGCTGCAGTAAAAGTTCAAGCCACTGATCACATTTCTTTGGGTTTGATTTACGATCAGCCTTATGGTGCTGATGCTAGCTACGCAGCCGATAACTTTATGTTTGGTGATGGTACACAAGGGACAACCGTTGAAGTACGTACCAATAACTTAACCGCATTAATGGGCTATCAACCCAATGAAAATTGGAACTTTTATGCAGGTCCAGTGTGGCAAACTGTAGAAGCGGATATTCAGTTACGTGGTGCAGCCTATGGCGGTGCTGCAAAACTTGGTAACTACAATATTAAAGTAGATCAAGAACCTGCTTTTGGTTGGCTTGCTGGTTTTGCGTATCAAATCCCTGAAATCGCTTTAAAAGCTGCAGTAACGTATCGTTCTGAAATTAAACATAAAGCCAATACAACAGAAACCTCAAGCATTCCGCAACTTCCTGCAGGCTACCATCCCTTGTTTCCAAATGGTGTTGATTTAAGCCAAGTGGTGAGTCGTGTTGAAGCGATCACCCCTCAATCGGTGAATGTGGATTTCCAAATGGGTATTGCGGCTGATACTTTGGCCTTTGCTAATCTACGCTGGGTACATTGGGATAACTTTGTGGTTCGCCCAGAGTTGATGAGCCATCCTTTGGTGAATCAAAATCTGATTGATTATTCAGATGATCAATGGTCAGCCAATGTCGGCGTGGGTCATAAATTTAATACCAAATGGGCCGGCAATGTCTCTGTTGGTTATGACTCTGGTGCGGGTAACCCAGTCACGACTTTAGGCCCAACAGAAGGCTATTGGAGCGTAGGTCTAGGCGGTCAATATAGCCCTGCCGAACATTACTTTATCCAAGGTGGAGTAAAATACTTCTGGTTAGGAGATGCAACCGCGCAAACGGGTGGTAATGCAGTCGGTGAATTCTCAGATAACCATGCCATTGGTTACGGTATGAAAATTGGCTACCGTTTCTAACTGAATATGCCGGATCCTCGTGATCCGGTTTTTTTATCCCCCTGCAATAACAATTAATCCCCGATGTTTTGACCTTCAATTAAAAAAATTCCTGATTTAAACTGAGTATTTTAAAGCATCAGGGAAATATTAAATCTATTGTTAGCATGCAAGTTACTAGGCTTATGTATAAAGGCTTACCACTTTACGAGACGCTGGTAATCTGCCGCACTGAAGCTTGAATCAAGGCTTGTTTCAGCGCATCAAAGCCATAAATCGCTCTAAACTGCGGAAATTGCGCAATGACATGTTGCGGTGCTTCAAATAAAAAACCCACCTCAGCTTCACTGAGCATGCCAATGTCATTATAGGAATCACCTGCTGCCAGTACTCGAAAATTTAAATCATGTAATGCCTTCACTGCTTGTGTTTTTTGATCGGCTTGACGCAATTGATAATCAACAATAATACCTGTCGGATCGACCTTTAATTGATGACAAAATAAGCTTGGATAGCCCAGTTGCTGCATCAGAGGCTGAGCAAACTCATAAAAAGTATCCGATAAAATAATCACTTGAAAATGCAAACGTAACTCATCTAAAAAAGCTCTGGCACCATCAAAAGGCTGCATTTGTGCAATCACTGCTTGTACGTCTTGTAATTTAAACCCATGTTGGTGAAGCAAATGAAGGCGCTGTTGCATGAGCACATCGTAATCGGCAATATCGCGGGTGGTGGCTGCAAATTCAGCAATGCCGGTATGTTTAGCAAAACTGATCCAAATTTCTGGCACCAGTACCCCTTCAAGATCCAAACACACCACTTCCATGTACTTTCCCCAGTTTTAGCCTTCAATCAAGTTATAATAGCCAAAACCTAAGGCCATTTTTGTTGTTTTTTTAAATCTATTTAATTCATAACGATCTCATTTTTAGTGCTAAGCAGATAAATTCAATTGGATTAGAATATTTTACCAATCAAGTTATATAGGTTTTGAAGTGCCCAAGCCTATTTGCCAGGAACGCTCATGACAACCATCCCCACTATTGATTTAGTTGATGCCCTTGCGGCCGAATATGCAGAAAAATCGCCTTTTGAAATTATGGCGCTTGCGCTTGAACAACAAGGTGATATTGCCATTTCTTTCTCTGGTGCCGAAGACGTCGTATTGATTGATATGGCTGCTAACTTAGGTAAGCCTTTTCGCGTATTTAGTTTAGACACTGGTCGCCTGCACCCTGAAACTTATCAATTTATTGATAAAGTGCGTCAACATTACGGGATTGAAATTGAAATCTGCTTCCCAGAAAGTCAAACCGTACAACAGCTAGTCACTCAAAAAGGCATGTTTAGCTTTTTTGTGGATGGCCATAAAGAATGCTGCGGAGTACGTAAGGTCGCACCGTTACGTAAAAAATTAGCCACTTTAGACGGTTGGATTACAGGTCAACGCAAAGACCAAAGCCCAGGTACACGTAACGAAATTCCTGTAGTACAAGCAGATGTTGGTTTTTCAGGTCCAGGTAAACAATTGATTAAATACAACCCACTTGCCAATTGGTCAAGTAGCGATGTGTGGAACTATATTCGTTTAATGGAAATTCCATATAATGCCTTACATGAAAAAGGGTTTATTTCGATTGGCTGTGAACCATGTACTCGTCCTGTTTTACCCAACCAACATGAACGTGAAGGTCGTTGGTGGTGGGAAGAAGCCACGCATAAAGAATGTGGTCTACATGCCGGAAATCTAAAATAACTAACTCGCCACTGCCTGCAGTGGCTTTTTTTTAAACAAAGATTGATAAAGTATTTTTTTTAATTACAATCACTTATATAATTCGATTTAAAACACGTCATAACTCTAAAAAGTAATTTAAAAATACGAGGCAACCGGATATGCGTCCCTTACATCCCATTGATTTACTCTTTTTATCTTTAGAAAAACGCCAGCAGCCCATGCACGTTGGGGGATTATTTTTATTTCAAATTCCAGAAGATGCACCCTCCACCTTTATTCAGGATTTAGTGGCTGATATTCGACATGAAAAAAGTATTCCTGTGCCCCCTTTTACCAATAAGCTCAATGGCCTATTTTGGGATGATGATGCTGAATTTGATTTAGAACATCACTTTCGCCATATTGCCCTGCCACATCCTGGGCGTATTCGCGAACTGTTAAGCTATATTTCTCAAGAACATAGCAGCTTAATTGATCGCGCTAAACCGCTTTGGACCTGCCATATTATTGAAGGGATTGAAGGCAATCGTTTTGCCATGTACTTTAAAATCCATCATGCCATGACCGATGGCGTAGCAGGTATGCGTCTATTAGAAAAATCTTTTGCCCATGATCCACAAACCAAAGGCATTATTGCGCCATGGTGCGTGGAAAGTCGCCGTGCTAAACGTCTTAAAAACCCTGAACCGCCCAGCAGTAAAATTAAAAAATTGGCCCATCTCTTACAAAGCCAATGTAAAGCCACCCCTAAAGTCATGGCAGAGTTGGTTTCGGCGTTTAAAGATAAGAAAAATCATCATCCTGATTATGTATCGAGTTTCCAAGCCCCGACCACTATTTTTAATCAACGTGTAAGTGCCTCACGCCGTTTTGCTGCACAATCTTTTGAGTTAGAGCGCTTACGTGGTATTGCCAAGGCCTT
The DNA here is from genome assembly GCF_059515825.1 of Acinetobacter sp. CY17. NCBI lineage: Bacteria > Pseudomonadati > Pseudomonadota > Gammaproteobacteria > Moraxellales > Moraxellaceae > Acinetobacter > Acinetobacter sp. CY17. The sequence continues at coordinate 40,773 of NZ_JCAKMX010000009.1, forward strand.
AAATGTGACGATTAATGATGTGGTATTGGCAATCTGTTCAGGTGCTTTACGTGAATATTTACTCAGTCAAAATGCACTGCCAGCCAAGCCGATGATTGCCATGGTGCCAGTCTCTGTACGCAATGATGATTCCGACACCTCTAATCGTATTACCATGATTTTGGCCAATTTAGCTACCCATCAAGCTGAGCCACTGGCACGTTTAAATACCATTCGACGCAGTGTAATGAATGCTAAACAACGCTTTAAACGCATGAGTAGTGATCAAATTTTAAGTTATAGCGCCTGTGTCTATAGCCCTGCTGGCTTAAATATTATTTCAGGACTATTACCTAAACGCCAAGCCTTTAACTTGGTGATTTCTAACTTACCCGGCCCAACAGAAGCACTGTATTGGAATGGCGCACGTCTTGATGCTATCTATCCGGCTTCCATTGTTTTAGATGGCCAAGCCCTCAATATTACCATGACCAGTTATATGGGTAAGCTTGAAGTGGGCTTAACGGCCTGTCGTAACGCAGTGCCTAAAATGCAGAATTTAATCACTCATTTAGAAGATGAAATTGCCTGCTTTGAAGCCTTAATTGAACATCCCCAAACTGAAGCCCTAGTTAAGGTAGGCTTGCAGGAAGTTAGCTAGTAATTGGTAGAAATTGCCAATAAATTTACAAGATTAAGGGGCTAATTTAGCCCCTTAATTTTTAATCATTCGACATTGTTGCAATAGTTGATGACACACTGAACGCACCATTGCTGTTGTAATTTGTACTTCTTTACCTTGTTCGTCCACCATGTAGGCATGGTGGGTGTTTTTATGCTGGCTTGGATGATGTTGAACACTTGCTTGCATTATGACTTTACTCATTCCCATACTGACCTCGTTTGCTTGACCGTTATTTTGACATCTCGGTCTTGGCTAGCTTGTACTGTCATATTGAGCAAGATGGAGCAGAAAGTAAAATATCAGATGTAACAAGTGTTTAACGACATCCTGTTACAATTTCAGTTTAAAATGATATCGTATTGCTCTTGCGTATATAAATTTTCGACTTGGAATTTAATCACCCGATTAATGAAATGCTCTAGATCCGCTACTGCTGGCGCTTCAATGGTGAGTAAGCGATCAATCACCAAAGGATGGGCAACGACAGTAAAGCCAATCTGCGAACTAAAAGCACGGGTATAACGTAGAATCTCTCGAAAGATTTCGTAACACACTGATTCCGCTGTTTTGATGTAACCACGCCCCTGACAGGTTGGGCAAGATTCACATAATAAGTGCTCTAAAGATTCACGGGTACGTTTCCGCGTCATTTCCACCAAACCCAATTCCGAGACTTGGGTAATTTTGGTTTTGGCATGATCACGCTCTAACATCTGCTCAAACTGGTTCATCACTTCTTCACGATGCTGCGCTTCTTGCATATCAATAAAGTCAATAATGATGATGCCACCTAAATTACGTAAGCGTAACTGACGGGCAATGACCTGTGTGGCTTCCATGTTGGTTTTAAACACAGTGTCTTCAAGCGTGCGTCCACCCACGTAAGAGCCAGTATTGACGTCAATCGTGGTCATGGCTTCGGTTTGGTCGATCATGAGGTAACCACCCGATTTTAGCGCGACACGGGTTTGTAGCGCCTTTTGAATGTCTTCTTCAACATTATATAAATCAAAGATTGGACATTCACCCGGATAATGCAATAAACGATCCTGCATCATGGGTACAAATTCTGCGACAAACTCTTGTAACTTGCCATGGACTTCACGTGAGTCAACATAAATTTTTGCGGTTTTTTCGTTGGCTAAATCACGAATAATGCGCTGTGGTAGTGGCAGCTCTTCAAAGATTAACGACGGTACTGCAATGCTTTTTTGCTTACGTTGAATATATTCCCAAAGCTTGGCCAAATAGGCCATATCTTGCGCAATATCTTCTTCACACACGCCTTCGGCTGCAGTACGTACAATCACTGAACCCGGGAGTTTATGCTCGGCTTGAATATTTTCAATAATACCGCGTAAGCGATTGCGTTCTTCTTCAGCCTCAATGCGCTGTGACACACCGGTATGACTGCCATACGGCATCAGCACCAAATAACGCGACGGAATAGACAGGTCAGTCGATAAACGTGCGCCCTTGGTGCCAAGCATATCTTTCATGACTTGGACAGTCAGAATTTGCCCGGGCTGTAATAGTTCAAAGACATTGGGGGTTGGCTGCTGACGTGGCCATACCATATCGTTGATATGTAAAAATGCGGTCCGTGATAAACCAATATCTACAAATGCAGCTTGCATACCCGGCAATACACGTACCACTTTGCCTTTATAAATATTGCCGACCAAACCACGTTTGGCAGTACGTTCAACGAATAACTCATTGACGGTACCATTTTCAATTAACGCCACCCGACATTCCATCGGGGTGACGTTAATTAATAATTCGTCAGACATAATAAAACTCAAAACATTATAAAAATTCTTTTTGCGCAGTGTTTAATTTAATGCCTTAAACGCTGTTAATAACTGTACTGTTTCATGTAAAGGCAAACCTACGACATTGCTATAACTGCCTTGTATACTTGGAATATAACGTGCCGCAATGCCTTGAATTGCATAGCCACCCGCCTTACCAAGCGGTTCACCTGTGGCCCAATAGTCTTCCATATCTTTTGGACTTAAGTGTTGAAATTCAACTTGGGTACGTACCACTATACTGGAAATTTGTTGTTTTGTACTAACGCAAACACCTGAAAACACGTCATGTTTACGATCAGAGATCATCTGCCACATGGCAAATGCATGTGCTTTCGATTCAGGTTTTCCTAAAATTTTCCCATCGACACCGAGCGATGTGTCCGCGGCAATGACTAAAGCATCAGGAAAACGAGCCAACACAGCCTGTGCTTTAGCACGCGCCAAACGCTCCACATAGTGGGCGACATCTTCCCCTGCCAACACAGATTCATCAATGTCAGGGCTATAAACCTCAAAGTTTAAGCCCAATTGGCTTAATAACTCGCGGCGCCGCGGTGAGCTCGACGCTAAAATTAAATGCGCCATCGTTTCAGTACAGCATAAATCAATGGAAATACTGCAATACTAGTCAGTAAAGGCTGCCAGTGTCGCGCTAAAGCAAAATCAAGCCCACCCATGACCTGCATAAACCATTGTAAGAGTAAATGTGCAGTGGTGGCCAAGCTTGCAATAATCCAAATATGTAAAAAGGTTAAAATCCGTTTTTCACGGATTAAAAAACGTGTGACAAAGGTCGTCAACACAAAGCTTAAAGCATTTAAGCCCAGAGGTGAGCCGACCAGTAAGTCTAAAAACATACCTGTGGCAAAGGCAAACCATACGCCACACCACGTTGGCTGACACATGACCCAAAACATCACCACCAACAGCATATATTCTGGTCGCCAACCTGAGGTGCTATAAGACAGCGGATAAACGATCAGCACTGATGCCACGATCACCGATACAATAATGGCAATCAGAGGATCTTTTTTAGCCTGTGGATTGAATCTATTGAGCGACATGCGGTTGCTCCATCGCCAGTGAATCAGAGAACAAGACCACGACGTGTTGACCTCCACCAAGCTGTGCGGCTGGTTTAATATCAATTTGAGCAAATTCACCACTGTTATGGCGACTCACTTTTTGTACTGTACCGACCAAATAACCGGCTGGAAAATGTGCGCCTAAGCCTGAGCTATAGACTTTTTCTCCAACTTTAACGTCTGCACTGGTGGGTACGTATTCCATTTTCAGCTGGGCTAAATCGCCTTTACCACTGACAATGGCACGAATTCCACTGCGCTCTAGTCGTACCGATAAGGCATGTTCTTTATCTGACAATAACATGACACGACTACTATGCGGATACACGGCCACCACTTGCCCCATAATGCCTTTATCATCGAGCACCGTTTGACCGACTTTTAAGTCACTGGTCGAACCACGATTAATGACAATAATATGGCGTAAAGGATCAGCATCTGTACCTATCACTTCAGCAATTTCCATACGTCCATCAATAATCAGAGGCGTATCAATCAAGCCACGTAAACGGGTATTTTCAGCAGAAAGTTCAGATAATTTTTGCAAACGCACTTGCGCCTGTAACAGCTCCGCCTGCATCGCAGTATTTTCACGACGCAGTTGTGCTTCAGACTTGGTTTGTTGAGTGAGCCACTCTCGCGATAACACGGGATAACTTGCTAAGGCATAAATCGGATTATATGCCGCATACAAGACATCTCTTGCGGGCTGAATCACATGTGGCACGCGCCAGTTTAAAAACAGCACAACCAAACATGTGATGACCGCAATGATAAATGAGCGAAAAGATGGCGGCTGTCTGGAAAACAGATTTGCTTGCACCGCCTAGGTCCTTTTAGCCAACGAATAACATATCGTGATTTGGGTTATCAAAGAATTCAAGCACTTTACCACCACCACGTGTCACACAAGTCAGTGGATCTTCTGCCACAACCACAGGTAAACCTGTTTCTTGCGCCAACATCTTGTCAAGGTTACGAAGTAAAGCACCACCACCGGTTAACACAATACCGCGCTCTGCAATATCTGAAGATAATTCCGGCGGGGTTTGTTCAAGTGCTGATTTCACCGCAGAGACAATACTTTGCAGCGGATCCGCAATCGCTTGAGTCACTTCTGTTGAAGTCACTTTAATGGCGCGTGGTACACCCTCTGCCAAGTTACGACCGCGCACTTCAATTTCAAGTGCTTTGGCGCCTTCATCTGGCAATGCCATACCGACTTCTTTTTTAATGGTTTCTGCTGTTGTCTCACCAATCACACAGCCATGCGCTTTACGTACATAATTAATGATCTGTTCATCAAACACATCACCACCAATACGCAGCGAATCCGCATACACACAGCCTTGTAAGGAAATAATCGCGATTTCAGTTGTACCACCACCAACATCAACGACCATTGAACCACACGCTTGCTCAACTGGCATACCAGCACCAATTGCCGCAGCCATTGGTTCTTCAATTAAACGTACATCGCGCGCACCTGCATTAAATACCGCCTCACGAATCGCACGGCGTTCAACCAATGTCGATTTACACGGTACACACACCACAACGCGTGGCGCAGGTGGGAATAAACGCTTTTCATGCACTTTACCAATAAATTGGTTGAGCATGGTCTCGGTTACTTCAAAGTCAGCAATCACACCGTCTTTCATTGGACGGATGGCTGAGATGTTTGCAGGAGTACGACCAAGCATTTGTTTCGCATCAAGACCTACGGCGGCAACAATTTTTTGTGAACCACTGTGACGAATCGCCACGACGGTTGGTTCATTTAAGATAATGCCGCGTCCTGGTGCATAAATAAGGGTATTCGCTGTACCTAAGTCAATGGCCAGATCAGGCGAAAACAAGCCAATTAGTCGTTTTAGAATCACGGGGACGTTCTCAATTAAACTTTATGTGGACGCAAGTGGGCAACTTTAACTAAATGTGATGCTTTGAACAAGTCAATCGCTTATTATAACGCACGATATTTTGAAAATTTTTAATACTGATGAGGTGATGTTATGTCGACATCGGATGCTCAGCATTCTGCAGATTTAAATGCACAAACAGTTTCAGCAATTGCCCATCTCGCAAGATTATCGCTTAATGATACGCAATCTGCTGAATATGCTCAAAGTTTAAATAAAATTTTAGGCATGATGGAATCACTCAAAGAGATCAATACCGATGGTGTTGAGCCACTAAAAAGCCCATTTGACCATCCGCAACCCCTACGCGTTGATGAAGTTTCTGAAAGCAATCATCGTGAAGAATATCAAGCTGTTGCTCCTGCTGTAGAAGCGGGTCTATATCTTGTACCACGCGTCATTGAATAATTCTGATTCATCTCAAGCTTTTTCTTACATTTTAGTGAAGATTTTTCTCTCATGACTGATTTACATCGTTTATCGATTCGTGAACTGACTGAAGGTTTAGCCAATGCTCAGTTTTCATCACGCGAAATTACCGAACATTATTTAAAACGCATTGAAAAAATCGATGCACAAGTCAAATCATATGTGACTGTGACCGCTAAGCAAGCATTAGCAGATGCCGATGCTGCCGATGCACTACGCCGCGCAGGTGGTGCCAATGTGTTAACGGGTGTACCCATTGCCCATAAAGATATTTTCTGTACCCAAGGCATTAAAACCACTGCTGGTTCTAAAATGCTGGATAACTTTATCTCGCCTTATGATGCGACTGTCGTGGCAAAGGCTAAAGCTGCGGGTCTTGTGACTTTAGGTAAAGTCAACATGGACGAGTTTGCCATGGGTTCTACCTCAGAAAACCCATTCTATGGCGCAACTGCCAACCCATGGAACTTAAACCATGTTCCGGGTGGTTCTTCAGGTGGTTCTGCGGCAGCAGTTGCGGCTGACCTTGCACCGTTTGCCACAGGGACTGATACTGGTGGTTCAATCCGTCAACCTGCATCGTTCTGTGGTTTGACTGGTCTTAAGCCAACTTACGGCCGCGTATCACGTTTTGGTATGATCGCCTATGCATCATCACTGGATCAAGGCGGCCCAATGGCGCGCTCGGCTGAAGACTGTGCTTATCTTATGAACGTAATGGCAGGTCATGATGCCAAAGACTCAACCTCTGTAGACAAAGAAGTTGATGATTACGTAGCGAACCTCAACGGCACATCGGTTAAAGGTTTACGTATTGGTATTCCTAAACAGTACTTTAACGTCGAAGGTTTAGCAGCTGACGTTAAAGCGCGTGTTGAAGAATCACTGAAAAAGTTAGAAGAGATGGGCGCGACTTTGGTTGAGATTGATCTGACCATGACCGAAAGCTACGTACCAACCTATTACTTAATCGCACCTGCTGAAGCATCGTCTAACTTGTCACGTTTTGACGGCGTGCGTTATGGCTACCGCTGTGAAAATCCTGTGGATTTAATGGATTTATACAAACGTTCACGTTCAGAAGGTTTTGGTAAAGAAGTTCAGCAACGTATTTTAATTGGTACTTACGCGCTGTCTGCGGGTTATTACGATGCATACTACGTGAAAGCACAAAAAGTACGTCGTTTAATTCAACAAGATTTCTTAAAAGCATTTGAAAATGTCGATGTGATTGCTGCCCCTGCTGCACCAACCACGGCATATAAGATTGGTGCAAACTTGTCACCTGTTGAAATGTACTTAGGTGATATCTACACCATCGCAGTGAACTTAGCCGGTCTACCTGCCATTAACGCGCCTGTTGGTTTTGACGCAAATAACTTACCGGTTGGCTTACAGCTGATTGGTAACTACTGGTCAGAATCGCAATTGTTGTCTGTAGTACATCAGTATCAACAAGCAACCGATTGGCACACTAAACGCGCTGCAATTGCTGAGGAGAACGCATAATGGCGAAGAACGCTGCAAAACCAAAGTCAAACTTAATTGACGGTTGGGAAGTGGTTATTGGTATTGAGATTCACACTCAGCTTGCCACCAACACCAAAATTTTCTCAGGTTCATCGACTGTTTTTGGTAATGATCCAAACACGCAAGCCAGCCTTGTTGACCTTGCAATGCCGGGCGTATTGCCTGTACTCAACAAAGAAGTGGTTGACCTTGCCATTCGCTTTGGTTTAGGTATTGATGCGTATATTGATCAAGCATCAGTATTTGCACGTAAAAACTATTTCTACCCTGACTCGCCAAAAGGCTACCAAATCAGCCAAATGGACAACCCGATTGTGGGCTTGGGTCATATCGATATCCAACTTGAAGATGGCACAGTAAAACGCATTGGCGTAACCCGTGCCCACCTTGAGGAAGATGCTGGTAAATCCATCCATGACCAATTCGAAGGCATGTCAGGCATCGACTTAAACCGTGCAGGCACACCTTTACTTGAGATCGTATCTGAACCAGATATGCGTTCGGTTGAAGAAGCAGTTGCCTACATTAAAGCGATTCACACCCTTGTACGTTGGTTAGGTATTTCTGACGGTAACATGGCGGAAGGTTCATTCCGTGCTGACTGTAACGTGTCTTTACGTCGTCCGGGTCAACCATTTGGTACACGTTGTGAATTGAAAAACCTCAACTCATTCCGTTTCATTGAACAAGCGATCAATGTTGAAATTGAACGTCAAATGGAAATCTTGGAATGGGATGGCACCATCGACCAAGAAACGCGTTTGTTTGACCCTGTGAAAATGGAAACGCGTTCGATGCGTTCGAAAGAAGAAGCGAACGATTACCGCTACTTCCCAGATCCTGATCTTCTACCTGTGATCATTGCAGATGAGCAAATTGAAGCGGCACGCGCTGCCCTTCCTGAGCTTCCTGCTGCACGCCGTGCGCGTTTTGTAGCGGACTTTGGTGTGACTGAGTACGATGCGCACGTTTTAACACTGACGCGTGAAATGTCAGAGTTTTATGAAGAAGTGGTTAAGGCTGCGGGCGGTGCTGCACAAGGTAAAATTGCGGCTAACTGGGTAATGGGTGAATTCTCAGGTGCTTTAAACAAAGCAGGCTTAGAGTTAGCTGATTCTCCTGTATCTGCTGAAAAACTTGGCGGTATGATTGCACGTATTGTGGACAACACGATTAACGGCAAGATCGCAAAACAAGTCTTCGGCTTTATGTGGGAAGAAGGCAAAACTGCGGACCAGATTATTGCGGAAAAAGGCTTGAAACAGGAAACTGATACAGGCGCAATTGAAGCGATTATTAAAGACGTACTTGCTGCTAACGAGAAGATGGTTGAAGAGTTTAAATCTGGTAAAGAGAAAGCCTTTAACGGTCTTGTTGGTCAAGTGATGAAAGCAGCAAAAGGTAAAGCCAACCCTGCGCAAGTCAATGAATTAATGAAGAAATTGATTGGTTGATTTATTCGCTAATCAATTGATTTTGTGTTATAAAAACCTCGCTGAATGCGGGGTTTTTATATTATGTCTTACGCCATCACACATGAAATCATTGATATCGACCAACAAATTGAAATTATAAAAGTCAAAAGCAAAAAAATGAAGGAATATGAAGAACAATTTATACGGCACAAATCTATAGAGCATTTCTATGAGTGTCTTAGAGAGCTAAAACCTGAAGATAATTTTTTAATCTCAAAAATCTATGGAAAAGGGCGCGATACTACTATTTCTTTAAACCATATTATTTGGGAATTCACAGACTATACTCATACACCAATACTAAATGAACTCATTGATGGTTTATCAGCAAATCTTGAATATCATAAAAATATTTGTGAAAGCACATATCAAGCTGTTGAAAAAAGAATTCATGAACTTGAATTTTATCAATGGTCTATCATTGAGATGATCAATATTTGCAAATATATATGTGCAGATATTGACCAAATCTCTGATATATTGAACTTACTAAAACAAACAAAAACATATCGTCTTCAGAAAGGTACTTTAAAAATGGATGATATTGATAATGCGATGAAAGCCGTACCAACTATTCAAAACTACTACTCTGGTACATTTCAACAGAGCCAATTCCAAAATGGAGCTAATAGCACCATGAATGTAAATCAAATCAATAACCAAGCCTTACAACAATTGTGTAGTAAAATGCGTGAAGTTATTGATCAGGCAAGTGAATCCACTGAAGTAAAACAAGGTATAAAAAATATTGTTGATGACATAGAGAGAACTAACGATCCATCAACATTTAAAAATGCCTATGCAAAGCTCACAACTACTTTATCTAATCACATTACAATTCTTACTGCATTTGCCTCATCAGGAATTTTAACCGAATTAACTAAATATCTTGGGTAAATTCTGATGACTATTAAAAAGTATCATCTATTACAAAACTCAAAAACTTAGGACGTATTCAACTTTCAAAGTCATGATTTATGCATGACTTTTCAATCCCCCTCCTTGCGAAGCTTCACTTCTTACGTTTTTCAAAGGGGGATTTGTCACGTAATTACATTGATACGCGTAGTTCTCTCTCCTGAGCGAGTTTTAAAGCACTGCTTTTAAAACGAAGCGCAAGAAAGGAGGAGGGCTAGGGAAAATATTCATTTCATTTGTAATCAAGCAACTCAGACAAGCAGACCAATTACATTGCCGCTCATCTTTAAGCAGACTAAAATAATTCAAAATCCAAAAAAGATTTGAGGGTTAAATCATGTTTAAAAAACTTGCCCTACTTACCACAACATTACTTAGCTTGAGCAGCATCTACGCTGCCGAATGGTTTGAACTGACCCAAAGCGACGAAAAAAAATATTACGCCTCACCTGAACACATTAACCCGATCAGACGCTCAAGCACCCCAGCCACAGAACTAGAAATGTGGGTCAAAGCCGTCATCTATAACGACCTCACCAAAGACGGTATGACCATTAACGACTACCAAATGATTTTATATAAAATTAACTGCCCTGATCGCGAGTTTGGCATTAAACAAAACGTCAACTATAACGCCAAAGGCAAAATGCTTGATTCCAACAGTGCAAGCAGCATTACGATGAATAAAGCCATTCCCGAAACCATTGCCGACTCAATTGGCAGTAACGGCTGCGCAGCCTTAGAGATTTTAAATAACCCTGAAAAATATACCTAATGCTTGTAAAGATTCAGCTTTTGGCAAGCTATCACTTGCCAAAAGTAAGCTTTAATCTTAACGAATGACGCCCAATTTATTCCAAATATCAGGCGTTAAAAACGTCGTCACCAATTTTCCCATTTCCACATGCTTCAATACCCCATTAAGCTGACTTTTCACTTGTGGGGTTTTTAAAATTTCGTTACCGGTAATGGTGCCTAATTCTTGAAAACTCTCCCCCACTGCTTCTAAACCATCGCTTTGAATCACGGCTTTGGTTTGGCTGCTACATTGCTCAACCAAAATACGTTGCAATACTTGGGCTAAATTCTTATCCAATTGCTCTTTTTGTGCAGTGGTGACACTGCTCATAGTGTTTAAATCAGGATGCTGACCAAGCGCAGCAAAGGTCCATTGCAATACCGTGGTTTTATCTGTAGCCGTGGTCGATTTCACTAAACACTGGCTTAAAGCATCCACTGTGCTGCTCGCTTGCGTGGTAGCAACGACACCTACAGTTAAACTGGTTGCTAATGCAATTTGACCGAGTAATTTTTTCATCATGCAGTTCCTTTCATTTGGCTGTGTTGTAGCATAAAGTGCAGCTTACGCCTTTTATCTTTATGTAAAAAAGCCCACACAATGTGGGCATCATTTTAGTCATCGAGTGCTGATTCAAAGGCTTTTAAACGCTTATAAATTGAGAGTAATTCAATAATCGTCGGCCATGAGGCAATTAAATATTGGAATGATTCACGCACTTTGCCAAACACATTGGAAATTTGCATCATTAAACCTAAAGTAATGGTACCTGCTGCAATACTTGGGAATAGCACAAATAAACCAAATAGATTATCAAGCTGCATATACCAAATCCGCACCAAGTTAAAATAGGCATAATGGAAATATAAACGGAAATAATTGACGCGTACTTTGCTAAACAGTTCTTTTAAAGTCAAAGGATCGGCGCGGTTTTCGTAATCTTCACCATAGACCAATTCTTTACGATAGGCGGCTTCAACTTTTTGGTTATTAAACTCAAGCCCCGGCAATTTAAAGCCCACAATCACTAAAATAATAGTACCTAAAACCGACCATGTTACCGCAGCCCAAACCAAGGCATGCGCGATTTCACCAACAAAGGGTAAGCTTTTCACATGACTAGATAGAGTAAATAACACCGGTAAAAAGGCTATCAGCACCATAAAGGCTTCAATCAGGCTTACGCCTAAGCCTTCCATGGTTTTGGCAAACCGCATGGTATCTTCTTGAATACGCTGCGACGCACCTTCAATATGGCGTAATTTTTGCCAATGCGCGCTGTAAAAGTCGTTCATGGCGGTACGCCAGCGGAAAATATAATGACTGACAAAAAATAAGTTAAATACCGCAAAGGTCACATACACCATGGCGATGTATAAAAAAGTCAGGGTCTCGTTATATAACAAACTGACATCACCACCGCCTTGGGTCAGCATTTTTTGAATCAAATCATAAAATGGGCTATACCATGCGTTAATCACCACATTGACTTGTACCCCAAACCAAATATTAAACAGAATAAAAGCCGAGCCCCACACTGACCACTTTTGCCAAGGATTATTGGATTTTAAGCGCCAAAACGTGGCAAAAATGCTGGTCGATAGCACAAACCACAGATAAAACCATAAAAAATTGCCTGACCAAAAACGGCTGACGCCTATGGGTAAAGCATCATCCGCCACTAAATTTAAGCCTAAATAACTGCCCCAGCTGTGCCCGCCCGAATACCACAGCGCAATATTGATGGCAAACCATAGAATTAAGGATAAAAAAAACCATTTGGGATGCGGAAAAAATGACTTAAACACAATGATTTCTCTGTATTTTTTACTAAGGAGGTCATCATAAAACTTTTCTAAAATAATAGGCGGCTTTTTTATGTACTTTATGTAGTTGTATTTTGGTCACTTTGGTCAGCGTCATTAGCAAAAATATGCTTATAATTTAAACAAAACTTTAATCAAGGATGCGGGCGTGACTAAACAAATTTTAATGTTGGTAGGTGATTATGTCGAAGACTATGAGTGCATGGTGCCATTTCAATTTTTACTGGCTTTAGGTTATCAAGTGCATACGGTTTGCCCAGATAAGCAAGTCGGAGATACGGTCGCCACGGCGATTCATGATTTTGAAGGTGAACAAACCTATAGCGAAAAGCGTGGCCATAATTTCGCGATTAATTATGATTTTAATCAAGTTAACAGCGAAGATTATGTTGGACTAGTGATTCCGGGTGGTCGTGCGCCTGAATATTTACGTTTAAATCAACGTGTGCTTGCAATTGTACAAGAATTTAATACAGCCCAAAAACCGATTGCAGCGGTGTGTCATGGCCCGCAAATTTTAGCTGCGGCAGGCATCTTACAAGGCAAAACCTGTGCGGCTTATCCTGCCTGTAGCGCAGAAGTGAAGTTAGCCGGCGGCAACTTTGCAGACATTGGCGTCACTGAAGCAGTTACCGATGGCAACTTAGTCACAGCCCCAGCTTGGCCCGCACATCCGGCTTGGCTTGCGCAATTTGTGGCAGTCTTAGGTGCAAAAATTAGCATTTAACCTGCTGTAACTATTCTATTTTTACCTTGCTTTTGCTGGCATAAACGGAGCCTACAGATGCAACAGCGTGTGATTGAAATTTTGCTCCCGATGACCTTAAGTCGCGATCAACAACACCCCGTGCACCTTGAGCAAGGTACCTTACTCAAAGTGCTGTTGATGACCCCGCAAAGTCTTTTGGTGGCCAATGACGACTACTTTAATTTTGTCTTGGCGATTAAGGATGAAAATAAATATTGGCGTTATTTTTAGCCATTGCCCAAGCACTAGGCTTGGGCAGCACGCCTAAAATAAGATTTGCTGATTGTATAGCAGCTCATCTAAGCTTAAAGCTTGGCTTTGATTGGTCAGGTAAAGTAGATTTTCCTCGGTAAAATGACTGCCTTGACCATCCCGATCAATACTTAAAGTCACCATTTGGCTCGCCTCATCATAATTTAACATTAAATAATCGCTAAGCTGCTCAGGCGCAAGCTGTGGCAACAATTGGCTTAAATCAATTTTATCGGCATTGCGATTTTGATTGACATGACCGGCTTGGAAATCATGCCAAATAGTGCTGCCATTGCCGCCTGTGGCGCTGTTATTGTCTAATAAACTAAACAAAAGCGTGTCCTGACCAAGCCCCAAATGCAGTTGATCATGGGCGCTACTTGCAAGCACAGTTTCATCTGCACTGCTCGCTTGAATATGCTGTGCTACTTCAATTTCAAGCACAGCTTTACTTTGCGAGCCAACTGCCGAATTTAAGCTATATTCAAAGCGCTCAATGCCTGAGGCATTGCCATAGGCTTCGTAGCGATATTCACCGTCAATATTTAGATATAAACGCCCATATTGACCATTGACCCACATGCTGTGCTGACCTGCACCGCTATAGATGCTTTGGTCTGCGATGCTAATATTGCTGACATGGCTTAAACCTAAATCATTTTCAAGCAAATTACCTTGTACCACAGGCACTGTATCGGCATTAAATTCGGTTAAATAAACACTATTTTGGCTAATAATCACCGATGTAATGGTTCCGGCTAAACCACTACTCGCCTCTAAATTAAGGCTTAACACATAGTCGCCGGCGCTTAATCCAGTCAATTTCAACTGCTCTAAACTTGGGTTTTTGCCCGTAACACTGCCCTGTTGCATTTGACCTGTTGTGATATTGGTTAAGGTATATTTTAACTCACGGTTGTCATTCAGCAGTGACAACACTTTGGCTGATAAGGTGATATCCGTTTGCGTTGCAGCATCTACCTTAAAACTATAGCTATAGTCTTTACGATGGGGCTTGTCATTTTCGTTATGGGTAAAGACATTATTTGTAGTATCTAGCACTACACGATTTACATCATGGTTGGCATGTTGGCTATCTATTTGAATATTAATTACTTCGATACGTTGACTGCCATCGGCATGACGCACTAAATATGAGAAACTCTCAATTTGCCCATAAGCTGCAGTATTGTCAGTGTAAAGCGTATAGTGATATTCGCCATTACGTGCAATATTGAGCACACCAAATTGACCTGCAACTTCAGTTGTACCTTCAGCATTTAAAAAGCTTTGATTCACTTTGAGCACTTGATCTGCGTCAGCTAAAGTTAAATCCCCACTTAAAGGATCAAGCACAGTTTGCTGCACAGGCTGACTATAATCTTTGACGATATCCTCAACCACTTCCACCACAGTGCCTTTTAGCGCCCCAAGCAAGGTTTTACCGCTCAGCACCACTTTGTATTGTCCTGGGGTAAAGCTCAGTGTCGTTTTGGCTGATGCACCACCAAAAACAATGACTTTAAACCAATCTTCTTCTACATGATGCTGAATATAATCACCTGTAGCAGGATCAAGCTTATAGATCACTAAATCATATTTTGAGCCAATTTCAATACCACCTGAAGCGCCTTTAAAGGTCAGTTCACGTAAAGTTTGTTCGGCTACGTTAAAGCTCATCGCACCCTTAAATGCTAAAGCATCGGCACCTAGAATTGGGTTGAGCAAATCTACATCTAAAATGCTGTAATCCACTACTTTACCCAGTTGCTCACCGGCATACACCATCGCTTCCGGTTGCACCATCAGGTAATGGTCAATTTCAGTTTGCGCTTGCTGTGTAGCATTAATATGAATGCTTAAATTAGCGCTGCTATAGACTCCACTTAAAGTTGCCACTTCATAACTAAAGGTTTCCACCACGCTATGGGTCAGCTTAAATTCAGGATGAATTTCATAGCGATAGCTGCCATTGGACTGAATATACAACACCCCATATAAACCCTGTACAGAATAAGTGCCTTGATCACCCACTAAGTAATTATCGACATGACCAGCTTCATTCAGGACTTTCACATTTAAAATACGGGTGCCTTGTGGCAGCACATCTAAGCCATGTTTAAGGTCAATGTCTTGTAACACATTACCGCGCACATCGCCTTTCGCGCCCACAGGTTGGCTGTAATCTAAAGTAATATCGGAGATGGTTTTTAAGGTATAACCGGTGAGTGCAGCAACGCCTAAGCCATTACCCAATACCATCATGTATTGGCCGGCATCCAAAGTAATATCAAAATCACCAGATACGCCACCAAGCAACAGCGCCTTTAACCAATTCTGCTCTACATATTGACTAACCCATTCGCCAGTGACTTGATCGAGTTTATAAATATGTAGATCGTACATGGCCGCCACTTGTACCCCGCCCGATTGGGCTTTTAAGCTCAATTGGCGCTGAGTATTATCAGCCACATCAAAATGTAAGGCTGCACCAAAGACGCGTGTTACAACGTCAGCCGACAAAACTGGGCCTAAATCCGCAGAGAGGAAAGAAAAACTGGTTTTATCTTGCAACTCATTTGCCATCTGCGTGCCCGCAAATTGGGTGTGTAACACAGCTTGATTATCGGCACTTAAGAGGATTTTCTCTACCAGTAGCGGTGCTTGGAGGGCTATATGTGCAGATGGATTTAAAGCTTTATCGGTAGCGGTGATATAGACTGTTTCCGCATTGGTTAAAGCGGGCAGATAAATCGTATACTGCCCATGCGCATTGACCATGGTGGAGGCTAAGACTTTAAGCTGCCCATCAATCATTGCTTCAACTTTAATTGTTGAGCCTGCCTCAGCTAAACCACTGATAGATTGCCCATCATTTGAAAATGCAGCAGTCGGTGCCTCAGGCGGGGTATGATCTACTGTGATGTTGCCTAATAAATAGGGAAAATCATATTCACTACGTTTGAGTAAAACATTGTGCCGTCCTTCAGGTAAAGTAAAGCTTGTACCATAGCTCTCCAGCCAAGTTGTGCCGCCATCTATACTCAACCACCAAGCTTGCTCGGCACTTACCCCTTCTACCCTGACCAAACCATTGGCTGTAATACCATCATAACGACCTGTATCTTCAACTAAATATGCCAAAAAAAAATCTGTACTCATTATTTGCTCTATATGTTTATGCAGCGCTTAAACCATCCCCAAATTTTTAGCGCCAACATGACTGCCTCTTTTCGTTAGACCATCCACGTTCTAACGAACCCCACTGAACTGCATTTAAGCTCAACTCAGTATTGTTGAATATGTATAAACTACAACCACAATTATTGCAGGCATATTATGACTTCTTCTGTGTACTTTGTTGATAGAAAATAAGCTATGACATAAAAATCATCTGAGTTTTTTCAATTCAAAAATTTAAATAAAATATAGCTCTCTCCTGACCTGACTATCTTGATCAAGATAAAATTCATCATCCTTTAAAAAATCGCATAAGTATCAATAGAAAAACCCAAGCCTAAGCTTGGGTTTTGTCTCAGCACAACAATGATAGATTAGAAAATAATTTGATTATTTTCTAATAATTGCTGCAAGCTAACATCAGTTGTCTGCTGACCTAAATGAATCAAGGCTGTACTTTGGAAAGTTGTCCCTGCACCATCACGATCAATGCTTAAGGTCACGTGACCTTCAGCATCTTGTTCCACAGTTAGATACTGATCAAGATTGTCCGCAGTCACTTCATTCCCTAGTAATTCGCTGACATCAAGGATATCTGCATCGAGATTCTCCTCTGGATTACCAAGCTCAAAGTCTTCCCACGTATCCACGCCGTTACCGCCTGTAGCATCATTGGCATCCAGCAGCTTAAATAAGACTGTGTCATTGCCTGCTCCACCGACGATATAGTCATCACCTGCATTGCCTTGGATCTGATCTTTGCCTTCACCGCCACGAATCACATCACTGCCCTGACCACCAATGAGTACATCATTGCCATCGTGACCGTATAAACGTACTGAGCTGGTTGCTTTAGATTGATCCAAGGTATCATCTAGCACTGCGGTGATATTTTTATCAGCCCCTTCATAGATAGCTTGACCTGCAAGGAGATTATCCAAAACTTCAGCCCCCAATAGAGAAGCTAAATCGGATGTGTTACTGCTGCCGTATTCATCAGTTACCGTCACAGTCAGCTTTTGTAAGACATCTAATTGCAAGATACTACCTAGCAACCCACTCAGACCCAAGACACCTGTTTGCGGTTCTAAGGCAACAGTGGCTAGGAATTCCAATACTTTCTGGTTATCTAAAGTGCCACCATCGAGCGCTTCAATCACAATACTCGACGCCGATAATTGCACAAGCCCTAAGCCGAGTAAGCTACCACCTTTAACAGGGCTGATTTTTAGACCAAAATCTTCAGCCAGTTTTTGTGAATAGCCAAATTGCAGCGCGACTAAGGAAATAAAGCCACCTTGGGTAATTTCAATTTTACTCAAGTTATTGTCAGTATCTAGTGCGGCAAACATTTGCTGATTTAAGTCAATTAAGCCTGCTACATCGAGCCCAACTAAACCCAGCAAGCTATTGCCGTTGGCCACTGCAATAGGCACGCTATTTTCAAACTCACCTGTATTACCAAAAGCGTCACGAACTGTGGCTTCGATCTTATCACCACCCGCTAAAGGTGCGCTTAAGCTAAGTTGCACCGACTGACCTGCTACGACGGTACCCGTAAAGGTCTGACCACCGGCAGTTACTGTATATTGACCATCTTCTGTCGAAGTTAATACGAGTGTGGTTGAGTCTGTTTGACGTACTTCTACCGTTGGTGCTTGTAAATCAAGGATCAGGCTATCTGATCCTGTATTACCTGCTTTGTCAGTGACTGTTGCGATCACTTCAAGTGCGTCTTCAGTAACATCTAACAACTCAATGGTGACCACTTCATCCTTAGCAATTGTACCGCTGTAACTTTGCTCACCAATATTGACTTCATAGCTGCCATCTTCAGTTGAAGTAATAGTTACACTGTTGTCTAAGGTTTGATTCACTGTCACTTGCGGTGGCGTTAAGTCAGCAACTAAAGTCGCTTCACCTGTATTGCCTACTTGATCTTTTACTTCAGCAACGATCTCTTCGGCTTCAGTTAATGGACGATCAAGCGTAATTTCCACAGTTTCGCCGGCTTTAATCTCACCTGTGTAAACGTCATCACCAATAGTTACGGTGTATTCGCCATCTTCATTTGAAGTGATGTCGACAGTTTCAGGAGAGGTCTGTTCAAGCTCAACTACAGGATTCGTCACATCTGCAGTTAATGTCGCTTCACCTGTATTGCCCGCTTGGTCTTTCACTTCAGCAACAATCTCTTCGCCTTCAGTTAATGGACGATCAAGCGTAATTTCCACAGTTTCGCCGGCTTTAATCTCACCTGTGTAAACGTCATCACCAATAGTAACTGTATATTCGCCATCTTCATTTGAAGTGATATCGACAGTTTCAGGTGAAGTTTGTTCAAGCTCAACCGTAGGATCAGTCACATCTGCAGTTAATGTCCCTTCACCTGTATTGCCTGCTTGATCTTTTACTTCAGCAACAATCTCTTCGCCTTCAGTCAATGGACGATCAAGCGTAATTTCTACAGTTTCGCCGGCTTTAATTTCGCCAGTGTAAACATCATCACCAATAGTTACGGTGTATTCACCGTCTTCATTTGATGTGATGTCGACAGTTTCAGGTGAAGTTTGTTCAAGCTCAACCGTAGGATCAGTTACATCTGCAGTTAATGTCGCTTCACCTGTATTGCCTGCTTGATCTTTTACTTCAGCAACAATCTCTTCGCCTTCAGTTAATGGACGATCAAGTGGAATTTCTACAGTTTCGCCGGCTTTAATCTCACCTGTGTAAACGTCATCACCAATAGTGACTGTATATTTGCCATTTTCATTTGATGTGATGTCGACAGTTTCAGGTGAAGTTTGTTCAAGCTCAACCGTAGGATCAGTCACATCTGCAATTAATGTTGCACTACCTGTATTGTTTACATCATCAGTTACATAGGCAACGACTTCATCACCATCAGTTAAGGCTGGAGATAATGTCACAGTCACCGGTTCATTGGCTGTAATGTCACCTGAATAGCTGACACCATCTACAGTGACTACATATGTACCATCTTCATCTGAGATTAACACGACTGCATCTGGTGCAGTTTGAATTAATTCAACCTGTGGATCAGTCACATCGGCAACTAGGGTTGCTTCACCTGTATTGCCTGCAGCGTCAGTCACTGTTGCAGTCACTGTTTCATTTTCTGCTAATGGCTGGTCAAAAGTCACAGTAATTGATTCGTTTGCTGCAATTGTACCAGTATAAGTTTGACCACCCGCTATGACGCTGTAATTACCTGCCTCATTTGAAGTTAATAATACGGATGATTTTGAATTTTGCACCAACTCAACCTCCGGCTGAGTGGTGTCTTCAGCATCAGAATCTGAATCGCTGTCCGCGTCACCATCAGCATCGCCGTCCGCGTCACCGTCCGCGTCGCCATCCGCGTCGCCATCAGCATCGCCGTCCGCGTCACCGTCCGCGTCGCCATCCGCGTCGCCATCAGCATCGCCGTCCGCGTCACCATCAGCATCGCCGTCTGCGTCGCCATCAGCATCGCCGTCTGCGTCACCATCAGCATCGCCATCTGCATCACCATCAGCATCGCCGTCCGCGTCGCCATCTGCGTCGCCATCAGCATCGCCGTCTGCGTCACCATCAGCATCGCCGTCTGCGTCACCATCAGCATCGCCGTCCGCGTCACCATCAGCATCGCCATCTGCGTCGCCATCCGCGTCGCCATCAGCATCGCCATCTGCGTCGCCATCAGCATCGCCGTCCGCGTCGCCATCAGCATCGCCGTCCGCGTCACCATCAGCATCGCCATCTGCGTCGCCATCAGCATCGCCGTCCGCGTCACCATCAGCATCGCCATCAGCATCGCCGTCCGCGTCACCATCAGCATCGCCGTCCGCGTCACCATCAGCATCGCCATCTGCGTCGCCATCAGCATCGCCGTCCGCGTCACCATCAGCATCGCCATCAGCATCGCCATCAGCATCGCCATCAGCATCGCCGTCTGCGTCACCATCAGCATCGCCGTCTGCGTCACCATCAGCATCGCCGTCCGCGTCACCATCAGCATCGCCATCTGCGTCGCCATCAGCATCGCCATCTGCGTCGCCATCAGCATCGCCGTCCGCGTCGCCATCAGCATCGCCGTCCGCGTCACCATCAGCATCGCCGTCCGCGTCACCATCAGCATCGCCGTCCGCGTCTGAGTCCGATTCATCTGCACGACGGCTAGAATCAGAATCATGTGCCCATGCTAAAATACCTGCCGTTGTCACAATCGGTGCTAGCCATGGTAATAAATCTGAGCTTTGGCTATCGAGTAAAGGTTCAATCTCTTCAATTGGGTTGTAATTGACTGCAAGAGGATTAGCCGCATCGCTAGGCACTTCTAAAATATGTAACTGACCATTTTCATCCGCAAACACGATGTCATGGTTAGCATTGGCATCAAAGTAATTTGCGACAACTAAAATTTCACCATCGCTTAAAGTAACAATAAGATCATTATCTTTACGCTCTAAGTGCTGTACATTCTGTGGCGAACCTTTAATCACAATAACGCTAGGTTCTTGTAAAGTGATCTTATTCGATGTAGTTGTTTCCGAAGCAGTATGTGCTGCTTTAGAAATGACTTGGACTTGTGCCATAAATAGAAGTCTCCCAATGACTTAAATATAAAAATTGTTATAAAAATAAAGAAATAAAAATTAAGCCGCTGTAATATAATTTTTTTTAAAAGTTTGTGAAAGTTTGACTAAAATCGCACTATGATTCAGTGCAGATCAGTTGTAATTTACCAAGCAAAATGGTGACTATTGATGCAAAAATTAGCACATTTTTAAAATAAATAGCCAACTACATCACTTTTTATTTTAAAACAAATACCTATAAAAATTAATTACAAAAAAATATATAAAAAAACATAATTTTGACACTTAGTTATGTAATTTTTTTAGATATTTTTTAAGCCTATATAACAATGGCTATAACTACCATTACTTATAATTTATGATCAAGATTAACTAAATAATCCAGCAATTTTAAGTATAAAAAAAGGAGCCGAAGCTCCTCTTATTGGTTTAAGTTTCTTAGGCTGGAATACGTAACACTTGGCCTGGGAAAATATCATCGGCATTTTTAAGCAATGGACGATTGGCTTCAAAGATTTTGTTATATTGATTGGCATCGCCATAATACTGTTTAGCAATTTTAGATAAATTATCACCTGATTGTACAGTATAGAATTGACTTTCAGGCGCAGCTTCAGCCACCGTCATTTGATCATCCACTTGTGCGACATGATCGACATTACCCACAGCTAAGACAATTTTTTCTCTATCGGCTTGGCTTTTGACTTGCCCCTTAATGGTCGCAAGATCAGCCGCACCGTTATAGGTGACAGATAATCCTTCTACCCCAAGCCCCAAGCTTTTGACCAAACCTAATAATTGATTCGCGACTTCTTGTGCCGATGGTTCACTTGGTGTTGCAGCTTGCGGCTGTGGCTCTGGAGGAGCTGTATTTTTTTTACCAATACCTTTTACGAAATCAAATAAACCCATATTTTTACTCCAGTTGTTATTGTGTAGTTGTAGTTGGCTTTATTTTTATACTCAATATTGAACAGTCAAGATGCTAGTGTTTGGTAGTAATCAGTTAAGTTATGTAAATAAAAAAGCCACTCAAACGAGTGGCTTTTTTTAAGCATGCGCTTAAATCATCAATTAACCAAGTTTCTTAGAAACATAGTCGATTGCAGATTGTACAGTTGTGATTTCGTTAGAATCTTCATCAGGAATTGTGATGTCAAAGTCGTTTTCGAAAGACATTACAAGTTCAACTAAGTCTAAAGAGTCAGCACCTAAGTCATCCATGAAAGATGCTTCGTTTTTGATGTCTTCAACTTTGATACCAAGTTGTTCTGCAACTGCTTGTTTTACGCGTAGTTCGATATCGCTCACAGGAATTCTCCTCAATGCTTTGTAGCGTTTTTAATTTGCGGTTAAGTGTAATTGAATCTAGTAAATTTGGAAAGTTTCTACATGAATCAATTAGTTCATGTAAAGACCACCATTTACATGGAGTACAGTACCAGTAATGTAGCTTGCCTTCTCAGAAGCCAAGAAGCTTACTGCATTCGCAATGTCTTGTGGCTCACCTAAACGATTAAGCGCCACTTGATCACTCATTTTCTTACGAATTTCTTCACTCAGCTGTTCAGTCATTTCAGTTGCAATAAAGCCCGGTGCCACTGAGTTGACCGTGATTTGACGGCTACCCATTTCTTTAGCAAGGCTACGGCTAAATGCTTCCATACCTGCTTTGGCAGCAGAGTAGTTTGATTGACCTGGGTTGGCAAAATGTGCAACCACAGAGCTGATATTGATAATGCGGCCAAAACGTGCCTTAGTCATCCCCTTAAGCACACGTTTTGATAAGCGATACACTGCTTTTAAATGAATGGTCAGAATATCATCCCAATCATCTTCAGACATACGCAATAATAAATTGTCTTTGGTAATACCAGCGTTGTTTACTAATACTAATACTGGGCCAAAGCTTTGTTCGATCTCACCCACTAAAGCATCAATCGCTGCACCATCACGTACATCAAGTACGCGACCTGCACCGTTTTCTGCAAATTGTGCGCTTAATTTTTCTGCACCACTTTCAGAAGTGGCTGTCCCCACCACAAAAAAACCATCTTGAATCAATTGTGCTGCAATGGCAGCCCCGATGCCACGGCTTGCACCAGTAACTAAAGCAACTTTACGCTCTTGTGTCATGCAATTTTCCCTTCTGCCACTAAAACGGCGTTTAATGCATCTTCTATTCGCGCTTGGGTATCAAGCGGGAAAGCTTTTTCAATGTTTGGCAAACGCTTGGCAAGGTTGGCAAGCACATTACCTGGACCGCATTCCATGAGGTAATGAATACCTTGCTGTTCAAAGACTTGCATCGTCTTGGTCCATTGTACTGACTCATACAATTGAGCCGTCAATGCTAAACGTACTTGCTCGACCGTTTGCGCCGCTTCTGCATTTACATTTTGTATTACAGGAATGCGTGGTAGCTCAATGGCGGTTTGTTCCAATGCCTCAGCAAATTTTTCTGCTGCAGGTTTCATTAGGGAACAATGTGAAGGTACAGATACAGGTAATGCAATCGCTTTACCTGAGTTCTCTTTGACTAAGGCAATTAAGGCATCCACTGCAGCTTTAGTGCCCGCTACCACCACTTGACCGTTGGCATTATAGTTTGCAGCTTCAACTGAACCGAAATCTTGTGCTGAAATTTGCGCGCAGAGCTCTACTACTTTGGCATCATCAAAGCCTAAGATTGCAGCCATAGCACCTTGACCTTGTGGAACAGCAGCTTGCATGTATTGACCACGTAAATGCACCAATTTAGCTGCATCACCTAGGCTTAAGCTATCTGCGGCAACCAAAGCGCTGTATTCACCCAGAGAATGACCTGCTAAGAATTTAGGCGCAACCCCACCTAAATCTAACCATAAACGCCAAAGTGCAATACTTGCCGTGAGTAAAACAGGCTGAGTATATTGGGTCTCATTAATGCCTTCACCACTTTGTGCAATATGCCAGAGGTCAAAACCTACTGCATCTGAGGCTTCTTTAAAGGTCTGTTCAATGATTGGAAATTGGGTAGCTAAATCCGCAAGCATACCCGTCTTTTGTGAACCCTGACCCGGGAAAACAAAAGCAGTTTGGGTGGCTTGAGCGGCTTGATCAAGTCGATTTGCCGACATAGAAAAATCCTTTCATGTTGTTTTTAGCTGAGATGGACGCGAATTTAACACTTAAAAACAGCTTTGGTAATTGCCAAATACAACAAAAATAGCGACAAAAAAAGGGAGCTTTACGCTCCCATTTTTTTCACTAAGCTCAAAGCTTAATGCATCAACAATTATTCAGCAGATGCTTTAGCGAATAATTGACGACCACGGTAGATACCATCTTTAGATACGTGGTGACGACGGTGAGTCTCGCCAGTAGCTTGGTCTACAGTTAATGCATTCTCGGTTAAAGCGTCATGTGAACGGCGCATGTCACGGCGAGAGCGACTTTTACGGTTTTGCTGAACGGCCATGATGGCTCCTTACAAATATCGAAAAAATGGATCAGAACAAATTCAGTTGTCTTAACCAAATAGTATAACACGATTTAGTTAAGTTTACCTTTCAAACTTGACAAAACATCAAACGGATTATCGCGTTTTTCTTCGACAATGTCTTGAATGGCAGGTTGATGCTTATGTTCGCAAGCGTCATGCTTGGCAGACAACGGCAACAACAATAACAATTCATCTTCTATCAGCGAGAGTAAATCAGCAGTCGCAGGTGCATCATATGAACCTTTGGTTGTTGCTTCACTTTCACCTAAAACGATGAAATCAGCATCCTCATCCAAGCGCTCTATCAGTGACTCATCATCGACTAAAGCTAAATGAAAATCCAAAACAAGTGGGATCTCAACAGGTTCCAAACAACGTTGGCACTCCATTGGAACTTTTGTTTCAACACTGCCATCTAACCATACAATGCGATGATACGCATCCATTGATAGCTTACAGTCTATGGTAATCAATTGATCATCAATTGATCCAACAGCTTCACGAGCAATACGAACAAAGCGAGACAATGGCAGGGTACCTGACCATGTAAAGCCCTGTTCAGCCCATTTAAACGGCTCAATCTGTGCCGGAAAGGTATTTGCTGACATAATTAAGGCGGCAATTCTACAAATTCATAAGTACTCTGTCAAAGATTAAGATACAATTTTGTACTTATTCAGACAGATCATTTGGGTAATACAAGTCATGCATCAGTTGCAGCCGCAACCTGAAGTCACAACTTCATTACAGTTAAACTCTCCTACTCGTTCAAGTTTGATCGATTCCGTAGACCGCGTGCAACTCGCACCTTGGATTAATCTGCAAACTGAAGCTCAACAGGTAGATTGGCTTATCTTACACTTTAATCACTGGTTTTCCCACTTAAATGTGACTTTAGTGCGCGGTGAGTTCGAGCCAGAATATTTCCCTGAAAATTCAAATAGTTGTGCGAAAATTCAATTTGCGCATGGCTTCTTTAACAGTGCTTTACATGAAATTAGTCATTGGACCATTGCTGGCTATGCACGGCGTAAGTTGCCAGATTTAGGTTATTGGTATGCCCCAGATGGCAGAACCAAAGAACAACAAGCGCTATTTGAACAAGTCGAAATCAAACCACAAGCCATTGAATGGCTATTTGCCAAAGCTTTTGGACGCAAATTTCGTGTCTCTTTAGATAATTTAACGGGTGATGCGGGTGATGGCAGCACTTTTAAAGACAATGTCTATGCTCAAGTACAACGTTATTTTAATGGCGAAGCCAAGTTACCGCGTGATGCTGCACATTTTATTGCCTGTATTTGTACCTGTATACGAGGTGGCAAAAGCTTACAACAGGCAGAATTTTTACGAACTGAATTGGATCAATAACATAATCTTTCAACAGCGCAGGGAAATCCTGCGCATAATAAAGCTATTCCCTGCCAGCCGTTTTAAACGTGCCCGCTTGATAAACACAACAATATTGGGAGAACAACATGCTGCACTTAAGAATTCATCCAGATAATCCACAGCCACGTCTAATTAGTCAGGCAGTTGAGCGCATTCGTGCTGGTGACGTGGTGGTATACCCCACAGATGCCGCTTATGCGATTGGCTGTCAAATTGGTAATAAAGCCGCTATGGAGCGCATTGCACACATTCGTCAACTGGATGCCAAACATCAATATGCGATTTTGTGCTGTGATTTATCCGACATTGCCACCTATGCCCGCGTTGACAATGCCATGTATCGTTTACTTAAAAACAATACCCCTGCCATTAGCACTTTTATTTTGCCCGCCACCAGTGAAGTGCCCAAGCGTTTGATGCACCCAAAAAAGAAAACCATTGGTTTACGTATTCCGACTAACCCAATTTGCCAAATGTTATTACAAGAATTGGAGGAGCCTTTACTCACCTCAACCTTGATTTTACCTGGACAAAGCGACCCATTAGATGACCCTTATGAGATTGAGATGCAATTGGGCAAACGGATTGATGTATTAATTGATGGTGGTTTGGGCACTCTTTCAACCACCAGTATTATCGATTTATCGGGTGATTATCCTGTCGTAGTACGTGAAGGTGCCGGAGACGTCAGCGCTTTTACTTAAATTTTACGAATAAATTGCATTACATTTATATAAAATGGCGACATTTTAGACATAATGGATTGAATTCGGTCATTTTAATTTATTGAAATATCACATAAATAAATGACCGGTATTTATTTTGGGCTTTTTTTAGTATTTGCCGATGTAAGTAATTTATTCATTGCCCTTTTTGCTTTACACTAAGCGCATTCTTGTATTTGTTATTTCAACCTCCCTTTTTGTTGAAATAATTTTTCATGCCTTTGAAAATTCGCGTGGCTCATAACTGTAATGAATCAATCTGTCCAATCTGCTTTGGCACAAGCGCCGCACATCCGCGTGTTGGATGAGTGGCAAGAGACGATTCCTGAGGATTTGTATATTCCTCCTGCTGCATTTGAAATCTTGTTAGAGCATTTCGAAGGACCACTCGACTTTTTAATTTATCTGATTCAAAAAAACGGTTTTAATTTACTCCAGCTCGATATTGCTCCAATTGCCAGTCAATATTTATCCTATATTGATAACATGAAAAGCTTAAATATCGAGCTGACTGCAGATTATATGGTGATGGCAGCCTTGCTTGCTGATTTAAAGTCCCGTTTATTACTACCTAAAGCCGCCAAGATTCAACTGGAAAAAGATCCACAAAAAGATTTAGTCGAACGTTTAGAAGCCTATTTACGTATTAAACAGGCTGCTGAGCGTTTAGGAAAAATGTCGCTATTAGAACGCGATACTTTTCCGGCGCATATTGGCAAACTCGAATACGATGCTGTACCCCTGGGCTTTGCAGCTTCTCAGCTGCGTGACGCGATGTTGTGCATTTTTCAGCGCCCTGAGCCTGTAACCCATGCGGTTAAAGCAGAACCTGTACGCCTCGAAGAGCGCATTGCTTTTATTGAAACTAAAATTGCCTCTGGGCAGGTATTAGATTTTACCCAACTATTACACCCGGACCAAGGGCGTATGGGTATGGTGGTGACCTTTATGGCGGTGCTTGAACTGACCCGTCAGCAAAAAGTCCACATCATTAGTGATGGTAGCGAGCAGCGCTTACAGATTCAAGGAGTAATGGCATGACTCAGGTGGAGCAACAACATGAGGTGCTGATGTTGCTTGAGGCACTGATTTTTGCCAGTGAAACGCCTATACCGCTTTCTCGTTTAAAAGAAGCTTTAGGCGACCGCTACGCCAAAGCCGAATTACGACAGTATTTGCAACAACTTGCTGTGCTACAACACGGCAGATCAATTGAACTGGTGGAAACCGCGCAAGGTTTCCGTTTTCAAGTACGTGCAAAGTATCAACCGATCATTGCGCAAACATGGCCAGAACGACCAACTCGTCTGTCACCATCTATGCTCGAAACGCTTGCTGTGATTGCTTATCATCAACCAGTAACCCGAGCAGACATTGAACAAATTCGTGGAGTGTCAAATAATAGCCAAGTGATACGCACATTATTTGATTGGAACTGGATCAAAGAATCTGGTTTTCGTGAACTCCCAGGAAAACCGGCGTTGTTGGTTACGACGCCTCAATTTTTAAATGCATTTGGTCTAAATTCCTTAGATCAAATGCCTCCCCTACAGGATGCCAAGGAAGCTTTTGTGGCGCTGGGTGCTCAGGCACTTAGCTCATAAATAGGTGGACTGTTGTGATAATTTCTAAGGTTATGCTGTCATGAGTGAAAAATTGCAAAAGGTGCTTGCACGCGTTGGTTTGGGTTCTCGCCGTTATATGGAAGAAGTCATTGCTGCGGGTCGCGTGAGTGTCAACGGTCAAGTGGCCCAAGTGGGTGAACGTATTGAGCCAGGCGATGAGCTTCGTATCGATGGTCGTAAAGTACAGTTCCAAATTGAAGATGAAATTCGTCGTCGTGTTTTAATTTACTACAAACCAGAAGGCGAAATCTGTTCACGTAACGACCCAGAAAAACGCCCAACGGTATTTGATAACTTACCTACTTTAGCGGGTGATCGCTGGGTGATGGTCGGTCGTCTAGATATTAACTCGACTGGCTTATTGTTATTCACAAACGATGGTGAACTTGCCAACCGTTTAATGCATCCATCGAATGAAATTGAGCGTGAATACGCAGTACGTGTGATGGGTGAAGTGACACCACAGCTAAAAAATAATATGCTTAAAGGCGTGGTGTTAGATGATGGTCCAGCCAAGTTTGAATCATTCTCTGAAATTGGTGGTGACGGTATTAACCGTTGGTATCAAGTGGTGGTAAAAGAAGGTCGTAACCGTGAAGTACGTCGTATCTTTGAATCACAAGGTCTAAAAGTAAGCCGTTTATTACGTACCCGTTATGGTTCAGTGATTTTACCGCGTGAATTACGTACGGGTCGTTGGATTGAACTCGACAAGCAAGATATCGACAACTTAACCAAATCGGTTGAGTTAAAACCACGTCAAGGTACGGGTCTTTACGGTATGGCAAAACGTCGTACTGAACGTATGCAAGATAAACCACTCAATGCACGTCGTGGTGGCTTCTTACGTCAACAACGTCGTGACAACGAATCAACTACACCGTCTATTCCACCGCGTGAACGTGGCGAGCGTCGTGATGATCGTCGTGACCGTGATGATGCAGGTCGTAAGCCGTATGGCATCAACAAAGGCTTTAAAAAGTTCTAAGTTGTAAAGCATAAAAAAAGCCGCGATTCGCGGCTTTTTTTATTAGATTTGCGATTGAATATAATTTTTTAAACCAATTAATTCAATCAAACGTAATTGTTTTTCTAACCAATAGGTATGATCTTCTTCTGTATCTGACATTTGTTGACGCAGCATGTCACGGGTAATGTAATCGCCTTTTTCTTCACAAAGTTTTACCCCTGCCGCCAATTTGGCACGTACTTCATATTCCAGTTCTAAATCTGCTTTTAAGCAACTGACCACATCGGTACCGACATTAATGTCGTCACGTTGCATATTGGGTGTGCCTTCTAAAAACAATACACGGCGAATAATTGCATCGGCATGTTGTGCTTCTTCTTGCATTTCATGGTCAATACGTTCAAAAATTTTGCTTAAACCCCAATCTTCATACATACGTGAATGAATCAAATACTGGTCACGCGCTGCAAGTTCGCCGCCAATCAGCATATTTAAATAATCTACAACCTCAGGATTGCCACGCATCATCCATCTCCAATAGTATAATTTATTAATTCTGTAAAAATTATCTCGGATTTAAGCTCACTTTGCAAAGCAATTTTTTCGTAAGTTAATGATTTTTATATAATTAAAATGAGAAGTACTTGCATTTACACTACTCAAACTAGTAATTAATACATATAAAAGAACATCTTAAACTCATTGCTTAGCTTAAATTCACATCATTACAGTGCTTTTATGGCGTATTGTTTTTTTGTAACAGAATGGAACATTATTGGGCCTAGCGACATGACCTTGATCGCTAAAAAATTGAGCTTGTGCATTAGTATGTACTGACAAGCTCACAATTTTTAGTAAAAATCAGTTTAAGCCGAATTCCAACGCGCATTTTTCCATGCTTGCTGTTGCTTTGCATCTAAAAATGTCCACGCCACAAAACGGCTTTCTTTTTGTCCCTGTGTCATTTTAATGGTTTTCACATCCACCGCACCGCTCTTGGCCAAGGTCTTTAATAGCAGTGGCAAAGTGGTTTTCTTAGATACCAGTGTACTAAACCAAAGACATTGCTCTGCAAATTGGGTACTTTCTTGTACCATCTGAAACACAAAACGTGCTTCACCGCCATCACACCATAACTCGTTCTTTTGCCCGCCAAAGTTTAATACCACTTTAGTGCGATCTAATGGTTGACCAAGTTTACGTAATTTTTGTGTTGCTGTGGCATTGGCTTCATCTTGTGAGGCATGAAATGGTGGGTTACACAGGGTTAGATCAAAACGATCTGTGGCTTTAATCAGCCCTTTAAAAATATTGCTCGGTGTTTTTTGTAAGCGAATCTGAATGCCCTTTTTTAAATTCGGATTGGCCTCGACAATAAATTGCGCACTCTTCACTGATGCAGCATGAATATCTGAGCCAACAAATTTCCAACCATAGCTTTGACGCCCAATGATCGGATAAATACAGTTTGCGCCAACGCCAATATCGAGTACTTGAACAGCGTGTCCAGTTGGAATCTGACCTTTGTTGTTATCACTCAGCAAGTCAGCCAAATAGTGAATATAGTCGGCTCGACCCGGAATCGGTGGGCAAAGATAATCTTGCGGAATATCCCAATATTGAATGGCGTAAAAATGCTTGAGCAAAGCTTTATTGAGCATTCTTACAGCCTGTGGATCAGAAAAGTCGACTGAAAGATCATCATATTGATTTGGACGGACAAAAGGTGCAAGTTCTGGACAGCTCTTGATCAGCTCAGGAAAATCGTAACGACTGCGATGCAGATTTCGTGCATGTAATTGCGATTTTTGTTGTGGAAAAGATTTCTTTGCTTGCGCCATGTGTATGCCAATCATTAACGGGAGAACAGAATCATTTGCTCAGGCAGCAAATGAATCGATATTGTACACAATAACGACCCTGTCTTTGTATTTGTCTGCGCCATAGCATGCTCAGCAACGCTGATCCTTACGTAAGTGGCATAAAAAAAGACACCAAAAGATTAATTATCCTCGGTGCCTTTTTTATGTCAGTCACTGTTTAGACAGATGAGTCCTCGATTTGACCATGTTCTTTCATCAGGGCAATAAACTGTTGTTCATTTAATACGGTAATACCCAATTTTTCTGCTTTGTCTAATTTAGAACCAGCTTTTTCACCTGCAACGACACATTTGGTTTTACTTGAGACACTGCCACTCACGCGTGCACCTAAAGCTTGCAGCAATTGTGTCGCTTCATCACGCCCCATGCTGCTTAATGTACCTGTGACCACCCAACTTTCGCCATTGAGTGGTTGACGCGTTGGCGCAATCGGTGCATCCCAATGAATGCCCGCCTCAATTAAACGCTGTACCACTTCCAAATTATGCTCTGCTTGGAAGAAATCTAAAATCCATTCTGCGGTAATATCGCCCACATCAGGCGTTTTCTTTAAGGCGTCTAAATCAGCAGCTTTGAGCGCCTCTAAAGTTTGGAAGGTGTTGGCCAGCATACGGGCGGTGGTTTCTCCCACGCCACGAATCCCAAGCGCATAAATAAAGGCTGCTAGCGTGGTTTTCTTGCTTTTTTCAATCGAATCAATCAGGTTTTGCACTGATTTTTCGCCCATTTTTTCAATCGTTAGTAGCTGTTCACGATGCTCATGTAAATGGTAAATATCAGCCACATCTTTAAGTAAATCCAGATGTAATAACGATTCCACCCAACGATCACCTAAACCTTCAATATCCAAAGCTTTACGCGACACAAAGTGACGAATGGCTTCGATGCGCTGCGCGGCACAATACAAGCCACCCGAACAACGCGCGAGTGCTTCACCTTCTGGCATGACTACAGGCGAATCACACACTGGGCAATTTTTTGGTAAATGGATTTCTACAGCATCTACAGGACGAAATTCTGGCCAGACTTTTTCCACTTTTGGAATCACATCACCACTACGATAAACACTCACCGTATCACCCACGCGCACATCTAAACGGTGAATTTCACCAATATTATGTAGGGTTACATTGGACACTGTCACGCCACCGACTGCCACAGGGTTTAAACGCGCCACAGGTGTTAAAGTACCTGTACGTCCCACTTGCCAGTCAATATTGTCGACTGTGGTCAAGGCTGCCACTGCGGGGAATTTATAAGCGGTTGCCCAGCGTGGCTCACGGCTTAAGAAACCCAACTGTTGCTGTTGTTTCAGGTCATTGACCTTAATCACCATACCGTCAATTTCAACCAACAACTCTGGGCGTTCACGGTTGATTTGTTCATAAGCGGCTTGTACAGCTTCAATGGAATCACAGACAAAATGACGTTCGCCCACGGCAAAGCCGAGTTGATTGAGCCATTCAAGACTCGCTGACATGCTGATTAAACCATGATGTGGCTGGCACTGAGCAATTCCGTAAGCATAAAACGCCAAAGGACGCGCTGCGGCAATGTTTGGATCGAGTTGGCGTAAACTCCCTGCCGCGGCATTACGCGGATTGGCAAAGGTTTTTTCGCCACGTGCTTGGTTATCGGCATTGAGTTTCTCAAAACCTGCTTTTGGCATTAAAACTTCACCGCGTACTTCTAACAGTTGAGGTACGCTGCCATCGGCTAACTGAATGACTTTAGGTAAGTTACGAATAGTTTTGACGTTTTGAGTAATATCTTCGCCAGTTTCACCATCACCACGCGTCACACCACGGCTTAACACGCCATTTTCATACCATAGCGAAATGGCTAAACCATCAAATTTCAGCTCAACATCATATTCAACAGTTTGATTGGGTAAACGCTCTTCGATACGACGCGCAAAGGCTTGTAAGTCTTCGTAGTTAAACACGTTACCCAATGACAGCATTGGCACCACATGCGTCACCGATTCAAACTTCGACAATGCTTGACCACCCACTTTTAAGGTTGGGCTATCGGCTTGGACTAAATTCGGGTATTGCTGCTCTAAGGCTTTGAGTTGGTGAAACAGTTGGTCATATTCACTATCGCTAATGGTCGGTTGATCCATCACGTAATAGGCATGGTTATGCTGGGCTAAGATTTGGATCAATTGTCGCATTTGCGCAATGATTGTGGCCTGTTCTGTCATCAATATTCACCATAAAAAAGGGCGGTTTCCCGCCCTAAACATCATTTATCTACACTATTATAAAAACCGTCGCGATGGGTTTCAATTCAGGATTTAGCCTTGTGAGACTTGCCCTGAACGATAGTCAATCGCTTGATGACGCCAATGCTCGCGTAATTGTGGGGTAAATTCTTGATTATTTTGATCATAAACCGTGCCTTCAATTTCACGGGCAATTAGGCCTGAAATGCTGACCATGGTATCGAAGGCATTTTGTACATCATTATGTGGCAGAGCCAAGAAGAAAGCTAAACCTTTGACTTCTTCTGTTGAAAGTGCTTCTAAATCAAAGCCTGAAGCGCCTTCGTCAGTCACTTGTAACACAGAGAATAATAGTTTCGTGCCGTCTTCGTTATAACGATGGAAACATGCCATTTCGCCATAACGTAATCCGTATTTCATTAAGACTTTTAAGGTTTTTTCACCTGTTAGCAAACGACGCTCCGGATACACATTCAACGCCACAAAATCTTCTGCAGTGGCTAAAGCACTTTCTTCATCGACCAATTGTTGTTCATGTAGATGCGCATCTAAAATACTACTTTCATCGGCAAATTCAGCAATTTCAGCTTTTTCAATAGTGCTGTTTAAGCTAAATTCAGGCGTTTTTTCGACTTTAGGCGCTTCAGGCTGCACGTCGAGGACTGGTTTTTCTTCGACGCTTTGCTCTACATGCTCAGCTACTGGCGTGCTTTCTGGTTGTGGTACAGGCTGCTTCTGGGCAGCAACCACCGGTGCTTCACTTGCGGCAATAGGTGCTACGGCTTCAGCTGGTGCATCTGCTTGCAGCTGATCACGTACATGACGTGGAATAACAGGTTGCTGACTTTCTTGGTTAATATGTAGTTCAGAATCTAAAGATGGCGCTGCGTCATTACTTTTTCTAAGCACCATTTTTAAACCAACACCAATAATAATAATGGCGACAACAATACCAACGATTGTGGTGATTTCCATCTATGACTCCGCGACTAAACTGTATTCTTCTGCCTGTTCTAAGTTGACAGTGACTAATTTGGATGCACCCGGTTCTGGCATCGTGACACCCAATAAATCTGTTGCCATCGTCATTGCAAGCTTATTATGGGTAATATAAATAAATTGTACCTGTTCGGACAGCTCTTTGACTAGATTACAAAAGCGTCCGACGTTGGCATCATCAAGTGGTGCATCAACTTCATCCAGCACACAAAATGGTGCAGGATTGAGTCTAAAGATCGCAAACACCAGTGCCAAAGCAGTTAAGGCTTTTTCGCCCCCAGAGAGTAAGGCCAAGGAGCTATTACGTTTACCTGGCGGGCGCGCCATTAGTTTTACACCCGACTGCCAGTCAGATTCAAGACTTAAACTCGCTTCACCGCCATTAAATACTTTCGGAAACAAGCTCGCAAGCTCATGATTGACTCGATCAAAGGTCTCCATAAACAATTTACGGGTTTCTTGATCAATACTTTTCATAGCGGCTTGTAATTGGGCCACTGTATTTTCTAGGTCTTGCATTTGATGTTTAAGTTCATCATAACGCGCCAAAACCTGTTCATATTCTTCAGATGCTGCCAAATTCACTGCACCAAGTTTGGCAAATTTTTGCTGTGCTGCCTCTAAAGTCTGTTGGGTAGAGTCTAAGTCCAACTCAATGGCTACAGCCTCAGCGCCCATTTCCGTCAGCTGTGCGGCATAATGTGCTGCATCTGACTTGGCAGCTTGCCAAGCTAAGCGTTTGTCTTCTAAAGTTTGACGTAATTGTTGGTCTTGTTGCTGTGTCTGTTGTCTTTTTGCAGTTAAGCTTTGTTGCTGCGTTTGCACAGCATTGAGCTCTTGTTGCCAAATCTGCCAGTTCTGTTGCAAAGTGCTTGCCTGTTGCTGCTGCTGCTCAACAGCCTCAGTTAAGCTTGGCAATTCTTGACTGAGCGGCTCAATCAAACGGGTGGCTTGCTGGATTTGTAAGTCGACTTGCTGTTGCTGCTCAGCTAAAAATGACGCCTCTTTTTCACATAAACTAATTTGTTGCTGCAGCTCTTGGCAACGCTGTTGCACGTGCGCAAAATTTTGCTTGGCCAATGACGCCTCGTGTTCAGCTTGCTGTAAGATATTGCTCGATTCTTCGAACTGAAATTGCAGGGTTTTATATTCAGGTTGTTGTTGTTCAAGCTTAAGATGAATGGCATGCAGGTCAATTTCCATCTCATCACGCTGCATAGCATCATCTTCAATTTGCTCAGCCAAGGTGATCATCTGCTGCTGTAGCTGTTGCTGTTGCACCGCAAAAGCTTGCACGGCAGTTTGCTGTTTAACAATATCCAGACTCAGTTGATGCTGCTGATCATGCAAACCTTTTAAATCGGCTTGTTGCTGTTTTAAACTCACTTTGGCAGAGGATAACTGATTTAAATTGGCAGCACGGCGTGGTTTTAACAGCGCCACTTGCTGCTCAAGCAAACTAATTTCTTGCTCAATTTCCTCTAAGCGCAAGCGCTGAGTTAAACCCGAGACTTGGGTGTGTTCATAATCGAGTGCAATTAACCAATCTGGCCCCACATGATAGCCATCTAGAGTTAAAATACTTTGCCCTGTTTGCAACTGAGTTTGCTGTGCTAATGCTTGCTGTAAAGTTTCAGCCAGTGCCACATTTGCCCATAAAGAATGTGCTGGCGCGATAATCCACGTGCTAAGCGGTGCCAATCCTGCAATATGGGCTGCACTGCAACAGGAGAGTTTCATTTGTCTGGCCAGATCAGGGGCAAAATCAGTGTCTTGATCCAAAATCTGACTATTAAGCCAATGACTGCAGAATTTTTCTAATAGATGGGCATAGGGCTTAGCTTGTTCAGCAAGCTGCAAAGCTTGCATCAAAGTTTGACCCTGCGCCGCATGTTGGGGCTGCTTAGGCAGCGCTTTGAGTAGCTGCTGCTGTTCACGTTGTAGCAGTTGAATTTGGTTTTGATGCGTTTGTAACTGTTGCTGTAAATCACGCTCAGCATTTTCTAAGTTAGCTAATATGCTTTGGCTATGTGTGACTTTTTCTGTCAGTTGCAATACGCTGATATTTAAATCACTATGTTCAGCCTGTAAAGCGGCAATTTCATCCTGCTGATAATGTCCAGCCAAAGCATGGGCTTGGGCGTGCAGCATGTCATGTTGCTGCTGCTGGCGTTCGATACCTTTATTGAGCTGTTCAATTTGGCTACGCATGTGCAACTGCTGCTGTTGCTGGCGTTCAACTTGGCTTTTAACAGCATGATAGTGCTGCTGTAACTGATGTTGTTGCTGTTTGAATGCTGCTAGATGTTGCGCTGCTGCCTGAGTAGTTTGTTGCGCTTCTTGTTGTTTAACTGTCTCTTCGCTGTGTTGCAGACTTAAATACGCTAATTGTTGTTCAATCAGTTGTAGACGTTGTTGGCTATGCTGTTTTTGCTGATTGAGCTGGCTTAAAGTGGCTTGGTTTTGCGCAATGAATTGTTGTTTATGTTGCAACTGACCTTTTAGCTCAGTCAGTCGTTGCTCAGCCGTTTGCCAGTTGTGTTGGAGGGGTATAGATTGGCTCATCAAACGTTCAAACAGCTGCTGACTTGAGTTTAAGTCATGTTCAAGTGTGGTGAGCTCAGCACTTACCAGCTGAAAGCGCTCGCCTAAACTGTTCATGTCATGGCTATATTCTTGTTGTAAACGGACACTTTGCCCATATTGAAATGACAATACTTCAATTTTTAAGCTGCGGAT
This sequence comes from Acinetobacter sp. CY17, assembly GCF_059515825.1. Lineage (NCBI taxonomy): Bacteria > Pseudomonadati > Pseudomonadota > Gammaproteobacteria > Moraxellales > Moraxellaceae > Acinetobacter > Acinetobacter sp. CY17. The sequence continues at coordinate 78,063 of NZ_JCAKMX010000009.1, forward strand.
TTGAGCTTTAAGCTGCTGATAGTGTAATGCTGCTTCTGATTGGCGTTTTAACGTTTTCAGTTGGCTACTGAGTTCAACACGAATATCTTCTAAACGTTCTAGATTTTGCGTGGTGTGTTCTAGATGATTTAAAGTTTCACGGCGCCTCGCTTGATAACGTGACACCCCTGCTGCTTCTTCAATATAAACCCGCATTTCTTCCGGTTTAGCGTCCACTAAACGATTAATCATGCCTTGTTCAATAATGGCATACGAGCGTGGGCCTAAACCGGTGCCCAAGAAAATATCGGTAATATCCCGGCGACGACATTTGGTGCCATTTAAAAAGTATTCTGATTTACCCTCACGATTGACCTGACGCCGTACCGATAATTCAGTATAGGCATTATACATGCCACCTAATTTACCTTGCGTATTCTCAAAACGTAGTTCAACACTGGCCATCCCCACCGGTTTACGCTTGGCTGTACCAGTAAAAATCACGTCTTGCATGCTACCGCCACGCAATTGCCGTGCACTCGACTCACCCATCACCCAACGAATGGCGTCAATCACATTGGATTTACCACAGCCGTTAGGACCCACCACCGCAGTACGGTTGGCTTTAAAATTTAAGGTACTACTGTCGGCGAATGATTTAAAGCCGGAAAGTTTTAAACTGCTTAAACGCATAATGTCCTAATTACCGCCGTGAACGTTTTGCCCAGGCCAATTCAATTTGTTTCATTCGTGTCAGCGACTGCAACACAAGCTGTTGCAAGTGTCGACAAAAATCGTGCATAAATAAAGTGGCTTGTTGGGTTTTTTGGCTTAAAATTGCAGCAATCACCAATTTAAACTGGGCTTCGGATTGCTCAAGCTCATACTTGGCGGTATTTAAGGTTAAAAAATAACAGCGTCTTAAACTTGGCAACAGTTCTTGATAAAACCTCCCCACATATAAATAACGTTCAGCTTGTAAACACTCTAAAAAGCAGAAGAAAATCGCATCATAAAAATGTTCAATATCGGTTTGCGTTACATAATCATGTAATTGTTGCTCTAATTGGCTCAGATACATTCTTTGTGAAATGCTTAAATCTTCAGTCATATTGGTGGCAATCTGGCCTAAAATTAATGCCAATGTGTCAAACAAGGCATTGACTTGTGCTGTCGACATTTCTGTGACAATCGCCCCACGGCGCGGGTAAATTGCAATTAAATGGGTGCGTTCTAATAATAGTAAGGCTTCACGTACCGAACCGCGGCTGACTTTTAACTCATCCGCAATACGTAACTCTTGAATACGTTCCCCTTCAACCAAGTCACCTTGAATAATTTGTTTTGCAATATGCTCAGCGATCTGCTGTGCCAAGCTGCTGCCCTCATGTTGTGGCATAGTGATCCTGTTGTTGTTATTGCACTAAGAATTAAAATCATCTGGTGTCATTTTAACCAACAATATAAACAAGATGCACTTTTATTTTATGCCATTATGCCTTGATAGATAAAATACAGCCCAACACAGATCAGTAATAGCGAAAAACAGCGTTTGAGCATAGCAGGTGACAGACGATGTGCAACTTTTGCCCCCAATTTTGCAGTGATAAAACTCATCACACTAATGCCAATAAAAGCGTAAATGTGCACATAGCCAATGGTATGGGGGATCGTTACGCTACTGTTTGCGCCAAACCACATAAAACCTAAAGCCCCAGCAATGGCAATCGGTAAACCACACGCAGCCGAAGTCGCAACGGCTTGTTGCATCACCACGCCCTGCTTATTTAAATAAGGAACGGTTAAGCTGCCACCGCCAATGCCAAAAATTGCCGAGGCGACACCAATGCCACCCCCTGCTAACATTTGAGCGGCTGTACTGGGTAAGCGCTGTGCGGGATCGACCTGCGCTTGAGCACCGCTCAACATACGATAACCGACCCACAATGCAAAAGCACCAATGATCAGCTGTAAACCCTGACCTGATAAATAATCTGCAATCCCTGCGCCTAAGAATGAACCGATCACCAAACCAGGTGCTAAGTTCTTAAACACAAGCCACAGCACTGCACCCTTTTTATGATGAGCAGTCACTGAGCTGATTGAGGTGATAATAATCGTGGCTAAGGAGGTCCCGACCGCCATATGCATAATGACGCTTGGATCAAAACCGGCTTGGCTAAACACCACAAATAAAATTGGCACAATAATTAAGCCACCACCGACACCAAACAAACCTGCGGCAAATCCGGCAATTGCACCAATCAATAAATATGTGATTAACTCCATAAGACTTTTTTACTCAATTTAAAATTAAATGGATTTAGAAACTCGCCAGTTACAGCAATGCTTACAACAGGTCGGACAACTACCAGAGGTGCTGTTGGTTAAACCAATTACTGAGTCAACCAACGATGATGTACGTGAAATTGCCAAAAAAGGCATTCATAGTGTCTTGGTGTGTAGTCACCAGCAGACTGCCGGACGCGGCCAGCGCCAACGCCAGTGGGTTTCACCTGTAGGTAATATTTATTTAAGCACGTTGCTCAATTTAAACACAGCCATTGATGGGCGTTTAGCCTTAGAAATTGCGTTAAATATCCTACAAATGCCAAGTCTAAAAGATTTAGCGTTACAAATTAAATGGCCCAACGACTTATATAGTTTACATGGCAAATGGGGTGGCATTTTAGTGGAGCCAATTTCTGCAAACCAAGTGGTGGTGGGTGTGGGGATCAATATTGATCCAGTACAATCAAACCATATTAACCAAGCAGCAACAGCCTTAAGCACCCTAGGTTTAGCCCCTACTTCGCGGGTGGACTTGGTTGCCGAGCTTTATCTAGCCATTCAACAAGCAGGACAATGGTTTGATCATCGCTGCCAAAATTTAGCTGCCCGTTTTAACCATCATGCTGCTTTTAAAGAACAACCCGTTACATTTGAACATGTAGGAGGCACTGTGCAAGGCACTTTCATCGGCATTGACAATGATGGTGCTGTCATGATTACAACTGAACACGGCACACAGCATTTTTATCAAGGCCGTTTGCGCTTAGATGAGGCCCAAGCATGAAAAAATTGTGGCTCGATATTGGCAATACACGGCTAAAATATTGGATTACTCAAGACGACAACGTGATCGAACACGGCGCCGAAATGCATTTACAATCGCCTGCGGATTTACTTCTAGGCTTAATGCAACACTTTAAAAAGCTCAATATTCAAAGTGTAGGCGTGTCTTCAGTATTGGATTTAGACTCCAATCAACGTATTCGCCAGCTACTCAATCGCTTAAAAGTTCCAGTAATTTGCGCCCAAGTGCAAGCTGAATATGCCGGCTTAAGCTGCGGCTACGATGTGCCGCAACAACTGGGCATTGACCGCTGGTTGCAAGTTTTAGCCGTAGCACAAGATCCAAGCAAAAAATATTGTGTGATCAGCTGTGGTACCGCACTAACCATTGATTTAGCCGATGGTTTACAGCATTTGGGTGGCTATATTTTACCAAATCTTTATTTGCAGCGAGATGCATTAATTCAAAATACCAAAGGCATTAAGATCCCTGAAGCTGCTTTTGATAATTTAAATCCAGGACGTAATACCATTGATGCCGTTCATCATGGCATTTTATTGGGTTTGGTCAGTAGCATTGAAAAAGTTTTAGACAGTTCACCACGCGAGTTAATTTTAACTGGGGGTGATGCACCACTGTTTGCAGAGTATTTAAAGCCCTATCAGCCTCGTGTTGAGCATGACTTATTACTCAAAGGTTTACAGTACTTTTTTAGCCAGCATCCTGACAGCACAGTTTAAAATGCTAAACATAAAGTATAAAAAAGGCGCATTTAGCGCCTTTTTCTTATTTTGGATCTTTACTGCCAAATAGTGGCCCCATGCCACCGCCGCCAAATTGCTTTTGCAGACCTGATAATGATTTCATCATTTTTGCCATACCCGTTGGATTGGCAAATTTCTTCATCATTTTTGCCATCTGTGCATGCTGTTTGATGAGTTTATTCACCTCAGCCACTTCCATACCACAACCTGCCGCAATACGTTTTTTACGGCTTGGATTCATGAGGTCTGGATTACGACGTTCTTTAATGGTCATCGAATGAATAATGGCTTGCATTTTTTTGACTTGCTTTTCAGGATTGGCTTGCGCGATTGCGTCTTGAATACCTGAATTGCTCATGCCTGGCAACTTATCTAAGAAGCCCATCATGCCGCCCATTTTATTCATTTGTTCAAATTGCATCAGCATATCTTCAAAGTTGAAGCTACCGCCTTTTTGCAATTTTTGCGCCATTTTCTCGGCTTTTTCTTTGTCGATTTTACGTTCAACTTCTTCGACTAAAGAAAGCACATCACCCATACCCAAAATACGCTGTGCCACACGCTCAGGATGGAATGGTTCTAAGGCATCGAGTTTTTCACCCATCCCTAAGAATTTAATTGGCTTACCAGTAATGGCACGTACAGACAGTGCCGCACCACCACGCGCATCACCATCGGTTTTGGTTAAAATCACACCCGTTAATGGTAACGCATCATTAAAGGCTTTGGCTGTATTGGCCGCATCTTGACCTGTCATGGCATCAACCACAAACAGCGTTTCAGTTGGGCTAATTGCTGCGTGTAAGTCTTTAATTTCGTCCATCATGTCGTCATCAATATGCAGACGACCTGCAGTATCGACGATTAACACATCAGCGAACTGAATTTTGGCTTGTTCAATGGCACGATTGGCAATGGTAATTGGATTTTCGTCTGCGCTTGATTCAAAGAAAATCGCGCCCACTTCGCCGGCTACGGTTTGTAGCTGTTTAATTGCCGCTGGACGGTAAACGTCGGCAGAGACCATCGCCACTTTTTTCTTTTGACGTTCTTGTAAGAAGCGTGCCAATTTTGCCGCCGTGGTGGTTTTACCCGCACCTTGTAAACCTGCAAGTAAAATCACCACTGGTGGTTTTGCTTGTAAGTCTAAAGTTTCGTTGGCAGCACCCATCATTTTAGTCAATTCGTCATAAACGATCTTGACGAAGGCTTGGCCCGGTGACAACTGAGTCATTACTTCTTGACCCAATGCTTCTTCCTTAACTTTCGCGATAAACTCACGAGTTACAGGTAACGCCACATCGGCTTCAAGAAGTGCCATACGCACTTCACGTAGCGTATCTTTAATATTGTCTTCGGTTAGCTGCCCTGAGCCAGTAACATTTCTTAAACTCTGCGTGAGTCGTTCTGTTAAGGTATCAAACATTGCAAAATCCGCTTAAAATGGTTGTTGCAGAAAAATCTTTCTTAAAAATAGAAAATTTATGCATAGAATGTTATAGGATACTGTAGTTCGCGTCGAATTTACATCTATGAATATTCATCATCCTGAAAAAGGTTTGACATGATTAGCCTACCCTTGGTTTATACGATTCTCGCCTTAATTGCTTATAGCACATCGTTTTGTTATGTGAGCGCGCATTTGTTGGCTAAATCAGAACCTAATCGTTGGTTGGTCACTTTAACCTTAAGTTTGGGACTGGCTTTGCATGGCTTCGTGTTGTATCACGATATGCTCACTCCGCTGGGTATTCATTATGATCTGTTTAATTTATTGTCATTTACCTCAGGCTTAATGTTGCTGTTAAGTACTTTATTTAGCACCTATCGTCCGGTATTGGCCTTAAATTTAATTGCTATTCCTGTAGCAGCAATGGGGTTGATTTTAGGCTTTGCCTTTAGCCCAGCTAAGCTTGAGGCTACACCCTCGTCATTGGGTTTAGACGTTCATATTATTTTATCGCTGTCTGCCTATGCCGTGTTATTTATGGCGGCTATTCATGCCGTACTGCTTTGGTTTCAAAACCGCGAATTAAAGAAGAAAAATAAAAAACGGGTCTGGGTCAATTTACTGCCGCCCTTACAGGCCATGGAATCTCTGTTATTTGATTTACTCATCACTGGTTTTATTATGTTAACGCTGGCGTTGGGTTTTGGTTTCTTTACCATTGATCATTTCTTTGCCCAACATTTAGCGCATAAAACCGTGTTTAGTTTAATGTCTTGGCTGGTGTACGCAGTACTACTGACAGGACATTATGCCTTTGGTTGGCGAGGTCAAAAAGCCATTCGTTTTACCTTAATAGGGTTTGCCTTATTGGCGCTGGGTTTTATTGGTTCTAAGTTTGTTTTAGAGCTGATTCTAGCGCGTTAACTGATCGCCTCGGCATCCTCTTCATACGCTCACACGTTGGTCATCTTTTCTTCATATTCTTGTCATATATTTTGAATGCAAAATAATAAATCTAGGACAAATCTATGCAAAAAATAATGATTACACTCGCCTTACTGAGCTGCTCTAGCATCGCGCTGGCCGATTTTTATTGTAATGGTAGCATCAGTCAACGTCATATTGATGACAACGTTGCCATCAGCAAAAATTGTCAGCTCGACCAAGTCACCATTAAAGGTAATGTCATGCTGTATAGTGGTGCACAAGCCCAAATCACCAACTCAAATATTGATGGCAATTTAGAATCTAAAGATCAATTTAGTCGTGTGATTGCCCAAAATAACCGTATTGATGGCAATATTCAATTAGAAAAAGGCCAAAAAATTCAGTTACTCAACAATGAAGTGAACGGTGATATTCAACTCAAAGAAAACCGTTCAAATATTGTGGTGCGTGAAAATACTGTCGATGGCAATCTACAGTGTGAAAAAAATAGCATTCAACCTATTGGTGGCGCCAACCGAGTTGAAGGCAATAAAGAAGGCCAATGTCGCCGTCTTTAAGTTGGTATCAACGTGTTTCTAAGGTTTAGAAACACGTTGCATCTGGATTGATTCGCCCTAGTATGCCAACGAGTACTAAAACTGGCTTTTCGTTGAATTTGCGCTAAAATGAATCAAATCCTGTATGCATGGAGTTTAACATGTTGAATTCTCTAAAAAAGAAAAACAAAGCTTGGTTTACCTTCTTTATTATTACGTTGTATTCCATCTTAGGCTTTGTTTTAGGTCATTTAATTACTGACTATATTCTTAAGTAATCTCGCTGTTGCTTGACTAGACAGCGTGCAGCAATTTGCGTATAACACCGTTTTTATTTAAAGGTAGTACGCTTTGAAACTTGTGCTTGCACCCATGGAAGGCTTAACTGATCCGATTATGCGTGATGTGCTGACATCCGTAGGTAGCTTTGACTGGTGTGTCACTGAGTTTATTCGTGTTACCAACTCTGTCCTTCCCGATCATGTGTATCATGCCTATTGCCCTGAATTATTAACTGACGGTAAAACGGCTGCAGGCACGCCCGTGCATGTGCAATTTTTAGGCAATGATCCTGATATGCTGGCTGCCAATGCAGTTCGTGCTGTAGAACTGGGCGCTCCTGCTATTGATATGAACTTTGGCTGTCCTGCCAAAACCGTAAACCGACACCGTGGTGGTTCAGTTTTACTCGATGAACCAGAAGTTGTGCATCAATTGGTGAAAGCGGTACGTGATGCTGTACCGAGCCATATTCCTGTTTCAGCTAAAATGCGCTTGGGTTATTTAGATCGTAATTTTACCTTAGAAAATGCACATGCCATTGAAGATGCAGGTGCAGCGTGGGTCACTGTACATGCCCGCACCAAAGCCGATGGTTATACTCCGCCAGCTTTTTGGGACTTATTACAGCCGATTCGTGAAGCACTCAACATTAATGTGATTGCCAATGGTGAAATTTGGAACAATCAGGATGCTAAACAGTGCCAACTTGAATCTGGCTGTGAAGATTTAATGATTGGTCGTGGTGCAGTCACAACCCCTGATTTAACCCAATGTATCCGCCAAAATAGCGATACGCCTTTACTCACTTGGCAAGATTTAGTCGGCTTACAAATTCGCTTTTTAAGTGGTGGCTATAAAAAAGAAATGAACATGGTGGGGCGTTATAAACAGTGGCTAGGCATGATGAGTAAGCATTATCCTGAAGCGAAATTGCTGTGGGATGAAGTCAAACGCATTAAAGCACTGGATGAAATCACTGCCAAATTGCAGCAACATCTTTAAAAAATAGCCTCGCTAACCCGGGGCTTGTTATTAATCTGAGACTTGAGTAATCAAAATAGGGAGTTGCCATGCACCGCCCTGAAAGCCTTTGCACTGCAAACTCACTGCACTATAGCTAGGGCGGAAACGGTATCCGACCAATGCCCATTCATCGATGCTTAAGCAATCACCTAGGCCACGTCCTTTTTGAGCAGAAAAAATCTGTCCTTCACTAAAGCTGGTTGCAGAGGTACTAACCAATTGCTGTACTTGGTTAAGTTGCTTATTCATCAACCACATTCCTGCACCAAAATTATACGCTGCTTGCCAACATGGGCGCTCGACTAGCACTTGCTTGGCATTTAGCGGATAGATGGTCAGCTTGCTGTGTAATTGTTCATGCTCTTGCCATAACTGAGGACAATCCTCTCTGGTTGTGGCTTTTTTGAGTAAAGGTACGAGTGCTTTAGCCAGTGTGGAGTCAAAGGCATAATGCTGGGCTTGGCCACGGGTATAGTGGGTCAAATGATAAATCGGTAGAGGCACGGCTTGGCGGACTTGATAGGAACTTTGCTGCCCTTTGGCCACTAAAGCTGAGCTGGTGCCTAGGCGTTTTTGATATTCATCGGCTTTGAGTAGAACTGCACTGAAGCCACGATCGGAAATCCGCCACGTGTTTTTGCCTTGACGCAGCTCAATCCGGCTATTTTGGCGTGCGGTAGCCAATACTGCTTGAATCTGTTCTTGGCTTAAACTTGCTTGATGATTTTTAAAATCAACTAGACCCTGATGTTGAGCATTGATCCATAAGCTGGCTTTAGCAGGTGCCGCTAAAATTTGCACTTTGGCTGTCAATTTAGCATGTGCACCAGCGGGATAAGTCAACAGTATTGAGGCTGGCGCGGCACCATCGGCTTGATAACCTGCCATACGACAGGTATGGGTATTATCGCAAGCAATTTCCCAATCTAAATGACTAAAGCTCATCGCATACAGCGGTGATGTGATGAGGCTAAAACCAAGTAACAGTGCTTTTTGCATGCTGCTCTCCTTGAGCAAACACGTGTAGCCAGTCAATTGCACACAGCACTTTTCCTCTATACAGATATAACCCTTTCACGCTCATTATATCCTACTTGTTTAGATGAAGTTATAGCGTTAAGCATCGTGTCTGAGGCTAGCTCAGCATGCAGCACAAAATACTCTTAGTTAAAAATACCGCTCACATGGCGGCGTGAATATGCTTAGATCATCGCACAGGGCATAGAAATATGTTGATGCACCATTTTCCATTTGCCTTGGGTCTTTTGAAAACACAACGTGGTGCGACACCACGGCAAATTTAAACTATTTTTTTGCTCACAACGATCGACCTTTGAATAACAATGCACAAAGGCCAAATCATTTTCAGCGTAGATCTTCACATCTTGCCGATATACACAAACATCCTCAGCAAAATAAGGGCTGTATTGCTCCCATAATTCCTTATAGGCCACCGCGCCTTCGAGTTGCGAACTCACATCAAATACACTGACATCTTTTTGACACAAGTCTGTTAACGCCTGAATATCCATTTTTGCGACAGCGTTGTCCCATTGCTTAATTTTAAACAAAATTTCTTGCGCAGTATGCACATCACCAACAAACTGAACGGACATTAATGTTTCTCCAATTGTTTAACTGAAACAAGCTCGGCATTAAAGAAAAATTGACCTGTAATCGGTCGGATATTGCTTACATCATGAGGAGAATCAAATCTGTGAAACAGAGCAAATCATTTACTCATCACACAAATCGATCATCGTTTATACACAAGTTAAAACCGATAAGACAGCCTTTTTAGCATAGCAATATATAAATGCTACAATCTACCAACATAGAATCTGTCTGTATAATTTAGGCGTTATTATTCAAGCAAAGCTTGCCTTTAGACAGAGGCTTGTTGATTTTTTTGTTATATTTCAGTAATTTATTTTTGTGACCTGTGTTAGATATACACCAAAGAATAGGTTTTACTTATCCTTTGGTGTTGAATGTTAGATGGATATCACATTTTTACTATAGGTGGTTTTGTTCATTTCTAAAATTTCTACACAAAGTTGGATATTGATTTTTTGTGTAGGTACATGTGCCTTTAAGACTGCTAACAATTTACGTGAAATTTCTGCTTGTAACTCAAGTGAGCGTCCGGTGAGTAATGAGACTTTGATATGTACATAACCTTGATCTTGAGCCTCCAAACCAATGACAAAATCATCCTGACACACGGCGCGACTCTTTACATCTAGTGCCGAAGATACATAAGCACCTTCAAGCATAGTTTGGTTTAAAGCAAGCAATAACGGTTTAACGGCTAAATCTTCAACATTAGCGGAATATTCAACATGAATGTGGGGCATAACTTAGGCTCATGGATTAACAGGTATTTAGCATAAAATAAAAATGGAGCCCGTGGCTCCATTTTTAGTCTTAAGCTTTTTTCACAAACTCAGATTTAAGCTTAATTTGCCCAATGCCATCAATTTTACAATCAATGTCATGTCCATCGCTCGCCTCAGGCACTAAACGAATACTTTTGACCTTAGTCCCCACTTTGACAACAGATGAAGAGCCTTTAATTTTTAGGTCTTTAATCACGGTTACGCTGTCACCGTCACTTAAGACATTGCCATTGGCATCTTTAATGATATTTAAGCTTTCCGTTTCAGCAGCAGCTTCTTGCCATTCATGGGCACACTCAGGGCATACCAATAATACACCATCTTCATAGGTATATGCCGATTGGCATTTTGGACAATTAGGCAACGACATATTGACCTCAAATTAACATAGAATTAACACTCAAGGCACATATTAACAGAGATCAGTGCTTTTGCCTTGTGTATTTAATGCCAAGCCAATTGATTCCAAGTGTCTTTGCTCATACAAATTAAGACGTTCCATCAATTTCGTCGTCAAATACATAGGCCATACACCCCCAGCCGTCATACTCGCCTTCGAAATCATGTGCGATTTGTGCCAACCATGTCTCTAGGTCAACGATCTCCTCATAATTAGGTGACATTTCGGTAAATAAGGTTAAACGCCATTCAGCAGGTTGCAATTGTTGGTCTAAAAATAAACTGATTTTTTGTTCTTCACGTAAGAGGTGTAAAGCCGCGCGCTCGGCTTTGGCTTGATCATTAAAAGTTAATGAAAATTCAATTTCATGTACTTCGCTTAAATCATCGCCATCTTCATACATCTGCCATAAAAGATTGCCGTTTTCATCATCGGGAAATTTTTGATAATCGCGATACATTTTTTATCCTTATTCTGTGCTGATTAAAATGTGATACACAAAAACAGCTTAGCTGATTTTTTAAGCAATTGTTAGTCAATTTGTTGCTGTGTAGCTGTATTAACTACACAGCACAGCAAAGCTGTTATTTAAAATGTTGGATGAGATTGAATCTCAAGTACTTGACCTGTTAAAGGCTGAGTAAAGCCTAAATAAGCGGCATGTAAAGCCATACGTTTTAAAGGGCTGTGTTTACCGTGCGGATGATAAATTTGGTCGCCAATAATAGGATGACCCAAATGCAACATATGCACACGCAACTGGTGCGAACGTCCGGTAATCGGGGTCAGTTTAACCCGAGTCATTTCTTGCTTGGCATCGTAATGCAGGGCTTCATATAAGGTTAAGGCTTTTTTACCCAACTCATAGTGCACCATCTGGCGTGGTCGATGATCCCAATCGGTAATTAAAGGCACATCCACCTGCCCTGTCCCTTGTAAATGTCCCTGTACCAAAGCGCTGTAATGCTTGGTGACAGTGCGTGCTTGAAACATTTTACTCACCGCCACTTCTGCATCACGGTGTTTAGCAAACATTAAAATGCCTGAGGTGGCCATATCTAAACGATGGGTGATTTTGGCTTCAGGATACTGCGCTAATACACGTAAATAGGCACTATCATGATGCTCAGGTAAACGCCCAGGTACAGACAGCAGTTCAGCAGGTTTGTCGATTATTACTAAATCTTGATCCTCATACAGCACTACTAAAGGATCTTGCGGCGGTTGATAGACAAAATCATCATCTAAAGGCATATCAATGTTCAAGCAAGAAGAAAGTCGGGCAAATTAACAAGCATCTTTTAGCCTGTCAAGCTAACCGAAGCTTAGGCCTATTGGGCATTGCATCACGCGCAATAGATACGTTTTAAGTTTGCCTGAAACAGCAGCTTGATGCACAATAACTTGATATTGAAATAATTTGATTCGAGGCAATTATGAGCACAGCGCCAGCATTTGTTGCACTGAGTTTAGTGGGTGTAGATGCACAAAAATTTCTACAAGGCCAAGTGACACTACATGTAGAGCGTTTAGCGGAAAATGTCACCCGTTATACGGGAATTTGTAACTTAAAGGGTCGTTTACAGTTTGGTTTGTGGCTCACTAAACTCAACCCAGAAAGTTTTGTCATTGTGACTACAGCAGACCAAGCCGAAGAATTAGCCAAGCACATTAAAAAGTTTGGTGCTTTTTCTAAAATGAAGCTTGAAGAACTGGGTCCAGTGTATCCAAGCTTAAGTGGAGATAGCACCACGTTTTCTACAGCAGAAACCGATATCACAGCATGGCAGTTGGCTGCCATTGAGGCCGGCCAAGCTTGGCTGGTTGCTGCAAGTTTAGGCGAATTCCAACCGCAAGAATTACGTTTACATCAACGTGATGGCGTGCATTACGACAAAGGCTGTTATTTGGGTCAAGAAATTGTGGCGCGTTTATGGTTTAAAGCCAAACCAAAACATTGGTTACACTTAGTGGCTGGTCAAGGTGAGGCACCAGCGCCAACAAGCAAATTGCATAATGATGTGGAAGTGGTCAATGCCATTGCTACAGCGCAAGGTTATAAAGCTTTGGTGGTGGCTAAACCTCAGGCTTTAACAGAATTAGGCTTAGAGGTGCTTGATTTACCTGAGTACTTAAATGGCGACGTGGCACGTCCACAAGCTTAAAACAGCGACAAAAAAACCTCCTATTCAGGAGGTTTTTTATTAAAAGCCATGAAAGAGTTTGTTCATGTCTTTCACAACATAATCTTTAAAATGATAAGCACGCGCATGTTTGGCATCAAACTGAACCGTTAAATCACCTTTTTGAAAAACATAGACACGGTTGTCTTGGCTGATTAAATAGTCTTTACCCAAAGCTAACAGCAAGGCATCAATTTTGTCTGTATCTGCAATACTGTCATCGGCATTAATTTTGTCATAATTGCGTTTAATACCTTTAATAAACATGGCAATATCCTCTAGATCACATGACGCCTGATTCTAGCTTATTTTTGCTGTGGATAGGCATAATCGCCCCATTTACTGGTTTTTATTCCTAAGCCATGCAAACTTTCAATGAGTTTAATCGCAGCACGTACTCCATCAATAATGGGAATATTCAGCTCTACACTAACCCGATCAGCCATTTCAGCCATACCACCACAGCCCAATACAATTGCCCCAATGCCATCCTGCTGTTTTGCTGCCAAACACTGTGCTAATAGGGCTTGATAGGCCTGTTCAGGGTGTTGTTCTAGTGCCATTACTGGCAAATCAATACACCGAATCTTGGCACAATGACCACTAAAACCATATTGCTGTAATAAATGTTCGGCAATGATTTTAGTGCGTGACAAGGTGGTCACAATGCTAAATTTAGTCGCCACTAAGGTCGCCATATGAAAAGCAGCTTCAGCAATGCCAATCACAGGTGCAGTGGCCACTTCACGCGCTGCATATAAAGCAGGATCACCAAAGCAGGCAATAATATGACCATCTACATCTGGAGCAGCTTGGATCAGCTCTAAAACGCCCAGTGCAGCAATCGCTTCATCATAGTGCCCTTCAATTGAGATAACGCCTTGTTTTGGGGATACCGCCATAATTGTGCTCTTCGTTGCAGCGACTTGCTCTGCTGCAAAGCGCATTTTTTCAGTCATTTCCACACAAGTATTGGGATTAATCAGTTGAATGGTACATGACATATTGTTACATCCTATTGTTTTTTAAAATAAAGTTAAAATCATCTGTTTACTATGCAAAGAATAAACCAAAAAATTAACATTATAATTTTCAACCATTTACAAATATTATTTTAACGCTTGGCATAAAAACTGCTCATCAGTGATAAAAATTGCAGTTGAGTTGCACAATGTCAGAACAACAATATAGTCCTAAGCTGAGCAATGTTGATTTGGTACCCGCCAAGCAAAATTGGTCGTGGTATAACATTTTTTCCTTTTGGATGTCTGATGTCCATAGTATGGGTGGCTACATTGTTGCAGCCAGTTTATTTGCTTTAGGGTTGGCCAGTTGGCAAGTGTTTATTGCCCTGATTGTCGGAATTTTAATTGTACAAGTCAGTGCCAATTTGGTGGCTAAGCCCAGTCAAATTGCAGGCGTTCCCTATGCGGTCATTGCACGCCAAGCCTTTGGCGTGTATGGCGCCAATATCCCCGCCTTAATTCGTGGTTTTATTGCAGTATCTTGGTACGGCATTCAGACATGGCTGGCATCTAATGCGTTAATGTTGGTGTTACTTAAATTTTATCCAAGTTTAGCGCCCCTCACTGAGATGAGTTTTGTGGGCTTATCCGCCTTAGGTTGGATCTGTTTTGCGATCATGTGGGTACTTCAAGCTTTAGTGTTTTGGAAAGGCATGCAAGCCATCCGTGTCTTTATTGATTGGGCTGGTCCTTTGGTCTACGTGGTGATGTTTGCTTTAGCCGCATGGTTAGTCAGCCAAGTGGGTTGGAGTAATATTTCCTTTAATTTAAGTAGCAAAAATCTAACCACCAGCGAACAAATCATGCAAACTTTGGTGGCAATTGCTTTGGTGGTGTCTTATTTTTCGGGCCCATTGCTGAATTTTGGTGACTTCTCTCGCTATGGACAATCCATGCAGCAAGTGCGTAAAGGTAATTTCTGGGGCTTACCGTTTAACTTTATCTTCTTCTCCTTGTTAACTGTGGTGACGGTCTCAGCCACCTATAGTTTATTTGGTAAGATGGTACATGATCCATTAGAAACTGTGGCCATGATTGACAACACCACAGCGGTGATTATTGGTTTATTAACCCTATTGACTGCCACAATTGGGATTAATATTGTGGCTAACTTTGTGTCAGCTGGTTTTGACTTTTCTAATGTCTGGCCACAAAAATTGAGCTTCCGTAGCGGGGGCATGATTGCCGCAATTGGCTCTGTACTCATTACGCCGTGGAATCTCTTTAACTCTCCTGAACTGATTCACTATACGCTTGATGTGCTGGCTGCCTTTATTGGTCCATTGTTTGGTATTTTAATTGCTGACTTCTACTGGATTAAAAAGCAACAAGTCAACGTCGCAGATTTATTTAATGATCAAGCTTCTGGGAGTTATTGGTATAAAAATGGCTTTAACCCTAAAGCGATTGGCGCTTTAGCCCCTGCGGTGGTGGTTGGTTTAGTCTTTACCTTAGTACCCCAACTGCAACATCTTGCCCCATTTAACTGGTTTATTGGAGCCATCTTAGGCGCAACGTTCTATTATTTTCTAGCGCGACCAAACAAAGCTTTTGTGGTAGAGCCTGTAAGTAAAACTTTAGGCAAATAAACCGCTTAGACTTTAATCATCCTCAGTAATTGTACTTTACTTTTAAAAGATTACTTTTATGATGAAGGCACATTTACTGGGGATAATAAGGTTTAAATAATGAAAAAACTGCTACTTGCAACCACACTTGCCTTCACAACAACATTGACATTTGCTAACACTGCCGATCCATTTGCAGAAGTTAAAACTTTCATACAAGCCCAAGATCAGGCAGGTGCATTTAAAGCCTTAGAAAAAGTAGCCAAGACAGGCCATGCGGATGCCTTTTATAACCTAGGTTATTTAACCGAAATGGGTCAAGGCACAGCCCAAAATAATAAAAAAGCGCTTAAATACTATGAAAAAGCGGCTAAACAAGGTTCAAGCTTAGCCAATTTTGTTTTAGCAAAAAGCTATGAAACAGGACGTCTAGGTTTGAAAGCCAATGCAAAAAAAGCACAAAGCTACCTAGAAACAGCTGATCGTTTGGGCTCAGCTGATGCAACATTGTTAATTGCCGAACAACTGTTTGCTCAACGCACAGAAGCGGCTAACCAAAAAGCCCAAGCCAAACTTGCTCCTTTGGCTCAAGCTGGCCATGTTGCAGCTGCCTATAGCCTTGCCACGCATGCCATAAATGAGGGTGTACGCACTCAAAAAACAGAAAAAATTAATCAAGGCTTAACTGAATTACATCGTTTAGGCCAGCAAGGTCATGTCTCGTCTTTAATGTTATTAGGCAACTTATATGCCAGTGGCTCTTTAGTGGCACAAGATTTAAATAAAGCCAAAACCATTTTTACGGCACTCGATCAAGCCAAGGTTGCACAAGCAAAACCTGCTTTGGAGATTGTCAATCAAGCCTTAGCCACGCAAGCCAAAAAAGCCGCTGATACCACCCAAACACCAAGCACTAAAAAAGTCGCCACTAAAGCCAAAAAGGTGTAAAAACTAAGCGCCCAAGTGGGCGCTTTTTTTACAATGACCAAAAGCTTAACAGCAAGGCTAGTAAGATAAAGCCCAATAGTGTACTTAACAGCAAAGGTGCTAAAGCACGTTGGCGCATATCATAATGCTCGGCAAAAATCGCAAATGCCACAGGCATCGGCAAAGCGGCCAGTAAAGTACCGGCATATAACATTTCTTGAGGTGCATTTAGCACATACAGTAAGCTAAAGATGCTAAGCGGCATTAGTACTAATTTAAACAGCACTAACATAAGACTGTCGCGATCTATACTGTGCAGCGAGACACCGACCAACCCTGCACCAATAATAAATAAAGCTAAAGGTGAAGCAGTTTGCCCTAAACGCTGTAAGGTATCGCTTAAAAATTGGGGCAATCTGATTTCAAACGCAGCCAAGAACATACCCAAAATAATGGCAATGATCACCGGATTTTTGATGAGCTTTAATACTGTGTCGCGGTAGAGCAACCACTTTGCCGTCTGTTGTTGCTGTGCACCTTCTGCTAAGAGTAACATCAGCGCCACAATACATAAATTTTCAATAATTAAGGTCAAAGATAAATACACTGCTGCATGCTGATCAAGCAACAACGTTAAAACTGCACTGCCAATAAAGCCGGTATTGGACATAGAAGCACCCATGGCCAAAACACTGGCTTGGGTTAAATGTTGGTTTAAATAATAATAAAAATAAGCAATTGCAACAGCAAAAACCAAGAGCGAGCCTAAAGCATAGGCCGCAATATAAATCGGTTGCCAAATCTCCGTTAGATTTTTACTGGCTAAGGCACTCACCAAAAATGCTGGCAATGCGATTTTAATAACAAACTGACTCAAATGTGGCAGTAAGCCACTCGACAGCACACCAAAACGTATACAGGCATACCCCAAAGCCACCAGCAATGTTAAGGGCAATAAAATATCAATCAGCATGCTGTCGTGTTATCACTTAAAAAGCCTGAAATAGGTCTTTTAAGCCATGCGGCTGACAACGTAGATATTGCGGTGCAATGGCAATTTTTGCACCTAATTCAGCTGCGGCGTGCCAAGGCCAGCGTGGATCGTAAAGCATGGCACGGGCTAAGCCAATTGCATCCGCTTGCTCTTGTTGCAAAATCTCTTCGGCTTGCTTAGCCTCCGTAATTAAACCCACCGCAATGACCGGAATATTGAGATGTGCTTTGATTTGTGCTGCAAAGCCAACTTGATAATTGGCTTTGACTTGAATATTTTGTTCACGATGTAAGCCTGCACTTGAGACATGAATATAAACTGCACCTAATTGCTCTAAAGCCTTGCTTAAACCAATGGAGGATTCCACATCCCAGCCTTGCTCGCCCATCCAATCACTGGCCGAAATACGTACCCCAATTGGATAGTTTTCTGGCACTGCAGCTTGAATGGCTTGAAAGACTTCCAAGGTTAAACGAATGCGATTTTCTAAACTACCGCCATATTCATCATCACGTTGGTTAGAGAGTGGCGACATAAACTGATGCAGCAAATAACCATGTGCAGCATGCAGCTCAATAAGATCAAAACCTGCATCAACCGCACGGCGTGCAGCAGCTGCAAAATCTTGAATGACCTGTTGAATTTCTGCTTTGCTTAACGCTTGTGGTGGATGATCATGTTCACCAAAAGCCAAGTCACTGGCTGACACTGTTTGCCAGCCCTGCTCTTGCTGAGGGCCAATTTGACCACCACCATCCCAAGGTTTATGGCTAGACGCTTTACGACCAGCATGGGCCAGCTGTACGCCAAATGGCATAGGGGACAAAGTTTTGACTTTTTCTAATAAGGCCTTAATTTTGGCGCGTTGAATATCATTCCATAAGCCCAAATCGGCATAACTAATGCGGCCAATGTCCTGTACAGCAGTGGCTTCGACAATACATAAGCCTGCACCTGACAGAGCATAATTGGCCCATTGTTGCTCATGCCAATAGCTAGGTTCACCGTCAACGGCCGAATACTGGCACATGGGTGCAATCACAATTTTATTGTTGAGCTTTAGGTGTCCAAAGTTAATTTTTTCAAAGAGTTTGGCCATGCGTACATTCCATTACAATCTTGTTTTACGGCATTTACCATAACCACTTGCAGGCAAATGTACAATCTGAAAACCATGTTATATACAAAATAAAAACAGGCCATTATAGCCTGTTTTTTATTCGGTGCTAAATACGCTTAGAACACCAGTTTAGTGGTTAAGCCCACAACAAAGGCATCATCAACGCGGTTGGTTGAACCGGGATTAATCACATAATGTAAGTTTGGACGTAAGGTTAACCACGGTGTTGGACTGTGGCTATAGTTGAGCTCGACGTTATACTCAGCCGTGGCATCAAACGTCGTTTCAGATAAACGTTCATTGACATGGACGCGATTGACCGCCAAACCAATAATGTCATTTGGCAAAGCATCTGCAAAACCAATATATTTAACTCCCAGTTGCTGTGAGTTATCAACTTTATTGGTCACACGGTCATGCCAAGTAAAATTGGCAAATGAATGTAAACCACGACGGCCTGAACCTATAGATGTCAGTTGCTGCTCAACTGCCAACCATCCTGCAAAGGTACGGTTTTTGCCATCTGTGGGATTGGCAATATCTTTTTGGTTTTTAGCATCATCTGCTGTGTTATACATCCCGCCAATGCGATAGCTGCCCGGCAAGTTATAAAGTTTTGGTGTCCACACCAATTCAACTGGAATGCTCACCCCATCTGCATGGTCGGTATCTAAACTCCAACCTTGCTCTTCTTTGCTGCCATTACCGTTGTCTGGATTAAACTCATAGACACCGATTTGTGCAGTCAGTTCTGGGCTAATTTTTTGCTTAACACGCGCACCCCATTGACCGACTGGGGTATTCATCCAGATATTGCCCTGCCATTTGCCCATTTGTGCTGCACAAAATGCCGTACTGGTAAAATCACAGCCCATGACGTTAAAGTCCATGCCTAGACCCAAACGACCGGCTTTAATACTTAAACCTTGTTCTTTAAAGTTTTTTTCAATTGAGAGTTCAGATAACCGGGTACTTTGGTTCCCACGCCCAAAAGCACCTTGCACATTGGCCATATGTGGCGCGCTCGGGTCTTGTAAGTCTTGAACTGAAGTACTTTCACCCTGACGTGCAGTCACCACAGCACGTAGCGTTACACCATCTAAATTGGCTAGCTTTTCCAAATCAAGCTGCGTGCCTAGCCAAAATTGGCTAGCAACTTTAGCATCTGCATCGTCTTCACGACCACCATCTGCTAAATAGGCAACGTCCACTAAAGCATTGGCTTCAAACTTAATACCTTGTTCAGCAAGGGCTGTGCGCTGCCCATCCCAATCTCCAAGTAAATATTGACCTTGAGGATCAAATGCATCTGCAGCATGCGCTGTTGCGAAAGTCAAAGGCAGTAAAGCCAAGGCGATTTTTTTCATGAGAATATCCTAATTCTAGGCATGATTTTTGGTGCAAGCCGACTGGCGACTTATGTTTGCGAAGAGAACTTACAGAAAATCAACATAAAAATCTTGGCTTTTTTTTTATTAAATTCATAAATATTTTTTATATCTTTAAAAGCTAAACCTAGAGAATAATTATAATTTTATTTATCTATCAATTATTTAATACGTTTTTTTGCGCGACTATTATTGCCTATTTTTTGTTTATTTTTCAAACAATTATTCTTGTATTTATATTCTAAAGTTTTAGATCCTACTATTTATAAATGAGCTTGTATTTTTTGTCTTTCGCCCCATATTTAGTCATATTTATTCAAGAATGAAATTGGCATGCCTGAATTACCCGAAGTCGAAACCACCAAAGTGAGTCTAGAACCTTTGCTTGAGCAATGTGTGCAGGAAGTAACGGTATATCAAAGCAGTCTACGTTGGCCAATTCCTCAAGATGTAGCGCGCTTAAAAGGCCAACGTTTAATGTCTTTAAAACGTCGCTCTAAATATATTGTGGCTGAGTTTGAACAACAGAGTATGCTGTGGCATTTAGGGATGTCGGGGAGCTTTAGAATTTGTGCTCCTGACGAGCCTTTACGTAAACATGACCACTTTGTCATGCGTTTTGAAGATTGTGAGTTGCGCTATCATGATCCACGCCGCTTTGGTTGCATTTTATGGTTAGATCAATACGCTCAGGATAAATTACTGACACCGCTTGGTCCTGAACCTTTAAGTGAAGCTTTTGATGCCAACTATTTAGCGACTAAGCTTAAAAATAAAAATGTTGGCATTAAAGTTGCAATTATGGATAACCATGTGGTGGTGGGTGTAGGTAATATTTACGCCACTGAAAGCTTATTTAATTTAGGTATTCATCCTGCAGAACCCGCTAAATATTTAACCGGTGAGCAAATTCAAGCTTTAATCATTGAGATTAAAAGGATTTTAAAACAGGCCATTGATTTGGGTGGTTCTACTTTAAGAGACTATACCAATGCCATGGGTGAAAATGGCTATTTTCAGCAAACCTTATTGGCCTACGGCCGTGCTGGTGAAATGTGCGTAAACTGCGAAACCACCTTAGAAAATATTAAATTGGGTCAACGTGCTTCGGTATTTTGCCCGACATGTCAACCATTACAACCTAAGGGAAAATTGTCATGAAATCAGCAATCGTGCGGCATATTTTGGTCAAAGACAAAGATCAAGCAGAACAACTGAAAAAGAAAATCTTATCCGGCGCTGATTTTGCCAAAATAGCCAAACAATTTTCGACCTGCAACTCTGCCAAACGCGGCGGTGAACTCGGTGAAGTTAAAAAAGGGCAATTGGTGCCTGTAATTGATAAATTAGTATTTACTGCGGCAGAGCGTGTCTTACATGGCCCTGTAAAAAGCCAATTTGGTTTTCATTTGGTGGAAATTAAGTTCCGTATGGATTTTTAAGCACTATCCCACCCCCCTCTGTTACTAAATGGAAGAATCTCCCTTTGGCAAAGAGGAATTTAAAAACGGCGCATTGAGCGCCGTTTTTTTCTATTTTAGCTCGCTGTTATTGGACAATTAAAATCACTTGATGATTGTCATAACTTACAGTCGCCGCTTTGCCATTCACTTCGACAACACTCAATTTCCCTTGAATCTGTTTCGCTTCCATCAACACATAACGACCTGCTTGAAGTGTTGCATCGTTAATCATCAGTTTACCTTGTAAGGTCACGACATCATTGACTTGAAGTCCATGACGTACATGATTAAAGACCATTTCCCCTTTTTCAAGCAGTGTGAATTTACCATTCACCTGCGTTGTTGCCTTATGATCCAATATAAGTTGACCGTGTTGGACATATACATCCCCCTGCCCTAAAGCAGAAATAGATTGTGCGATTACTGCTCCACCTTTTACATACACGCCGCCTGTAAAGGTGTTTTCACCGTTAAGTGCAAGCTGACCACTCCCCGATTTGGTCAATTTACCATGACCAGTAAGATCATTATTCCAAAGATCTTTGGCCGAGAAACCGCCTAACTCTGCTTGCATATGAACATGCACATCACCAGCTAAATGCGCATAACCACCAGCAGCTTTAAACAAGTCCAAACGACCATAACCTTCAGGGTCATCCATAATTGGATAACCTGAATCGAATGCCGTGGATTTCAGTACCACCCGACGCTGTTCATCTGTCAAATATGGGAAGCGCGACTCTAACAGCACTTCCGCGCCTTTAGGAACATGTGCCACCTGACCTGCTGGCCCATATTGTTTAAATCCAAAAGTCATACGTCGATGTGCGGTTTCTTTCATGGCCTTAAAGTCCATAAAATTATCTTTGCCATTTAAAGGTTGCTTTGCAATGGTATAGAATTCATCCCATGTATTGACTTTAGCTCGCTGCATAAGAACCTGCTGCGCTTGCTGATATGCAGCTGTTCGTTGGGCTTTGGTCATCGCATTGAGGTTCGCCACTGCCGCTGCGACTGATTGTATTCTGCCGCCCATCACATCTAAAGGAGAATGCATACCTGCGTAAATTCTTGACTCACCCATCTCTAAACCACGTGCAATCAGCTCTTGATAACGTTGTGGTAATACATACGCCATGGCAATTGCATTGCGCATACCTTCTG
The DNA here is from genome assembly GCF_059515825.1 of Acinetobacter sp. CY17. Taxonomy (NCBI): domain Bacteria; kingdom Pseudomonadati; phylum Pseudomonadota; class Gammaproteobacteria; order Moraxellales; family Moraxellaceae; genus Acinetobacter; species Acinetobacter sp. CY17. The sequence continues at coordinate 100,752 of NZ_JCAKMX010000009.1, forward strand.
CTGTGTGACCACTTGGGAATCCACCATCGGTTTGAGGTGTCTTGCTCTTCGCAGGTTCTAAGGTTGGTTCCACAATCACATCCGCCGACCAACGCCAAGGACGAGCATACTTGTAAAAACGCTTCGCTGGCTCAGTTGAAGCATGAGTACCAAACATGCCTAAGAAATCGACTACTTTACCAAACTCAGCATTCCCATTGGCTTCACCCACACCACGGTTATTGCCTTGATCATCATATTTAACCTGTGTCGCATCTGCTGCAACCTCGGTAATTGTGGTGAATTGTTTGGCCGCATCTCGCCAATGTTCAGTCAAAGCGCCAAGACCTGAGGTCATGCTATAGGCTTTCCCTCTGCGGTCATCCAGATAGGCTAATACAGATTGTTCAGCTGTTCTTTGACGTGTGATATCAATCACATATTGAATATTATGTTGATGCATATCCGAATGTAAGATTTGTCCATCTGTCGGATCTTGAGGAATACCCGTCCATTTCGATTTTTCAACGGCTGGAAAACCATGTGCCGCTTCAGCTGTCACACCAGCATCCACCACCATGGTACTTGGCTTCCACAGTTGTAAAAAACCAGACAATACACGTACACCTGCATTTGTTTCTAAGGTGGCATAACGTGCATCACCGCGTTGATTGGTATGCCAATCATCCACTACAGCAGATATATTGGCTACAACAGGCGCAGTATCGATGCGACCTACACCTGTCGGTGCTGTTGGTAGCTGAATAGCACCTTGATCAGGCGATTGATATGAGCTACCGTCAGAATCATCATTACACCCCACCAAATATATTGAACAACTTAAGATGCTCATTAAAAATACTTTTGGCATTTTTTTCATTCTATTAACTCATTTTTATATGGGGCATTTAATGAGTGCTATTGTTCATTTCAAAGGTGACGTTCGGGTGAAGAAATCATGACAATGACATGAATAAGCTTACATATTTTATTGTATGAGATGTTTAACTGTCCAAAATCAGAGAGAAATAGAAAAACAAAAAACGGCGCATTGAGCGCCGTTTTTTTACATCATTGATGATTAACGTTTTTTCAGCTCATCACGAATTTCACGTAATAGCTCAATATTTTCAGGCGTTGGCTCTGGTGCTGGTTCTTCTGCCTCTTGTTTACGGCGTAATTTATTCATAAATTTCACCAATAAGAAGACTACCCATGCTAGAAGTAAGAAATTAATTAATACTGTTAAGAAGTTACCATAAGCAAAGACATTTAAGCCGGCTTCTTGTGCAGCTGCTAAGTTACTTACATTATTTGGATTATCACCCAGGACTACAAACCAGTTTGAATAATCGACTTCACCACCTAAGATCCATGACACTAAAGGCATGATTAAATCTTTAACCGCAGAATCAATAATTTTACCAAATGCACCACCGATAATAACACCGACAGCTAAGTCCATCACATTGCCTTTTACAGCAAACTCACGAAACTCTTGAATAATACTCATACATAAACTCCAAACTTTTATATTTATTAAGCGCTCAACACTGCTCAATAATGTACGCTGTTGGTCTGATTTGCCAAGCGCTGTTAGAAAATCTTATACAAAAAAAACCGCTAAGCAGACTTAGCGGTTTTTTCACATCACGTGAACAAATTAAGATTTGTTACGCTTACGTTCGTTTTCAGTCAACCAACGCTTACGGATACGAATTGACTTCGGTGTTACTTCAACTAATTCATCATCTTCAATGAATTCAAGTGCTTGTTCAAGCGTGTACTCGATTGCTGGAACAAGTGTTAACGCATCGTCAGTACCTGAAGCACGTACGTTAGTTAGCTGTTTCGCTTTAGTTGGGTTAACCACCATGTCGTCTGAACGTGAGTTAATACCAACGATCATACCTTCGTAAACTTCTAACTGCGGTTTAGCAAATAGACGACCACGGTCTTGTAAGCTGAACAACGCATAGCCCAAGCAAGTTCCTTGAACCATAGAAATTAATACACCGTTTTGACGCTTCGCCACAGTACCTTGTTTCATTGGACCGTAATGCGAGAAGCTTGACGTCATGATCCCTGTACCAGAAGTCATGGTTAAGAATTCTGAACGGAAACCAATTAAGCCACGTGAAGGAACAGTTGCTTCAATACGGATACGACCTTTGCCGTCAACTTCCATATTGGTCATTTCGCCTTTACGGTGACCCATTTGTTCCATTACAGCGCCTTGGTGCTGTTCTTCAACGTCAAATGTTACGTTTTCGTACGGCTCTTGTTTTTCACCATCAATTTCTTTGATGATTACTTGTGGACGTGATACGCCCATCTCAAAGCCTTCACGACGCATGTTTTCAATTAAAACTGAAAGGTGAAGTTCACCACGACCAGACACTTTGAAACGGTCAGGACTGTCAGTATCTTCAACACGTAACGCTACGTTGTGGATCAATTCGCGGTCTAGACGTTCACGAATGTTACGTGAAGTCACGAATTTACCTTCTTTACCAGCAAACGGTGAGTTATTCACTTGGAATGTCATCGACACTGTAGGTTCATCTACAGACAATGGCGGTAATGCTTCAACGTTTTTAGGATCACAGATCGTGTCAGAGATATGAAGTTCTTCGATACCTGTTACACATACGATGTCACCTGCAGCAGCTGTTTCAACATCTACACGCTCTAAACCATGGTAACCCATGATTTTTAAGATACGGCCGTTACGTGTTTTACCGTCTTTGTCGATCACAGTCACAGGTGTGTTTAATTTCACAGAACCACGTTGGATACGACCAACACCGATTACACCTACGAAGCTGTTATAGTCAAGTGAAGACACTTGCATCTGGAATGGACCATCAACATCAACTGCTGGTGGTTCAACGATGTCTACAATCGTTTGGAATAATGGGGTCATGTCTTCTGCTAATTCTTCAGGAGAAGGACCTGCTACACCACGAAGACCAGAAGCGTAAACCACTGGGAAGTCTAACTGTTCGTCAGTACCACCTAAGTTATCGAATAAATCGAATACTTGGTCAATCACCCAGTCAGGACGCGCGTTTGGCTTGTCAACTTTGTTGATAATCACGATTGGTTTTAAACCACGTGCGAACGCTTTTTGCGTTACGAAACGTGTTTGTGGCATTGGACCTTCTTGTGAGTCGACAAGAAGCAATACACAGTCAACCATAGATAGAACACGTTCTACCTCACCACCAAAGTCGGCGTGTCCCGGGGTGTCCACGATGTTGATACGGTATTCTGTATTGGTACGTGCATCAGTCCATTTAATTGCAGTGTTTTTTGCAAGAATGGTAATACCACGCTCAGACTCAATCGCGCCCGAATCCATGACACGTTCGATCTCGCCCGCGCGATCGCCAAGAGCACCTGATTGCTGTAAAAGTTTGTCTACAAGAGTCGTTTTACCATGGTCGACGTGCGCGATGATGGCAATGTTACGGAGAGTTTTAATATCTGACATGTAAATTCGATATGTATTAAATTTGAGGGCAAATTATACAGAAAAATAGAGAACTTTTATAGTGACTGAGGCGTGACAATTGTATTTTTTTTGATAAGTGGTACGCTTTTGATTTTGTAAAGCTATGTAAACAGATTAGAATAGCGCCACCAAGCCACAATTTGCGTTTTACACATGTCTGATTTTAATCAATCTCCCTCCTCGAAAGATCAGCTCGACCTTGTCTATGGACTTGAAGATCGTCCCAAACCGTGGATCGCTTTCCTCGCTGCATTTCAACATTTGCTTGCAATTATTGTCCCGATTGTTACACCTGGTCTTTTGATCTGTCTGGCTTTAGGCGTTTCAAAAGAAGACACCAACATGATTTTATCCATGTCTTTGGTGATTTCAGGGATCGCAACTTTCTTGCAATGTAAAAAAGTTGGTCCTTTTGGTGCAGGTCTTTTGATCGTCCAAGGAACAAGCTTTAACTTTATTGGTCCTATTATTGGTATCGGTTCAGCCATGGTTGCTGCAGGTACACCTGTTGAATCTGTCATGGCAGCCATTTTTGGTGTTGTGATTGCAGGTTCATTTATTGAAATGGGCGTATCACAAATTTTACCATGGATTAAAAAGCTCATTACCCCGCTCGTCACTGGGATCGTGGTGCTGCTGATTGGTTTGACTTTGATTAAAGTCGGTTTAACCAGTATGGGTGGTGGTTATGGCGCAATGAAAGATGGAACATTTGCCAACGCAGATAACCTGATCATGTCATGTACCGTACTCGGTTTAATCATTATTTTAAACCGCATTAAAGTCGTGTGGATTAAAAGTTCTGCGATTTTAATTGCCTTGGTTGCAGGTTATATCCTTGCAGGCTTTATGGGGCATTTAGACTTCTCTGGTCTCAAAGATGCACCTTTGGTTCAAATTCCAAGCCCAATGCACTTTGGTTTAGACTTCTCTTGGAGTCTATTTATTCCAATGGCATTTATTTACCTTGTGACCTCTTTAGAAGCTATTGGTGACGTTACTGCAACATCTAAGCTGTCTAATCAGCCTGTTGATGGTCCAAAATGGATGCAGCGTATTAAAGGTGGTGTGTTGGTGAATGGTGCCAACTCATTCCTTGCAGGTATTTTTAACACCTTCCCAAGCTCAGTCTTTGCACAAAATAATGGTGTCATTCAGCTGACAGGTGTGGCAAGTCGTTATGTCGGTATTTGGATTGCTGCTTTACTGATTATCTTGGGGTTATTGCCAGCTGTTGCAGGAGTGATCCAAGCGGTCCCACAAGCGGTGCTTGGCGGTGCTGTGATGGTAATGTTTGGCGCAGTTGCTGCCTCTGGTATTAACATTTTATCGAGCGTCAACCTTGACCGTCGTGCCCTATTGATTATTGCGATTTCTTTAGGCTTAGGTCTAGGTGTGGCACAGGTGCCTGATATTCTTGCACATATGCCAGAACTGGTCCGCAATATCTTTAGCTCTGGTGTTGCGACCGGTGGTATTGCTGCACTTATTTTAAATATTGTTCTTCCTGAAACGAAGAAGTAATTTCATATCCAAAAAGCACCGTGAGCTTGTGCTCACGGTGCTTTTATAATGGAGAAATCCAATGGTTCCGCAAAGTGAAGTTCTCATTCGTCAATATGAGTATCTTTCCGGTCGTGTATTATTTGTTAATGCACCTACAGATGACTTGCTGCAACATTTAGAAGACAACGTCGATCCATTTGTTTGGACATGGAATTTTAACGATTTTGAGTATTTTCAGTCTAAACAAGCCGCTGTAAGTTTTGGTACCGATGTACCTGAAGGTGAGTTTGATCAGGCGGTTATTTTTGTACCTAAATCTAAAGAGTTACTTAACTATGTGCTCTATAGCTTAGCGACGCGTCTGAAAAAAGGCAGTTCAATTTTATTGGTTGGTGAGAAAAAAGCCGGCATCGAACGTGCAGCCAAACAATTACAGCCTTATGGTCAAGCAGTAAAACTCGATAGCGCTCGTCATTGTCAGTTATGGCAAATCAGTCTTGAACATACAGTTGATGCGAAAGCGCTACGCGATTGGGCACAAACTTATCGCATCAATACACCTAAAGGCGAATTAGAGATTTGCGCGCTGCCTGGTGTCTTTAGCCAAAACCGTCTTGATGTAGGTACTGCGGTGTTGTTGCCATATTTACAACAAGTCACTTCAGGTAAGATTGCCGACTTTGGTTGTGGTGCAGGTGTGATTAGTGCTTACTTGGCCAAACTTAATCCAAGTAATCGTATTTTTGCGATGGATGTAGATGCCTTTGCATTAGCCTCTACCCAAATGACATTTGCGCAAAATCAGCTTGAACCCGAACAACTTGAGATTAAAGCTGTACGCGGCATTGAAGACGCACCATTGTTTTTACATGCCATTGTCAGTAATCCGCCCTTTCACCAAGGCATTCAAACCGACTACAATGCCAGTGAAAATTTATGTAAAACTGCGCGCCGTCATCTTAAATCAGGTGGTGAACTTTGGATTGTGGCAAATCGCTTCTTAAACTATCCAATGTTGATTGAGCAACAGTTTAAAGCCTGTCAAATTAAAACTGATGAGCAAGGCTTTAAAGTCCTGTTTGCTAGCATGCAGAAAAACCCTAAGGAATAATCGATGAGCGAAACACAACAACCGCAATTAAAGCGTAATCTTGGTGCTCGCCATCTAAATATGATTGCGATTGGTGGCTCGATTGGTACTGGTTTATTCCTAGCCTCAGGCGCAACCATTGCCAATGCAGGCCCTGGTGGCGCACTGCTGGCTTATGCCTTAATTGGTGTCATGATCTACTTCTTGATGACCAGCTTAGGTGAGCTTGCCACCCATAATCCAACGTCAGGTGCCTTCTTTACCTATGGTACAAAATATGTTGAAGGCGGTTTTGGTTTTGCTTTAGGTTGGAACTATTGGTACAACTGGGCCATTACCGTTGCCTTTGAGTTGGTGGCTGTACAATTTATTATGAAATTCTGGTTCCCAGAGATTCCAGGATTTTATTGGAGTGCGGTGTTTTTAGCTGTGGTCTTTGGGATTAATGCACTGACCGTCAAAGGCTTTGGTGAATCTGAATTCTTCTTCTCTTTAATTAAAGTGCTGGCCATTATTGCCTTTATTATCATTGGTATTTTCATGATTGCCAAAATCATGTTAACCCCAGGGGCTGAAGTATTTGCCAATTGGAGTACAGGTGAAGCGCCATTTGTAGGTGGTTTATCAGCACTTGTTGGTGTGGCCATGATTGCTGGATTCTCTTTCCAAGGTACAGAAATGGTTGGGGTTGCAGCAGGTGAATCCAAAGATCCACAAAAGACCATTCCAATTGCGATTAAACAAATTTTCTGGCGAATTCTTTTGTTTTATATCGTGTGTATTTTCATTATTGGGACACTAATTGCCTACAATGATCCACGTTTATTACAAGCAGCTGCAACTGATAACGTTGCACTATCGCCATTTACGTTACTGTATGAACAAGCTGGCTTTGCCTTTGCAGCTTCAGTCATGAACGCAGTGATTTTAACTGCGATTTTATCAGCAGGTAACTCAGGCATGTATTCATCAACGCGCATGCTGTTTGATATGGCACGTAAAGGCAGTGCACCTAAAGCATTTGCTAAACTAGATGCACGCGGTGTGCCTATGAATGCCTTGTATGCCACGACTGCCATTGCAGCACTGTGTTTCTTAACCACTTTTATTGGTGAAGAAGAAGTATTTAACTGGCTACTGAATATGTCAGGTATGTGTGGCTTTATTGTGTGGTTAGGGATTGCGGTGTCACATTATCGTTTCCGTAAAGGCTTTTTAGCCCAAGGCAATAAGCTTGAAGATTTAGCCTATCGTGCTAAGTTCTTCCCTTTTGCACCGTGGTTTGCTTTTATCCTATGTGCCATTGTGGTGCTGGGTCAAAACTATCAGGCTGTACTTGAGGGTGAATGGTTAGCGGTACTGTCAACCTATATTGGTATTTTCTTATTCTTAGCGATTTGGCTGGGTTATAAATGGAAATACAAAACCAAATTGGTGTCCTATCAAGAGATGGATGTACAACCCATTAAAGTTGAACGCGAATAAAACTTAAAAAGCAGTCCTCGGACTGCTTTTTTAATTTTTGATCTATTGATTTAAAAAGCTTTGCAGCGCAAAACTCACTTCGTTTTTATGCGTGGTACATAAGCCATGTGCCGCACCTTTAATCACCTGCTCTTGCCCATGAGATAAAAGTTTTAAAGTAGCTTGGCTACAAATAGCAGGCGGTACGATTTGATCTTGGTCGCCATAAAGCACCAAGGTAGGTATTTGAATTTGCCTTAAATCGGCACTTAGATCCGTTTCTGAAAAGGCAGCAATACAATCATAATGCGCTTTAATTGAACCTTGCATGGCAATTTGATAAAAGTTCTGTATCACTCCCTCTGAGCTTTTGCTGGGGGTCTGATCATAACCATAAAACTTGTTGGAAAAATCTAAATAAAAGTCGGCTCGATTGGTTAGTAAATTAGCGCGCATTTCATCAAAAACCTCTATCGGCACGCCTTGAGGATGATCATCAGTTTGGCGCATCAGCGGTGTAACCGCAGCAATTAAGGCCAACTTTTCTACCTGTTCTTGACCATATTTTGCACTATAGCGTGCCACCACTGCCCCACCTGTAGAATGTCCTACCAGCGTAAATTGCTTCAACTTTAAGTGCTCAATTAAGGCACGCAAATCTTCTACATATTGATCGATATTATGCGCATGCCAAGGCTGACTCGAACGTCCATGTCCGCGTCGATCCATCGATATGACCCGAAAGCCATGCTCAGCTAAAAATAGCATTTGATCTTCAAAGGCATCACTCGATAATGGCCAGCCATGTTCTAACACCACCACAGGCCCTGAGCCCCAATCTTTATAATATAGTGCTGTGCCATCTTGCAGTCGTAGATATTGAGCCATACTGATTCTCCTTATACGAGTTTTAAGCTTTATTAAATCAAGTACAAGCGAGTGCTCTGTATAAATGCCGTTGCCCTTATGTTAAATCAAAAAAAAGCAGCCCTCAGGCTGCTGAATGGTGGCTAACTGCTTAGCTATAGCGCATCACAAAATTACGATCATCAACAATAATAGCCTGCTGGCAAATCCCTTCTTGCTGACGCTGCTGTATAAATATGTCTTTGGACATTGGTTCGAAACTATCAAAGAAACAGATTTCCTGATCATCAATCGAATACACCAAAGAATGATTACCAATGCCCTCTAAGGTATCATAATAGACAATCACAAAACGGCCCTGTTCAACCGCCTGTTGAAGCTGTTCATAACTGACTGCTGCTTTGATTGGAATATTGAGTTGCTTTGCCTCAGCATAGAAAAACTTTTCTGTTGGCTGCGGATCAGGATCATCATCGGTACTAAATTCAACATCTAAACCTAAACGCTTTAAGCCTACGGCTAAAGCAATACCATAAGTGCCCTCATCGGCATTATGACGGCACAATTGCACCAAATCTTGGGTTTCTAAATCGACACCATAATGATGAAATAACATCCAAATGGCATACAGGCCACCATTGGCAGGTAAGTCGGCTAAATCTTGAGGAATTTCTACGCTCATAATGTGTCACAGCAATTGATCATCTTGGCTTATTGTAATAAAAAAAGCGACTCAAAAGAGTCGCTTTTTTAAGATTGATTCAATCAACTAGGATTGAGTCTGACCTTATGGCTGTACTTGAACAGTACGGCTGCCAGAAATTGTCGCGAATACGCGACGGTTCATAGCACGGCCTTCTTTAGTGTTGTTGTCAGCGATCGGTTGATCCCACGCGAAACCTTGAGTCGATAAACGAGTTGGGTTTACGTTGTATTCGTTAACAAGTGAAGATTTCACAGAGTTAGCACGCGCTAAAGATAAACGTTCGTTAAGTGCACGTGGACCAGTGTTGTCTGTGTGACCTTCGATACGTGCAGTTGCGTTCGGGTATTCAACTAACTTTTCAGCAACTTTCGCGATTTCTGGTTTGTATTGATCTTTGATGTTTGATTTGTTTGTATCAAAGAACACACGAAGTTCCATGTTCAAGTCTTCAACAAGCTCTTGTGGAGCTGGTTCAACTGGAACAACTGGTGCAACTGGCTCAACCACGATTGGCGCAGCAACAGCTGGCTTCAAGTGACCGCCAAGAACTACGTTAAGACCAGCTAAAGCTGTGTAGTTCCAGAACTGTTCGTCAAAGTTGTATGTACCACGAGCTTCTGTACGAAGAGATAAAGCATCGTTTAAGCGCCAGAAAGCACCCACACCTGCGTTACCTAAAGTACCTTCGTCTTCCCAACCAGCAGCAGCGCCTTCGCCTTCATATTTGTAGTGACCCGCACCTAAAAGTACGTACGGCTTGATTTTGCTGTCGTAGTTTTTAGTGATTAAATCAGAAGTTGCGTAGAAGTTACCAGCAAGTTGTTGTTGTTTGTATTCAGCAACTTTAGGGCCACCGTTAGCATCGATGTCGCCTTTAACTTGTGAGTATTCAGCTTCAAAACCTAACCAAGGCGTTAATTCAACACCAAGTGCAGCACCAACGAATAAATCGTCTTGTAATTCAACACCAGCTTCAGACAAACCTTTTAGGTTATCGTTGTCATTGTTGTGTTGAGTGTCTTGGAAAGTGTAACCAACTAATAGTGGAGTTACAGTAACACCAGCGTTAGCTGCTGCGAAAGGCGCAGCAACAAGCATTGCAAGAGCAATACGACTCATTTTCATGGATTTATCCTCCAGAGATATAAATTGTTGTTCAAGCTTGAGCTTTTCAGCTCCGCTGGGATAGGCTTTTAATACCCCAGTGTTATTTTTAAGCTAGTCACATGGCATCATACAAACACTTTTTTTCTTTTCCAAGTGCTTGATAATTTTAATCAAGAAAATTATTGACAAAATTACTTACAAATTCCGTTGTAATTCGGTAATTTTTCGCTCAACTCACCATTCTGAAAAGCTTATTTTTGGCTTGAGGGAAATTTTAACAGCTTTAAAAGTCAGAAGTCACCCATATTCAATCTAATTCCCCCTTAATCATGTGACTTTTAATAATTATTGGCGCAATTGATGGAGATCATCATGTTATGCATCAACCGTTGCCGTGCTTTTACTTGGATTGAACTACTGATCACGATTGTCATACTGGCGATTCTTGTCAGCTTAGCCATTCCAAGCTTTCAACAAGACTTAATGAAAAAGGAGGTACAAAGCTCACAACTCAAGTTAAGTCGCGCCATCCAGATGGCTCGACAACAGGCCATGAGTCAGTCCAATCACGTGGTGCTATGTGGCTCAAACAATCAAAAAACTTGTAGCAGCAACAGTTGGCATCAGGGTTTCGTTGTGTTTATTGATATTAATAATAATCGCAAAGTAGATGACAACGAAAAAATTATTTTGTCAGAAGCGTTGATCCTTAAATATGGCAGCCTGACTTGGGGCAGTTTAAATAGCAATAATTTAAGTTTTATCCCACGTACAGGTTTGCCTCTGGGCTCTAATGGCACCTTTAGTTACTGTGCACAAGACAAAAGCTTGAGTTATAGCTTAGTGGTGAGTCAAATGGGACATAGTCGCATTGATCATACGCAAAAATGTAGTTAAACATCAATATTAGAAAACTGGGCAATAATCACCAAACCAATACTAATAAATCCAATCCCTAACCAACCGGCAAGATCAATATTTTGACCTAAATAGGCTTTGGCCAATAATGCTGTCGCAATGACGCCAATGCCAGACCACAAGACATATAAAATCCCAGCTTGCATGTATTTGAGTGCAATTGCGGCACAGCTAAACGACAGCAGATAAAGCAGTAGCGCAATCATTTGATCAGATTTATGCACTAAACCATTGGCTTTTGCAGAATAAAATGTAGACATCACATCCGTTAAAATAGCAACCAATAACCAATAGATACCGGGATTAACTTGAATCAGCCATTGCATTTATTTTTCCTCATAAAAAAAGCCGCGAAGTCGCGGCTTTTTTAGCATTATATTTAGGCGCCAGTTTGGTAATTGGCTTTTTCAACTGCTGTAGATGCTTGGTAAGGCTGCGTAAAATCAGCTAAACCTGCCGCAGCTTCTTGAACATCTTTGCCTTCTTTAATCACAAACGTATCAAAGCCTGAACGTTTCATATAGTTTAAAACGTCTTTAAAGACATCACCTGTGGCACGTAATTCGCCTTGGAAACCCTGACGACGTAACAATGCTGCAAATGAATAACCACGACCATCGTTAAAGCCTGCAAATTCAATAAAAATTGCATCTAATTGATCAAGTGGAAACTGATGATCTTCAGGTGAAGCATCTACCGTTAAGTAAAGTGCTTTTTTACCTGATACATGCGCGATTTGATCTAACTGTTCAACGGTTAACACTACATCACCTTGCGGTACTACGCCATCTTCGCCAATCACTTGATAAGTATTGTCTGCAACAGTGCCATCTTTTGCGAGCACTGGTAGTGCGGTATTAAGCATATGCACGCTCCTTAAATGGTTTGATGCCAACACGGCGATAAGTATCAATGAAATCTTCACCTTCTTGACGTAAATCAAGATAAGTATTTAAGATTTCTTCAATCACGTCAGGTACAGCATCTGCTGCAAACGATGGCCCTAAGATATCGCCAATAGACGCATCATGATCTGCATTACCACCTAAAGTAATTTGGTAGAATTCGGCGCCTTTTTTATCTACGCCTAAAATACCAATATTACCCACATGGTGATGACCACAAGCATTCATACAGCCTGAAATATTCAGATCCAATTTACCTAAGTTGTAAATGGTGTCTAAATCATCAAAACGGCGTGAAATTGCTTCTGAAATTGGAATAGATTTGGCATTGGCAAGTGAACAGAAGTCACCGCCTGGGCAGCAGATAATGTCAGTTAAGAAACCAATATGCGCACGGGCTAAATCTGCTTGATCTAGTACTTGCCATAAAGCAAATAAATCTTTTTGTGGTACGTCGACAAGGGCAATGTTTTGCTCATGTGTGGTACGTAATTCACCAAAAGTATATTTGTCTGCAAGATCAGCAATCAGATTCATTTCTTCGCTGCTGACATCACCTGGAGCAATACCAGCACGTTTTAAAGAAATCGTAACAATACGATAGCCTTTGACTTTGTGAGCATTGGTGTTGATGTTAAACCATTGTTTGAATTTTGGATGCTGATTGAAGAGTTCAGTGAAGTCTTCGTCAGCATAATCTTGGTAAGCAAATGGCGTGAAGTTCTGATCCATTTTTGCCAAGGTTTCAGCATCAATTTTTAAAGTTTGAATCGTATGTGCAAATTCAGCTTCAACTTTTTGAGCAAACACTTCAGGCGTTAAAGCCTTCACTAAAATTTTAATACGTGCTTTATATTTGTTATCACGGCGACCGTGTAAGTTATAGACACGTAAAATCGCTTCTAGGTAAGCAATTAAATCTTCGCGTGGCAAGAAGTCACGAATAAAGCTACCCATAATTGGAGTACGCCCTAAACCACCACCGACTTTAATTTTATAGCCAATTTCGCCTTGCTCGTTTTTCACGATATACACGCCAACATCATGGAAAGACGTTGCAGCACGGTCGATTTCTTCCAAAGCAGATACGGCAATCTTAAACTTACGTGGTAAGAAGGCAAATTCTGGATGAAAGGTTGACCATTGACGAATCAATTCACAGGTTGGACGCGGGTCGGCAATTTCACCAGCAACCACACCAGCATATTGATCGGTTGTGGTATTACGAATACAGTTACCAGAAGTCTGAATAGCATGCATTTGTACAGTAGCAAGTTCAGCAAGCATATCTGGCACGTTTTCGAGTGCAGGCCAGTTAAACTGAATGTTTTGACGCGTTGAAATATGCGCATAACCACGGTCATATTCAGTCGCTAACTCAGCTACTTTACGCAGCTGTTTTGAGTTCATCAGACCGTAAGGTACCGCCACACGCAACATTGGCGCATAACGTTGTACATAAAGACCATTTTGTAGACGTAATGGACGATATTCGTCTTCGGTTAATTTTCCGGCTAAGTAACGTTCCGTTTGGTCACGGAACTGTGCAACACGTTCATTAATCAGTTGCTGATCAAAATCAGTATATAAATACATGGCGTACAGCTAGTAGTTTCTATTATAACGCTGCACAGAATAACGAGTTTTGATCTATCAAGAAAATGCGTTTTTTACATATTTCATAGCGATTTTATTGATAAGCCTGCCTAGTGTTCACTGATAACAGCGGCTTAGCAGGCTTTATCCTACTTTTTAATATTATTTAGATATTTATGCTGTGTTTAGCAGAAAAAAGACTAAGCGCTATCAGAAAGCTTAGGCTTTTGAAGCAGCCATGTACCGGCATTTAAGGCTTGCCCGACAAATTCATAACGTTTGTGTGAGCGCGAAAACTGAATAGGACAACCCAATTGTGGTTCAGTTTGACCAGAACCTTGCGTTAAGGGCACCTCGACCACCCAACCACGTTCACGCGCCAACTCAGAATGCAGTGCTTCATCTAAGCTTAATACAGCTTCTGCACATACATCATGTTGGCTAAAAATCGCTTGCCATTCAGCCAAGGTTTTGCTGGCAATTTTGGCTTGAATGAGCGGTTTGATCATTTGGACATCGAGTTCCGCAAAGCTTTTATTGTCCTCGATTAATTCAGGTAATTGTAAAATTTCGGCTAAACCACGCACAAATTGCGGTTCAATTCCGCCAAGTGCCATATATCTACCATCTTGCGTTTGGTAGTAGTCATAAAATGAACCACCATTCAAGGGGCCTATTTCTGGGCTAACTTTGGTATTTCCTGCCAATACCGCAGCAGCTGCCATGGTATTTAAACTGGCCACGCAATCGGTCATAGAAATGTCAATGTATTGGCCGAGCCCGCTGCTATGACGTTCAATCACTGCGGCTAAAATTCCCATCACCGCATGAAAAGAACCACCTGCCACATCAGCCATTTGCACCCCTAAAGCAGGAGGTGCACTGTTTTGGCGCCCTGAATGGCCCATAATACCAGCCAGTGCCACGTAATTGAGGTCATGCCCTGCTTTATCTTTATAGGGTCCGCTTTGTCCATAACCGGTAATTGAGCAATAAATCAAACGTGGGTTAATGGCAGCTAAGCTCGCGTAATCTAAGCCTAAACGCTGCATCACCCCAGGGCGAAATTGTTCAATTACAATATCGTATTGGCTAATTTTTTCTTTAATAAGTGCAATATTGGCAGGGTCTTTAAGGTCTAGAGCAATCGATTGCTTATTGCGGTTTAAGTAACTATGCGCTGTGGCTTGACCGTTGGCAAAAGGCTCCAGTACACGCATCAGATCAATTCGGGTTGATGATTCGATATGCACCACTTCAGCACCTAAATCAGCTAAATATAAACTGGCAAATGGACCAGGCAGCAAGGTGGAAAAATCTAAAACTTTGAGGCTATGTAATAAAGTTGACATGGTGTGATTTTACTCTTGTTTTGCTTATTTTTTATGCATACTATGCAAAAAAACAAGCCTGCACAATGTCATGTTCAGCCATTTACCTTGATCGTTTCGGCAATTTACCATGTAAGTTATTGAGATTAAGCATCATTAGGTCAACAGTAAGTGAATACAAGAGAGACTGAAGAATTTAACATGAGTCGAGATACCATTAGTATCCACTTTGTCAATGCCGCACTCACTGGGGTAAAACGTCTTGGGATGGACGTAGAAACTTTGTTATCGCATGTGGGAATTGAAGCTGAACTACTACGCCAACCCAAAGCCCGTATTTCACCTGAACAGTACACCCGCTTTGTGAAAATGCTGTGGATGGTGACCCAAGATGAACATATTGGTTTTAGCCAAGATATTCGTCGTTTGGGTAGCTTTGCCATTATGTGTCAGTTGATTGTGCATGCTAAAACCTTAGGTGATGCTTTAGAGCTCTCAACACAATTTTATAAATTGTTTGGTGATGAATGGTGTGTCACTTTAGAACGCGATAAACACGAAGCACGTTTGGTGCCTTTAGTGCCTAAAGATGCCGATCCTGATCACTATATTACCGAAAGTATGCTGATGATTTGGCATGGCTTAGCAGCATGGTTGATTGATCGTCGGCTTCCTTTGGAGCGTGTGCATTTTAACTATCCACGCCCAAGTCATGCCGATGAATACGATGCGCTGTTCTTTGCCCCTGTGATGAAATTTGACGCTGCACGTACCGAGATTACCTTTGCCGCAGATTATTTAGAATTGCCGATTCGTCAAACTGGTGAAACTTTAGAAGATTTCTTAAAAACTGCGCCTGCCGACTTATTGGTGAAGTTTAAAAATACCCATTCTTTAACTTCACGTATTCGTGATGTGTTAAAGAGCCAAATTGGCGAAGAGATGCCAACCTTAAATGACGTGGCGTCCATGTTGTATTTATCACCACAGACTCTACGTCGTCGTTTGGCTGCCGAAGGTAAGAGCTACCAAGGGGTCAAAGATGCGCTACGCCGCGATGCTGCGATTCATTTGTTGCTCAATCCAAGACTGACCCTAGAAGATGTGGCGCAGCAAGTCGGCTTTAGTGAAACCAGTACCTTCCACCGTGCCTTTAAAAAGTGGACAGGTGTTACCCCTGGTTTATACCGTCAATTACACGGTTATCATTAATCCCAAAATCATCAAAAGCCCAAGCCTTGTCTTGGGCTTTTTTTATACTTTTTCTACTGATTTCATGTTATAAAGTAACATCTATTCTCTGTTTAATCTCCTCGTTGGGTAGTGCCGTTATGCATGAAACTCCTCCAGAAAAAACCTTTTGGGGCTGGAAAGCGCTGATTGTTGCTTTTATTCTTAGTATTATCTTTTTAGGTATCTTCTATCTAGCAATGGAAAATGATCCTGAGTATATGCCAAGTCAGCAAAATAAAGACCAAAGCCATCAGCAACATGCATTTAAAAATGCACCAACTATGAAACAAGATGCTAGCCAAGCTGCGTCAACGGCCACTGAACAGGGCATGACGGCTGAAGAGCATGGCATGAGTGCCGAGCAACATGCCAACATGAATATGTCGCATGCAGAAGGCAATCACGGTCACTAATACATTGTTAAACATCAAAAAAGGCAAACTTAAGGTTTGCCTTTTTTATTTAGAACACTAAACGCATCCTCATGTGTGGAATATTACAGTCGAGGTATTCTGTACCTTCTGCAATAAAGCCCAAGCGCTGATAAAACGCCATGGCATGGACTTGTGACGATAAATGTACGCTCAAACGACCTTGTTGCTTGGCATAGTCCATCACATAGCGCATCAATGTCTCACCGAGACCCTGCCCACGCGCAGATTTGAGCACTGCTACACGTCCAATACTGTTATCGGCTAACAAACGCGCAGTGGCAAGCGCTTGTTGGTCTTGATACAGCACAAAATGCGTTGAGACGGCATCTAATTCATCCCATTCATCATCAGGCGCAATGTGTTGCTCAACAATAAATACCTGCTCACGAATGCTTTTGGCATCTTGCTGCAATTCAAGCCAAGTGCCTGCCATAATCTGTATATTATCCATGCCACACTCCTAGCATTTACAGCCAATGTCTTGTTGATCCCATTGATCATTTAGCAATAACTCTAAGGAATGCTTTTGAATACCATACATGTCTTTTAAGGCTTGAATTTGTGCTAATACCGCTTGATCGGGTGCAGTAAAGTCTTTGGCTTTGGTGGCTAAAATCATTTTGTTTTTACTGGTGTGCTCAAGCGCAACAAATTCAAACACTTTGGTTTCGTAGCCATAGGCTTTAAGTAATAAAGCACGAATAGTGTCTGTAAGCATTTCTGCTTGTTGACCCGCATGAATGCCAAATTGCAGCATCGGTTGTAACACTGTTGGACTGTGTAATTGTGGGCGTAATTCTTTGTGACAACACGGCGCACACATAATAATTTTTGCGTTTAAACGAATCCCGCTATGAATGGCAAAATCAGTCGCCACATCACAGGCATGTAGTGCAATCATCACGTCTAATTTCTCAGGTGCATAAGTGCGCACATCCCCTTGAAAAAAGCCAAGTTGATGAAAGCCCGATTGCGTTGCCACATTTTGACAAAACTCGACCATTTTGGGATTAAGCTCCACCCCTGTCACAAAAGGTGTTTGCAAGGTCTTGGCGGTGTAATCATATAAGGCCGTGGTTAGATAACCTTTGCCTGAGCCAAAATCTACGACATGCAAAGGTTGTGTGGTATCAATTTGTGCGAGTGCACCTGCAAAAATCTCTACAAATTTATTAATTTGTTTCCATTTACGCGCCATGCTAGGAATCACTTGTGCCTTGGCATCGGTAATCCCTAAATGTTGTAAGAATTGGCTATCTTGATCAACAAAGCGTTGTTTGGCACGATCATGCCCTTGTGGCTGGGCTTTCAGTACAGGCTTAATCTTGCTTTGCGTCAGCATGGCTTTTTTCTTATTTTTTTTCAGTTGTGTCTCGCCTGTTAAGCTAAATAAATTGGCTTGCTTACAATCTGCCAACAATTCTGCTAGCAAGCCCTCTGCCTCATCTAGAGGATAATTTTTGGTGACGTCTTGGGTTTTGTAACGATACAAACAGCTTAAAGTGGGCACATTTTGCAGCTCAATGACGCGCAGGGTCATTTTTTCTAAGTTTTCAATTGGACCCTTATATTGGCTAAAGATAATGCGTTCAAGCTGCTGCTGTTGAATGGCATCTAAACATGCGACAAGAAACTGCTGCTCTGGATTGACAGGAGACATGGGCAAAACCTAAAAAAATGACTGTTAAATTTTAAGGTTGTCTTACGCGAAAAGCAAAATTGAATTATTATACAAGTGTACTTTTATTATCGAGGCTGCAATGCACGCCGATTTTTTAAAAAATTATGATGCAAAAGAAGAAAATTTAAACGTCTGGAGCCATGGCCTTGGCGCTGCATTTTCCTTAATTGCTACAATCTTGATGTTAATCAAAGGCTCATATTTACCAACTGGTCAATGGTTAGCTTTACTGGTTTACGGTTGCAGTATGATTTTACTGTTTTCTGCGTCAACCTTATATCATATGGCCAAAACTGAAACACGACGTTTTTGGTATAAAAAGCTTGATCACACCGCAATTTATTATTTAATTGCAGGAACTTATACTCCATTTCTTGCTATTGCTTTGCCTACCCTAAAAGCCAAAATGTTACTCATTGCACTATGGGTGATCGCACTAATTGGCACTGCATTTAAACTGATTTTTATCCACCGTTTTCAAAAGATTTCTTTGTTTTCTTACTTAACCATGGGCTGGTTGGCACTGTTGGTGATGGATGATATGCAGCAGTTTTTATCTGCTCAATGTTTAACCTTACTCATCGCAGGTGGCTTAGCTTATACGGTGGGTGCATTGTTTTATGCTCTAAAACGGGTAAGATACACCCATGCTATCTGGCATTTTTTTGTATTGTTAGGCGCAGGATCACAATTCCTTGCGATCTATCTTTACGTGATTTAACCTCTTCATTCTTCATTTCAGTGACCCTGAGCGAGACGAATTGAAGTGGTCCCCGTTGTTTTTTTAAAAAATTACGCCTTTTTTAAAAAGATTACGCTTTTAAAACTAAGTTTATTTATTTTTAGTAAGTGTAAGGTCCAACATGGCGTCATCATCAGCTGCATCTCAAGAACAAGTAGCACCAAATTCAAAATTCCGCGTATTGACTGCGAGTCTCGTGGGTACCACAATCGAATTCTTCGATTTTTATATCTATGCCACTGCGGCCGTGATTATCTTTCCGTATCTGTTCTTCCCAACCAGTACAGATCCAATGACAGCAACGATTCAATCGCTTGCTACCTTTGCCATTGCCTTTATTGCCCGCCCGA
The DNA here is from genome assembly GCF_059515825.1 of Acinetobacter sp. CY17. Classification (NCBI taxonomy): domain Bacteria; kingdom Pseudomonadati; phylum Pseudomonadota; class Gammaproteobacteria; order Moraxellales; family Moraxellaceae; genus Acinetobacter; species Acinetobacter sp. CY17. The sequence continues at coordinate 120,178 of NZ_JCAKMX010000009.1, forward strand.
TTGGTGCAGCACTCTTTGGTCACTTAGGCGATCGAATAGGCCGAAAAGCCACCTTGGTCGCTGCACTGTTGACCATGGGTATCTCTACAGTATGTATTGGTTTATTACCGACCTATGCACAAATTGGTATTGCTGCTCCACTATTACTGGCACTTTGCCGTTTAGGTCAAGGTTTAGGTTTAGGCGGTGAATGGTCAGGTGCGGTCTTATTGGCCACTGAAAACGCCCCTGAAGGTAAACGTGCTTGGTATGGTATGTTCCCACAATTAGGTGCACCCATTGGCTTTATTTTGGCTACAGGCTCATTCTTAACTTTAGGCGCATTTATGTCTGAAGAAGCCTTTATGGCTTGGGGCTGGCGTATTCCATTTATCTCTAGTGCTTTATTGGTCATTGTAGGTTTATGGATTCGTTTAAAATTGCATGAAACCCCTGCCTTCCAAAAAGTATTGAATAAACAAAAAGAAGTAAACGTTCCTTTTGTAGAAGTCTTTAAAAAGCATACTCCAATGTTAATTTTGGGGACGATTGCTGCCATTTGTACCTTCGTAGTGTTCTACCTAACCACAGTATTTGCATTGCAATGGGGTACCAAGGAATTAGGTTATACACGTGAAGAATTCTTACAATTACAATTAGTCGCTACGCTTTGTTTTGCTGCATTTATTCCATTATCTGCGATATTTGCTGAGAAATTTGGTCGTAAAGCCACCTCTATTGCGGTGTGTTTAATCTCTGCCATCTTTGGTATTTTCTTTGCCGATATGCTTGAGTCTGGTAGCACCTTGATTGTGTTTATCTTCTTATGTATTGGTTTGGCGATTATGGGGTTAACCTACGGTCCAATTGGTACCGTATTGTCAGAAATTTTCCCAACTTCAGTACGTTATACCGGTTCTGCGCTTACCTTTAACCTTGCGGGTATTTTTGGTGCTTCTTTTGCGCCGTTAATTGCCACCAAGCTTGCGACTGAATATGGTTTACAAGCAGTGGGATATTACTTAACTGCAGCATCAATTTTATCTTTACTGGCGTTCTTATTAATTCGTGAAACCAAACACGATGACGTCAACAACCAAGTTTAAATTTGATTCATTCATCTGAAGAACCAGTGCTTAGGCACTGGTTTTTTATTTGCAATATAAAACAACTGTATTACTCTTAAATAAGAGAAAGCCCCAAGAAGAGTGTGCAGCATGAACCCTATAATTGATCAATTGACTGAACAACAAATTACAGAACTTATTCTCCTGCTTGACGATCATCAGATTGCGACAGCCAAACAACTGCTACAACAACAGCTTAATCTTTCTGAAGCCCAAGCAGAAACCGTTTTAATTGAGTTTGCCCACCTCAATGATCTGACTCTACCAAGCAGCTTGCCCCCATCTAGCACCAGTCATGTGAATCTCAATCAAACCGCTTTTACACATTCAACTACACAGCCTAGTTTAGCCTTAGCCAAAGAAAATCCCATCAAGAAAAAACGGATCTTGGTCGCCATTGTCATTTTAGTATTGGTGATCATCCTAGGTTTTATCTTTGGTTAAGAAATTTCAATAATATCAATGGTTGGGGGTACACGAAAACGAAATGGTACCCCTACCATGCCAGTACCCACGGTCACAAAAACATCTGCATGCGCATGCTGATACAGACCACGCTTATGGCCTAAAATAGAGACCTTTTTCATCACGTAGTCTGTAACCCACGGCAACTCCACTTGACCACCGTGGGTATGTCCTGACAGCATTAAAGGACGTATACCCAGCTCAGGCACCATCTCTACAGTATCTGGATTATGCGACAGTAGAATAAACGGTTTATCTTGCGGCAAGTCAGGCAAGTTACGCATATCCGCTTTACCAGCCCAAAGATCGCCTACTCCAATTAAACGAAACTCATCAAACTCTACAATTTTTTTCTCAATATCAATCACATTGTTATTGCTTAAGGCATCACTTAACAACTGCTGAATCGGTGGGCCTGGGTATTGCTCATCATGATTGCCCGTGACTGAATAAATGGGCGCTTGAATCTGTTGTAAAATTTTTAGTTCATCGCTGAGTTTGTTTTCGGGCTCATAGGTCCAATCACCTGCTACCACTACTAAATCTGGGTTTTGCTGATTAATTTTATCAACAATAATTTTGAGTTGACGTTCATGCCCAGAAAACAAACCAATGTGTAAGTCAGCAATTAAGGCTATGCGTACGGGACGTGCAAATGGCTTTTGCGGATTAAATTGATAATGTAAGGTTTTGACCAACACCATATGCGGTTCGATAAAACGCGCATAAATTAAAACACTGCTCAAAAGAAACACAAAAATACTTTGATGCAGCGAGAAAATATCGTAAAAGCCTGCATAGATGCTAAAGATCCACAACGGCCACAGTAAATAAGATAAATAAAAGGCCAATAAATGAATAAAGGCTTTCACCGGATGAATGGTTTCTGTGCGCGTTTGACTCAGCCATGCTTGGGCAATCCCCCAGAGCGCGAGCAAGGTAAATAGCACATAAAATACATTCAAAGCGTTCATAAACCACATCACCATAAATTTTATTTATCTTTTCACAGCTGGCAATTATACTCAAACGCTATTTTTTGCTTTGATCTTACTATGCCCACTCCTGCCCATTCTCGCTTTGGCTTTAAACACACGACGCTCAGTGTGCTACTTTGCGCGCTAATTGGCTTACCTGCATGTTCGACTTTGCCTAAAAATACCCAACAGCCAATTGAATATGCCTTTGATACCCCAACCGATCAAACCAGTTTGGCGCAGATTGTTTTACCTTTACGTGAAAAATATCCGCAGCTAACCGGCTATCATCTGTTGCCTGATCCATTGGAAGCATTGGCAGCCCGTCTACGTTTAATTGAAAAGGCCGAAAAAACCTTAGATCTGCAATATTATATTTGGGATAACGATAAAATTGGCGCCTTGGCTTTAGATGCCATTATTCGTGCTGCAGAGCGTGGCGTAAAAGTGCGTTTATTGATTGATGATAATAACTCTAAAAAGATGCAGGGCATTTATTTGGCCCTCGATCAACATGCCAATATTGAGGTGCGTTTATTTAACCCGTATCGCTTCCGTTATCTGCGCACTTTAGACATTGCCCTTGATTTAAAACGAATTAACCGCCGTATGCACAACAAAAGTTTTATTGTGGATAACCAATTGGCGTTAATTGGCGGGCGTAATATGAGTAACCAATATTATAACGTCAGCGACAACTATCAATTCTCTGATGTCGATGTGCTGTTGGTCGGTTCAGCGTCAGATGAAATCATTCATTCCTTTGATGAATACTGGAATGATGATTATGCCTATCCTGTAGTAAATTTAGTTGATCCTCAAAAATACCAATTGGATTTTTATAACTTAAAACAGCAAGTGGCAGAGCATTCGCAACTTGCGACGGTTCAAAATTATCTGGATTTGGCTGCACGCTCGGGTGCATTTGAGCAATGGCTGGAAAATGATATTCAACTCAATTGGGTCGAAGCGACCGTCGTTAAAGATCCACCCAATAAAATTAAAGCTTTGGCTGCTGAGGATGAATATTTATATGCGCAATTGGGCCAACATTTAGAACAGCCCACCAGCAGTGTCGATATTATTTCAGCCTATTTTGTCCCGCAAAAAAGCGGGGCGACTTTGCTAAAAGATTTCAGTCAAGATGGGGTCAAAGTTCGCGTACTAACCAACTCTTATCAAGCCAATGATGTGGCTTTGGTACATGCTTTTTATGCCAAATATCGTCATGATTTGCTTAAAAATAATGTTGAGTTGTATGAGTTTTTATCTGCACCTGAATTTGAAAACTTAAATAAAAATACCAACGAAATTTCCAAAAAATCAGAGGTGAGTTTAAAGGGGCTAAGCCGTTCTAGTTTGCATGCCAAACTGATGGCTTTAGATGAAAAACAGGTTTTTGTTGGCTCATTTAATTTTGATCCACGTTCAGTCAAATATAACAGTGAAATTGGCGTGATTTTAAATAGTCCAAGCTTAGCGCGTGCTGTGCATCACACCATGGATCAAAATTTATCTAAATATGCCTATAAGCTGGTTTTAGACGCCAATAATCAAATCAATTGGAAAGTCAAACATAGCAATGGCAACATTAAAACTTTCCATAAAGAACCCAAAATTAAATGGTGGCAAAAGGCTGGCTTGAAAATGATTTCTTGGTTGCCCATTGAAAATTTAATGTAAAGCCTTGTTTTGCAATTCGATTAGACCCTGCTGCATGGCTTGGCTCACCACTTGAGTCAAGCTGTCCACGCTATGTCCTGTCACTTCAATGCTTGGCAGCGCCATTAAATGCGCAGTGACTTTTGGCATTTCTAGTACACGTTTAACATGTTCAGCAAAGCTAATTTCACCCACATACGGTGCAATTTGGTCGAGCTGACCGTCTTGATTGACATAGCAAATTAAACAAATTTGTACCGGCTGACCTGCTTCAATGGCTGCACCCAGCAAACGACCATGAATTTTTTTAATTTTGCTGCCGTCAGTGGTGGTGGCTTCTGGAAAAAATAACACTGGAATATCTTGGGTTAAAAAGGTCGCGATTTGCTGACGAATTTTAATTGAGTCACCCGAACCACGTTGAATAAATAAGGTACCGCCGCCTTTGGCCAATTTACCAATCAAAGGCCATCGCTCAATTTCGGCTTTGGCCAAAAAAAATACCCGTGCTGCAGAACCTAGCACTGCAACATCTAACCAGGAAATATGATTACTCACCCAAAGAGCAGGCGTACGCGGAATATCACCATGCACCCTTACTTCAATATTAAACACACGGCATAATTGACGGCAAAAATGCTGCACGTAACGGGTATTTTGCGGATTATTCGGCTGCTTGTACAAACCATGACGATAGACCAAATAGTAACCTTCACTAATACTGGCTACACCTGAGACTAATTTTTTGCTGTATAAAAAAAATTTATCTAACACAGTTTTTGGCTTTAACGCCACAGGGCTTGTCTTCATCCAATGCTTGCTCATGCTAACCTCGCTTGGCATTCTATACCCTTCAATCATAAAAACCGAAGAACAAGATTAAAAAATCCCATTTTCATCTTGAAATTGAATTGCCTACACTGCGCTTATCGTTTGTTCAGATTGAGTACACGAATTATGCAAAAGCAGCCTATCGAATCTCGGGTGCATACCTTTAAGCCGCTGGCCTTATTCAAGCTCATTGTCGGTTTTTCTATTTTGTATTTAGGCGCTATTTTATTATTTGCTAAATGTTTGCATACGCTTTTGCTGCCTTAAGCAATTGTCCTTTTTTGCTGCTTTGCCCTAGAATAGAAGTTTATATGCTCATAAGAGAATCGAGTGGAAGAATTCGCGCCTGCGCAGAGTGAACGTATTATTTTAGTCAGTGTTGCTGTACAGATGTTGGATGATCTAGACAGTGCTGAATTTGCATTGCTGGCCAAATCTGCAGGAGCTGAAGTTGTCGAACATATTCAGGTACAGCGCCTGCGTCCGGATGCCAAATTATTTGTCGGCTCTGGTAAAGCCGAAGAAATTGCCGAACGTGTCCAAGCATTAGAAGCCGAATTGGTGATTTTTGACCATGCCTTAACCCCCGCCCAAGCACGTAACTTAGAACGTGTGGTGCAATGCCGTGTGGTTGACCGTACCGAACTTATTTTAGATATTTTCGCGCAGCGTGCGCGTACCTTTGAAGGTAAATTACAAGTTGAATTGGCGCAGCTGGCGCATCTTTCCTCACGTTTGGTGGGTGGTCGTTTAGGCTTAGATGGTCAAAAAGGCGGGATTGGTTTACGTGGTCCGGGTGAAACCCAGCTCGAAACCGATCGCCGTTTACTTAAAGTGCGTATGACCCAGCTTAAAACCAAACTGGATAAAGTCCGTCAAACCCGGATTCAAGGTCGTGCCGCACGGCAAAAGGCGGCTGTACCTACTGTGTCTTTAGTCGGTTATACCAATGCGGGGAAATCGACCTTATTTAACCGCTTAGCACATAGCGACGTGTATGCAGCCGATCAACTGTTTGCCACACTCGATCCGACTTTGCGTCGCCTTGATTGGGATGGTATTGGCACTTTAGTCTTGGCCGATACCGTAGGTTTTGTGCGTAATTTGGCGCACTCACTGGTTGAATCTTTTAAAGCCACTTTAGAAGAAACTTTAGAAGCCAACTTAATTTTGCATGTCATTGATTCAAGCAGTCACGACATGCATGAGCAAATTGAAGCGGTAGAAAAAGTGCTCAAAGAAATTGGCGTGGATACCCCCATTTTACGCGTGTATAACAAAATTGACCAAAGTGGTGAAGAGGCGAAAATTATTTATGCCAAACCACATCAACCTGAACGGGTTTATGTGTCAGCGCATAGTGCTGCGGGACTCGATTTACTCAAGCAAGCCGTGCAAGAATGCTTAATGGGTCAATTACAAAGTTTTGAGCTGGTGTTAAAACCTGCTTACGGTAAATTACGCACCCAGTTGTATAATTTAAATGTCATCCATCAAGAACATTATGATGATGAAGGTAATTTACATCTACATGTTGCCATGGCGCCAGCCAAACTGGAACAACTGATTAAGCAAGCACATTTACCAATTGATGAAATTTTAGGCGAAAAAGCCCAACAATTTCAAAGAACGTTAGAAGAGTTTGAAATCAAACCTTAAATCGGTTAAAAGATGAAACTTATCGTATAAAACTTAGGCACAAGCGACGATGCAAGGATTGAACAAGATCGACTGGCCTGCTTGGATTGGCACCATTTCCCTGATTATTATTTTCCGTGAAAGCGCAGTATGGTTATGTGGGCAATGGGGTCATCCAGAACTGGGCAATCTTAGCGGTTTATTAAGCCTACTGCTGGTTTTGGCCATTTGGCGCACAACTAAAGGCTTACCACAACGCCTTGTCGATACCAATAATAAAATCATGAAAGAAAGTGGTTTTGCTTTTTTACCGATTTGTGCAGGTTCGCTGATTGCCTTAGTGCATATGGGCGCAGAGATTCCAGTATTTTTATTGGTGTTGGTGCTCAGCACTTTAATCCCGCTTTGGGTATATGCCAAAATGGCCAAAAAGTGGCTTTAGGAGAATAACATGTTGAGTGTATTAACTGGTTTTATTCTCACCTTAGTGGCGTATTTAGTAGCTAAACCGATTAATAAACGCCTGCCGCAAGTGCCACTTTTAGTGATTGGCATGTTTCTTGTGATTGCTTTATTGCTCATTTTAGACATTCCTTATGAACGCTATAACAGCGATATGAACAGTATTTTTAGCCATTTACTCGGTTATGTTACCGTGGCTTTAGCAATTCCTTTAGCTGCAATGCGCTATGATGACTTACCTTTAAAAGCCATGTTGGGTATTTTAGTGTTTGCCAGTTTAAGTGCGGTGGCACTACCCATGGGCTTGGCGTATTTGTTGCATATGGCTGAGCCGACCATCATGGCCTTTGCCACGCGTGCAGTGACTACACCGATTGCTATTAATATTGCTGAGCTATTGCATTCACCTGTGACCTTGGTAATTTTAATTGTGATTTTATCTGGCACGATTGGCGCGGCATTTTCTTCTATTATTTTACGCAATATTAAAGATGAACGTGCTTCAGGACTGGCCTTAGGTTTGGCTGCGCATGCCATTGGCACGGCGCAAGCATGGCAACGTGGCCCTGTGGCAGGTCGTTACGCTGCGTTTGGCATGGCGGTCAATGCAGTATTTACCGCAGTTTGGCTACCCAGTTTTATTTTATTACTCAAATAAAAAAAGCCTGCATCAAGCAGGCTGTTTTATTTAGGTGCAAGGATTATCCACACTAAAGATCTGCTGATCTTCTAAGCGATAAGCAAGCAATTGATTGCCCCATACACAACCACCATCGACATTTTGAATTTTGTCGGAGATAGTTTTGCCTTGTAAAGCAGCCCAGTGTCCAAAAATGATCTGATGCGTTTGTGTCGCTTGTGACTCAAACTCAAACCACGGTTGAAAGCCCTCAGGCATTGGGTCGTCTAAACTATCTTTAAAGCTAAACTCTAAACGCCCTTCTGCATCGGTTAAACGCATACGGGTTAAATAGTTGGTAATGCAGCGTAAACGCGCATGACCTTGTAAATCTTCTGACCAAAGATCAGGAGTTTTACCATACATCTCGCTTAAGAAAGCATCTACCACGGCAAAGTCATCATGAGCAATGACCGCTTCAACTTCTTTGGCATATTGTACTGCTTGCTCGGCGGTCCAATTGCATGGAATACCCGCATGAGTAAGCACCGTATGTTCATTTGGAAATAAACATAAGGGCTGACGACGCAACCAATCAATCAAATCATCACTTTCTAAGGCATGAATCACATCATCAATATGATCTTTCGGATTGATGGCTTTAATGCCACGCGCCACAGCCAATAAATTCAGATCATGATTGCCAAGCACGGTTGCAGCTGCACCGCGCTCGACCAGTTTTTTAATAAAACGGATTGCACCGACTGAGTTTTCACCACGTGCCACTAAATCGCCTGCAAACCAAATAAAATCTTGGTCCACATCAAATTTAATTTCTTTAAGGAGTGCTTTGAGTGCTTCAAAGCAACCTTGCACATCCCCAATCACATAGTTATAACCTGCCATTTAGCCCACCATTTGATCCGACAATGCCACAAATTGTGCCAAAGTTAAGGTTTCTGGACGTGCCATAGGATCAACGCCCGCTTGTTCAAAACCATCTTCTGCCAACATGCCTTTTAAACTGTTACGCAGGGTTTTACGACGTTGGGTAAACACATGTGATACCAAACGTGCCAGCGCTTTTTCATTTTTTGCCACAATCGGTTTCGCATCGTAGGGTTCTAAACGGAATACCGCAGAAGTCACTTTTGGCGGTGGATTAAATGAACCCGGTGGCACTTCAAATAAGAAGGTCGGTTTGCAGTAATATTGAATCATCACCGACAAACGCCCATATTCTTTGGTATTTGGCGATGCCGTAATACGATCCACCACTTCTTTTTGCAACATAAAGTGCATGTCTTTAACTTTGTTACCAAATTCTAAGAGATGGAATAACAAAGGTGTCGAGATGTTATAAGGTAAGTTACCTACCACACGTAATGGACGATCTTCTTCAAATAATTCGGTAAAGTCGTATTTTAATGCATCAGTTTCAATAATGGTTAAACGCTCAGGATACGGTACACGACCCGGTAAACCTGCCGCTAAGTCACGATCCAGCTCAACCACCGTTAAAGCATCACATTCACCAATCAACGGTGAAGTTAACGCTGCAAGACCAGGGCCAATTTCCACAATATTGTCACCCGTACGCGGATTGACTGAGCGCACGATTTTGGCAATTACACGTTGGTCATGTAAAAAGTTTTGACCAAAACGCTTTCGCGTGTGATGCCCTTCATCTTTTGGGTTTAAGGCATTAATTTGATACATATAAGAATTCCAACGTGAATTAGTGACGAGCAAGATCTAAGGCTAAATCAACAGCAACATGCAAACTGGAACTTTTTGCCAGTCCCGTGCCTGCGAGGGAGAGTGCTGTGCCATGATCAACAGAAGTACGAATAAACGGTAAGCCGAGGGTAATATTAATGGCTTCACCAAAGCCTTGTGATTTTAACACAGGTAAGCCCTGATCGTGATACATCGCTAAAACTGCATCGGCATCTTTTAGGTTTTCTGGGGTAAATAAGGTATCAGCAGGCAAACTTAAACTCATATTAATACCCTCTTGACGATAGCTTTCAAGCACAGGATTAATCACTTGAATTTCTTCCATGCCTAAATAGCCATCTTCCCCTGCATGTGGGTTTAAGCCGCAGACTAAAATTTTTGGCGCATCAATTTTAAATTTTGATTTTAAATCGTGAATTAAAATATCAATCACTTGCTGCAAACGCTCTGGCGTAATGGCATCAGGCACAGCACGTAAGGGTAAATGCGTGGTCGCGAGTGCGACACGTAAAGTTTTAGTGGCAAGCATCATCACGACACGCGGCACACCTGCAAATTCTTGGTAATATTCGGTGTGTCCACTAAAAGCAATACCTGCATCGTTAATCACTGATTTTTGCACTGGTGCTGTCGCCACACCCACACTTTTACCCTGCATAGCATAGTCCGCCGAGCGGCGTAATTGTTCTAATACATAGGCTGAATTTTTTGGATTTAATTGCCCTAAAACCACCTCTTCTGCCAGCGCAACATGCTCAACATAAAGTTCACCTCGTTGTGATGACTCAGTTTGTCCTTGATATTCAATGAGTTTGACATCAAGTTTTAAGCTCTGCGCACGGCTGTTTAGCATATTAAGATCTGCCAATACCACAATCGGTCGCTCATCCACACGATTGGCTAAACTTAAACAAATATCAGGACCAATCCCCGCAGCTTCACCACTGGTGACATATAAAGGCAGCATGTTTATTCTCGCGACTTAGTTTGGCTTTATTATATCGAGATTTTCTAGTTAGCATTTTGTTCAATTGTTTAAAATTGCTGAAAAAAACCGCAGCATTTATTGTTTAATATTTGCACTCCTTCAAGTTTCGCTATAGAATATGCCGCTTGAAATTTTAATTTTCATTGTGGTTCCGTACAGATTGGTATAGAATCGCGTCTCCTTTAGTTTGGACAGATTCCATAGTCCAAACCAACTATAATAGGTAGTGGTTTAATGAAAACTCTCAGCGCTAAGCCAGCTGAAGTTCAACACGACTGGTACGTTGTTGATGCTTCTGGCAAAACTTTAGGTCGCCTTGCGACTGAAATCGCTCGTCGTTTACGCGGTAAGCATAAAACTTCTTATACTCCTCACGTTGACACTGGCGATTATATCGTTGTAATCAATGCTGAAGAAATCCAAGTGACTGGTAAAAAAGCACTTGACAAGAAATACTATCGCCATACTGGTTTCCCTGGTGGTATCCGCGAAACTAACTTTGAAAAGTTAATCGCGCACAAACCTGAAGCAGTTTTAGAAAAAGCTGTTAAAGGTATGTTACCAAAAGGTCCTCTTGGTTACGCAATGATCAAAAAAATGAAAGTGTACGCTGGTACTGAGCATCCACACGCTGCTCAACAGCCACAAGTTTTGGACATCTAAGGGATACAGCACATGGCTACTAACTATGGTACAGGTCGCCGTAAGACCGCAACTGCACGTGTTTTCCTATCAGCTGGTACTGGTAAACTCGTAATTAACAACCGTTCTTTAGAACAATACTTCGGTCGTGAGACTGCTCGTATGGTTGTTAACCAACCGCTTGAGCTTTTAGAAGCGACAACTAAGTATGACCTTTACATCACTGTTTCAGGTGGTGGTATTGGTGGTCAAGCAGGCGCGATCCGTCACGGTATTACTCGTGCACTAATCGCTTCTGACGAAACTTTAAAACCTGCTCTTCGTCAAGCTGGTTTCGTTACTCGTGATGCTCGTGAAGTTGAACGTAAGAAACTTGGTTTACGTAAAGCACGTAAACGTCCTCAATTCTCTAAACGTTAATTCGTTTACCGAATCGGACAAAAAAGCCTTGGGATTCCCAAGGCTTTTTTTATGTTTATTGATAAGCATTACTGCACCAAAATTCTCGTAATAAATAATAATTGACTAAACCAATCATCAACATGCTTAAAATAAAAATGATATTGAGCATTTTGCTTCTCCTTGGGTATTTTTTGTTGTGCTTTGCCTGAGTCACGTGCTTTTTGGCACAGGTTTTAGTATCCTAATTTCTTCAATTTTAGCTTAGTAGTTTATGTCCTTGGAAAACCCAGCCATACAGGGAATTACCTTATACAGCCATAGTGATGATTTCCGCTGCCATTGGATTCGTTATGTTTTGGCTGAAAAACAAATTAAATATCATTTAATTATGGTCGATGATAGCGATGAAGATGTTGCCACCTTAAATCCTTATAATCGCTTGCCCATGCTAATTGAAAATGAGCTGAAATTATTTAATACCACGATTATTGCCGAATATCTAGATGATCGTTATCGTCAAAATAAACTTTATGCCGATGCTCCCGGGCCACGTGCTGAGCAACGTCAATACGTATGGCGCTTTGAAAATGATTGGTTACGCTTAGCTGACATCATGCTGTGTCATCCGGATACCTTAGATGCCAAAGCCAAACTAACTGCTCAAAAAAAGTTAAGTGATATGCTGATTTCATTGACGCCCTTATTCCAGCATTTTCCTTATTTTATGTCGGAAAGCTTGAGCATCTTAGATTGTATGCTAGCACCCATTTTTCTGCGCCTAAAAGCCATGGGGATTGAACTGCCAAAGCAGCATTGCCGCCCGATTCACTTATATTGCCAACGTATATTTAGCCGACCTGCATTTATTCAATCCCTCACTTTGCAGGAAAAAAATCGCTATCGTGAATTCTTAACCTAACTGATTGAGTCTATTATGTCTGATGTAGAACTAAACGTGACACCAACTCGTCCTTATCTAACTCGCGCTATTTACGAGTGGATTTGTGACAACAACTTAACACCTTACTTATTGGTTGATGCCACCGCTGCCCATACCCTAGTCCCAACTGAATATGTGCAAGATGGACAAATTGTTTTAAATATTGTGCCTCATGCGGTACATGCGTTACATATGAGTAACGATGCAATTACCTTCTCTGCACGTTTTGGCGGTGTATCTCGTGATATTTATGTACCATTTGCAGCCTTACTTGGCATCTACGCACGCGAAAATGGTCAAGGTTTATTCTTTGACCCAAGTGAATATGCCGATATTCAAACTCCAGCAGTTCAAGTAGAATCAGAAACAAAAGAGCAACAACAACCCAAGAAAAAACCAAGCCTACGTATCTTGGATTAAATAAGGAGAATCTAATGGCTTTTGATTTAGTACAATATTTTGCTGAGCAGATTAGTATTCAAAAGCCTCAGCTTCTACAGCAATATGACCCAACCACGAAAGAAAACTTATTACATGACTTAAATGTTTTAAGCTTAGGTAAGTTAATTACACTGTGGCGAGAAGATCACAACAAACTCTATCAAGAGATCCAATCACAAGAACAACTCTATATTCAAGAAGTTGCACGACGCCTTACCACCTCTGTACACAATCAATCCCCTCTACCTAAAGACCAATTAGAACCCGTATTAACCGATATTGTCAGTTTACAGCTACAAGAGTTAAAACAACTCGAAGATACCGCGCGCTTTGGAGTTGATGGCTTTCGCGAACTGTTTCGCGGACAGATTGAACATTTGTCAGGCCAAGCCGATGATTGGGTTTGGTTAACAAATAGACTAACAGAACTACAAGGTTCTAAACCAATGGTGCAAGAACAGCTATCATTGCAAACTACACTAAAGGAGTTTAATCAAATGGTTAGCCAAAACGATCATCACGACCACCACCCTGTTGCCGAAGTTGCTATGCCTGCTGTACCTGCATGGTCTAAAGTTTTGGAACCGATTGTTGCCATTGCGATTTTATGGATTTTGTATGGTGCAGTAACACAGGTGTTCGCTTAAACACTAAAGCCCGCAGTTGCGGTTTTTTTTGTAAGCTTAGACGCACAGAGTTTGCAGTTTTAAGTCACTATGCACGCTATATAAATTTATTTACGATCAATGTATCAGGAGACAGGAAGTTTCCCAAACCTAAAACAACAATAATAAGTTTGTGCACCAGGAATGTGAGGTACGACAGGAGTTATACCTAAATCATACCCTAATACAAAAAGCCCCATCAGGATGATGGGGCTTTTAATTATAATTTACTGAGATAGTTTACGATCTCACTATGACCTGCCATCTTAGCCAATTCTAAGGCCGTATAGGGTGCCTTATAATTTGTATCTGCACCTTGATTCACCAAAAATTGTACCACCGCTAAATGGCCATTTTCAGCTGCTGCATGTAAGGCACTATACCCTTCAGCATCTGTCGTGTTGACATCTACATCATGCTGCACTGCCTGCTGAACTTCACTGAGCTCACCTAAAGATGCCCAATACACCAATTCAGGTAAATGTAACTCTTGATCATCTTCAGGGATAGGTGTAAAAGCATTTAATTTCATGCATACCTCAATCTTAGATTTGGTTTAGCTCACAATAGCATAGTCACGCTGCTGTTTGGCTTGATAAAGACGTAAATCAGCACAGCGAATCAAACTATCGGCATCTTGATAATCTTGTTGGCATTGCATGAAGGCACCCCCAATACTGATACTGACATGCTGCTTATCATCTAAACGATGTTGATGTGGGATATTTAACTGACGTACTGCAACTAAACACTGTTCAACAAATTGTTGTGCGTAAAAAAAGGACATATTAGGCACGATGATCGCAAACTCCTCACCACCATAACGGGCTAAAAATCCTCCTTCCGGTAGTTGTTGAGCAATTGCTTGAACCAGTTTTTTGAGTACTTCATCACCTTTAAGATGCCCATAAGCATCATTGTAGTTTTTAAAGAAATCCACATCTAACATAAAAAAGCCAATGGGATAATGGCTGTTTTTTTGACCAGAAAAATAATCCTGCAACATTTCATTTAAAGCATAGCGGTTATAAGCACCGGTTAAACTATCCAGCTTTAATTGGAATTTTAATTGTTCATTCAATTGTATGACTGTATGCGTCCGCTCTGCCACTTGTTGATCTAAGGTACGATTCAGAAGTACCAACTCTTGGTTATAAGCAATCGCCTGTTCGCTCTGTAAAGCATAATCGCGACTCAACTGTAAAGTCACGACAATAAAATAAATACATGAGGTATAAAATGCGATTTCAACCGAATCTATTAATTTTAATCCTAGTAAATAGTCATGAATAAAAGTTAAACAGACCACACTAATCGCTAACGCATTAGATTTTGAGAACTTATTTTTAGATTTAAAGGAATAATAAACGCCATAAAGCATATTAATAAAAAGTAAAATTGAGGCTATAAAAGTTTTGAAAAAGAAATCTTGAAAAACCAATGGGGATTGAGTCAAAACCACCAAGAAATTGGCAAAGATAATAAAACTTAGAAAAACATAAATCGCTTTATGCAATAAATGAGGTAAAGCTAAACGAATATAGGTGAGGAAAAAGAAACTAATTAATCCTGTCAATATATATTCAATCCGCGTCCCCCAAAGCCAATTAATTGAAGTAAATAAAGTATAGCTAAAAGGTACCGCGAAGAAACTACGCAAACTAAAGCACAAAATAAATAAAGATAAATATAGTAAAGCGATAATATTTTTTTGATGACGTAAACGACATACTGCAAAGAGCGCCATAAACAGTGAAATCATCACCAACATACCACTTACCCAAGTCGCCGGAATAATATGTTGATAAAAATGGCGTCGCACTGGCTCTTCATAGCCAAGCACGATCGAGTTTTCAAGACCTCCGCGAATATGATGATAGCTAGAAAAATCTAAGCGTAAGGTCACAACAGCTTGATCTACAGAGAATATAAGTAGTCTTGGCGCCATTTCTGTAACATGATGCTGTGCATCACCTACTGTGCCGACTTTTAGCATTAAACGATCATCAATATAAAGTTCATATGCGCCATATTGATAAAGTAAAAATAAAGCAATAGGCTGCCCAACTGCAGCTTGGGGCAAACGAAAAGTCTGTGTAAAGCTGCCATGATGACTAGTTTGACCCACGAGTTTTTGAAAAGAATTAGGTAAGTGAATCTTTATATTAGGAGCATTTTTAGAGTTCTTTAAAAAATGATGCGGGAAATAATGCCAAGTCCCATCGAGAGATGTGTTTTCTTTATGATCAAATTCAAGTTGACGCACATCTGCTATACATACAGCACTGTAAGCTAAGACCATTACACTTAGTAAGAGCTGCATAATAGAGACATACATATAGAGCAAGCCTAATCTATTGAAAAATTATAAGATACTTAATGAGCACTTTTAATATTGATATAAAAAATCCCCCCGATCAATGATCGGGGGGATTTTTAGAATAATGAGCTGGCGATGACTTACTCTCACATGGGTAACCCCACACTACCATCAGCGCTAAGAGGTTTCACTTCTGAGTTCGGGAAGGGATCAGGTGGTTCACTCTTGCTATTGTCGCCAGCACAACTTGGATGCTTACTCATCAGGTCTTACAAATGCCTAACTTTCGTCAAATGAGTTATTAACAGGATATATCTGAGTCGTCTATTTTGTTCGTTAGCGTTAACTAAATCAAGTTGTTTGTAGTGATTTT
>NZ_JCAKMX010000010.1:0-121635 GCF_059515825.1 Acinetobacter sp. CY17
TAATAGACCTCTTTCATAAATCATTTTTTACTCAGCTCCAAGTTATAAATTCCAGCAATTAGATTGAATCTCAAACCAAGTCTTTTAGCTCTATTGCGATAACGTTCCGCAAGGATCTTGAAGGTTTTCAGGCTGCCAAATACATGCTCAATTGCTATTCTTCTTTTATTGATTTCCTGATTATAGATTTTTAGTTCAGGATCCAATTTACAGCGTCTTTTGGCTTTTAAGGGCAACAGGCTATTGGGATACAAAGTATAAATCCCCTGATAACCTTTATCTGCAAGAACAAAGGCTCCTGAAGGAATCTGGTTTAAATTGCGTTTGAAGAGCTCGAAATCATGTACAGCACCACGACTGGTACATAAACTCAGAATTTGCTGAGTCTTGTAGTGAATCATGGCCTGTACTTTAAAGGTATGGGTCTTTTTCTTGCCGCTATAGCTTTTCTTCTGTTTTTTTAGGCCTTTGGATTGGAATTTCTGTGGCATCCACGATCACCACATTCCAGTCTATGCCTTTGCCCTCGGGTAAATCTTTAGGTAAATTAAAAAGATTGGACCGAATCAGGCAGTCTTCAACATGACGGACAATTCTTGAGGCTGTGGGCTCTGAAACCCCGTAACTCGTCGCAACGTGAAATAAGGTTCGGTATTTTCCCGCCAATAGCTCAAACAGAGCAGAACCTGATCCTCCAGGCTTAACTTGGGTGGTCTGCCTTTGGCAGGGACATGCTTCTGCAATTGCACAACCATCAAATAGAAGGTTGACCATGAGATGCCCGTGTATCGCTTGAACTGAGGATCAGAAAGCTTGTTTGAATCGATGTATTTCATCCGCAGATTATGCACGAATGTCAAGAAATATGGAGTGCAAATATTAATCAAAAAGAAGATCATTTTTTGATTTATGAAAGAGATCTAATGAGCAAAAAACTAAAGTTGATATGAATAAGTTTTTAAAAAATGAACGAGAGAAATACTTTATAAATGGCTTACCGCGTGAGGGTAAAATAGTTTATCGTTCAAAGCGAAGAAAATCTTTTACTAAAGATAATGTTAATACGATCTATCAAAATATTTTAAAAGATTACTGTAAATTTGATATTGTTCCAATTTTAACCAATACAGGTTATCGTTATTATGTTGACTTAAAAAATCCTGAATTACCACATTTAGCATATACATTACTATGTATGTTTTATTTAGGCTCAGTAGCACGTTATAGACCTAATGAAGCAAATGAATTACTAGAAGGTACTTTAAGACCTGTTGTCAGTGAATTTGTTAATCTTTCCCCGAATCAATTTTTATATCAATTATGTTCTATTTTATTAGAAAAAGAATGTGTCATGCCTTTTTCTTCTATTACTCCAATGAGTACGATATAAGTTAAATAGCGTTCTTAACAAGAAGTAGTCATTTTTATTTCAATTCCCTATACTTAACTTAACAACTAACCAACAAGAACCGAGCTATGAAACTAAAAACGCTACTACTTACAGGTCTTACTTGCCTTTCAATCACTGCATGTACCTCTGCACCAAAAATCCCACAACTGCAAGCTGGCGTATTGCAAGAAGTCACAGACCTCGAAGTCTATCCTGATACCAAAAACAATAAAGCCAAACTTACCAAACTCAAAGACAACTGCGTGATTGAATTTACTGGCTTTATGGAAGGCGGCAAAGTCGTAGAACAATGGTCATTCTCGGGCAATAGCTTAATTTCAGGTGGTTCAGCAGTCTTTGCCAAAGATGGCACCAGTACTGCCACTAAATTTGATCTTTACGACCAAGACAGACAAGCTAACTTTATGGCACTTAAAAATCATTTCCATAAAGATGCTTTGAAGCAATGCCAATAAACTAAATCCTTTTATCCCTGAGCTTTGGCTTAGGGATAAAACAGATATACATCACTAAAAATAATATTTTTAAAATCTGTATCACATTTTTATTAAAAACTTTACAATTCCAGTGATTTTAAAAGCTCTTCGTTTATCAATGGCTATGATATTTAAACTACGCTTTGCAGCTCAGATTCTCACGAGTATGGTCACACTCACACTTATAACGCCAAGCTTTGCGTCTAGCCACATGGCATATCAGCAACCTAGCTATGGCGATAACCCCAATTTAATGCGGGTGCTGCTGTATAAAACCAAACAAAAATTACTACCATCTTCCACCGTTTTAGCGCCTCCCATTAATACATCACAAGTTGCAGCCCCTCAAACCCAAGTACAGCCCAGCCTAGATTTACAAGCAGTCAATCAACACTTGATTCGCTTACCCCTTACCCCTAAAGCGCCACAACCCCAAAAAATACCGCAGGCACAAGCCGTAGTGGTACACAAGCAAATAGCAAAGCACCCAGCCAATTTAGCGCCTTTATCTACCCATAACGTCATTCATATTCCGCAGTTAGTGGATTTATCGCGTCTCAATGTCCGAGAACCACGCATTATTATTGAACAAATTCCAGCCGAAATTGAAGATGACTATTTTTCCAATAATAGCCCTTAAAAAAGCCGTGCTGGGCACGGCGTAACTTAATTGACTTGGCGGATGGGCTGACCGGCCTTAAAAGCAGCAAAGTTTTCGCGCATTTGCTCCACAATACGCTGTCTTGCATCAACACTGCCCCATGCACTGTGTGGAGTAATAATTAAATTTGGAATACTCGGGTCAAGTAATACATTGCCCGCAACAGGTGGTTCAACAGTTAATACGTCAGTTGCAGCACCCGCAATTTGACCACTCACCAATGCCTGTTTTAAAGCAGCTTCATTAACAATGCCACCACGCGCACAGTTAATTAAAAATGCCGATGACTTCATCGCTTCAAGTTCCTCACTCGAAATCAAATCACGTGTCTCATCAGTTAACGGGCAATGTAAAGTTAAAAAATCCACTTCTGTCAATAACGCTGCCAAAGGCACACGCTGTTGTTGTAGTGGACGATTCGGTAATTGTGCTACCAACACGCGCATACCAAATGCTTCGGCCAGTTTCGCCACCGCTTGACCAAGCTCGCCATAACCGACAATACCTAAAGTTTTACCTGCTAGCTCAAGAATAGGGAAATCCAGTAAACAAAATTGATGCGACTGTTGCCATTTTCCAGCCCGTACCGCACGATCATAGTTTAAAAAGGAAGTGGCTAAATTAAGCATGAGCATTAAGGTATGCTGCGCTACGGCAGCTGTGCCATAGGCTTGGCAATTACATACTACAATACCCTGTGCTTTGGCTTGGGCTAAATCCACATTATTAGTGCCTGTAGCAGAAATCAAAATCAGTTTTAGCTGTGGGCATTGTTTTAAAATCTCTGCGTCTATCTTCACTTTGTTGCTGATCACGACATCAGCTTGTTGAATACGCGCTAACACCTGCTCAGGATCGGTTGCCGCAAATAACGCTAAATGGCTAAAATCTTGAGCCAGCCCAGTTAAATCTAGGTCATGTTGATCTAAAGATTGATAATCTAAAAATACCGCCTGCATGGGGCTATCCTTGGCAAAGAGAGAGCCTTATTAAAGCCAATTTATGCCTTAAGATTCAAGCATTAAAAAGCCTGCTTAATCTGCAGGCTTATTGTGATGTTGACGAATCAGATAACGCATTTGTCGAATGATATAAGCGGCAAGTCCTATGACCACTAAAATACCACTGCCCATGGTGATATATGCCGCTGCAGCGATACTTTCTGCAAAGGCAAGACTAGGACTACAAGCAACCACTAGCACCCACATCATTGAAATACACTGCGGCATTACACTCTCCTTATGTGCCATGCTCATGACCTCAATTTGATCTTAAGACATTGGCAGACAAAAGCAAGTGCTTAAATTTTAGACTATAGTCCCAATTTAAATGGCACAGTTACTGCTTAATCCAATTGGGTCACAAACTGGCTGTGCTCGTTTAAGCTGTCGCTAAATTCGGTGGCACCAAAGGCATTACTACTTAAATTCAAGTGTTTATAGCTTAAAACATAGTAATCACTATATTTCTTTAAAATTAATGGATGCATGCCTACACCTAGAGGATCTTGTATCTTACACAGCTTCATAATATGCCGATCATTCATGGTAATTAAGTAGGGCTCGTCATTAACCAAAATTCTAACCAAGGCATTGTGCTGCGCATAAATAGGAATTAAGAATTTATGGTTTAAATCGATTGCATCAAAGGTATAACTTTCAATATTTTGACTAATGACATTAAATACCAAGGCATGCCCAAAGCTATCAAGCAAATGATTTTGATTTTCTTGCGGCAAGTTAAAGCTAATGCCGAGCTTTTCTAAATCTTGCTGACTAACTTGCTTATTACTAAGTAATTCACGTACCAAACTTTGTTTGAGTTTGCTGTCAAAAAATTGCTGATCAAGTGCTAAATGATTGTTCTTTAAAATGCGTCCCAACGCAAAACGATGCCTTGGCAGTAAATTTTCAATGACTTTACGATAATAGAATTTACTGTTCTTTTTCACTTGACGCATTTTTTTATAGAAAAATTCGGCATCAAATTCATGAGTTAAAAACTCATTTAATAGCTCAGAGCTGGCCAAAACCGCAATTGCATCATGGCCTGTAAAAGGCAATTTTAGGGTATGCAGATTGGGCAATACGGCTTTGAGCTTTTCATAATGACGACGATCTTCAACACAATAGGGATCATAGACAATCAGATATTCACATGTGCTGGAGACATCTTCAGCCTGCACACGCATGTTGTGATTATTCTCTTGATGAAAGAACATGTTATAGCGCGGATCATCAACATCCTGTGGATCAATGGAGTACTGCGGCACCAAAGCCACAACCCGTTGGCAATCCAACATTTTGGAATATTTAATGGCAGCATAACCGCCCATAGAACCTGCGTAAGCGATATGTTGTTTAAACTTGGCCAAAATCGGACGAATTGCGTCTAACATGGCATGCATCGATTGCTCGGGAAACCATGAACGCTCTTTTGGCATAATACCAATCACATTAAATTGATACTTGGCTAATGACTTTTCAGCATTGATGTTATTACCTTTGGCTCGAGTAATTAAATCACCAAACGAGAAGATCAATTGCTCAGAGCTACCCGGCATCCAAATCACGCGTATATGCTGATCTTCAAAAATAATCTGTTTTTCCATGTGTTAACCCAAAGCGTTAGGCGCTTATTTTTATTCCCAAGGTACAATCCGCAAAGCTACTTGTCAGCGCGATGAATAATGCTATTTTATAGATATCAATCAGATTAAAAAGCACAAAATATGACACAATCATTGCATCCTGCCGCAGCACAAGGATTTAGCGTGGCAGCAGTGCTTTATGAAAATGTGCGACCCAGTTATCCCAATGCCATGACCACTTGGCTGTTACAACAGTTGAATTTAAGCAGCCACAGCCATATTGTCGATTTAGGTGCAGGAACTGGTAAATTTTTACCGTATTTGCAGCACATTACTGCGCATATTAGCGCAGTTGAACCCATTGCTGAAATGCTAGCGCAATTGCGACAAAAATTTCCTGAAATCTCGAGCATACAAGCCAAAAGTGAAGATTTACCTTTAGCCGATCAAAGTATAGATGCCGTGATCTGTGCACAATCTTTTCATTGGTTTGCCAACCCTACCTCTTTGGCAGAAATTGCACGTATTTTAAAACCCAATGCACCTTTGGCTTTAATTTGGAATCAGCGTGATTGCCGCATACCTTGGGTCAAAGCTTTAGCAGAACATATTGCCCCTTTAGAAGCGAATACACCACGTTACCATGATGACCAATGGGAAAAAGTCTTTGAAAATCAAAATCTATTTGATATTGTAAACTTAAAAGTATTTCCACAGCAGCATACAGGTAGCGTTGAACAAGTGGTGTCTAAACGCCTACTTTCCACCAGCTTTATTGCTGCTTTGCCTCAGGATGAGCAACAACAACTTAAACAACAATTTGAAAAAATTGTCTTGGACTATACTGGTCGTCGGCCACATGAGGAAATCTGTTTCCCTTACCAAACCTTCGCCTACCATTTTACAAGATTGCCTTAAGCCAAAATAATGAGAACTGAAGATGCACATTGCGTACCTGATTATTCCGGTGTTACTTGGTACAGTCATCAACCTAACCGCCTGTAAAGAACAACCAGAACCCCCTAAGGCACAAAACAGTGTCATGCAACAACTCATCACACAAAATGTAAAAAGCTTTGAGCTCAGCGCGGATGATCTCGATGATCTCAATACCCTCACCGACTATGATCAACGCTTTTCAGCCATGAGTGATGCCACTGAAGATGAACTGATTCAGATGCGCCAAGCAGGCAGCTTAAGTGAAGATTTTGCCTTATTGCGTAAACGTGACAATATTCAATCTGCGCTGCTGATGCTAAAAGATTTACACCTTAAAACTGAGCAAGGCCGTTATATTCAAGGCATTATGTATCGCTATTGGGAGCAGCAAGATCAGCTATATGCCGATAAAATTTCCGGCCAAACCCAGCTCACCCAACAGCAAATTCCAATGCAAGGGATTGGAGATTTTTTACATGCGCATGAACAATTAGAACACTGGCAAGCACAATATCATCAAAGCAATACAGCTTATTGATGCAAATAAGCGTGTACACCTTGGCCTGCAGCACGGCCTGTGGCAAAGCAAGCTGTAAGTAGATAGCCACCAGTGGGTGCGTCCCAATCTAGCATTTCACCACAAGCAAATAAATACGGCTGTTGCTGAAATGCCAAATGCGAATTCAGTACCTCACGGCGCACGCCTCCAGCGCAGCTGATCGCCTCTTCAATAGGACGAAAGCCAGTTAAATTTAGGCTTAAGTGTTTAATGGCATAGGCCAATTGTTCAGCATCATGCCAAAGCGTTTTAGCCACCAATTCGCGTACTAGATTGGCTTTGGCATTGTCTAGACCGGCTTTACGCCAAACATTGCTAAGAGATTGCTTTTTACTGGGGAGCAGCTTTTTCGCCAGTTCCGCTACACTGAGCTCTGGCATTAGATCCAAATTCAGCTGCATTGAACCAGTTTTAAGCATGGCACGTAACGCGCGACCTTGTTTATAGATCAAACCACTTTCTAAACCATAATGGCTAATTACAATATCCCCTGTGCTTTTGTCGCTAGGGTTAACCCATGCCTCAACACGTTTTAAGGGTTGACCAAAAACAGGTTGCATAAACTTAGACCACGGATATTCAACCCCAGCATTGCTGGCCTGAAAGGGTTCAATGCTGTTTGGACTGAGCCATTCTTGCCATGCTCCATCACTGCCAAGTTGTGACCATGACACCGCACCACAGGCTAAAACAATCGCATCAAATTCTTCGACACGGAGTTGATCTTGTTTTAAATCATGCAGTTTCAGACTCTTATCTTGTAGAGCTTTCACCTGATGTCGATAGAAAAATTCAACCCCTGCTGCACTTAAACGTTTAAGCCAAGCACGTAACAAAGGTGCAGCTTTCATTTCAATTGGGAAAATTCGCCCTGATGACCCCACATAAGATTCAATGCCTAAACCTTGCATCCAATCTTGAATCCATGTGGCATCCCACCGTTGGATCCAAGGTGCCAGCCACTCGGCTTGGTCATAACGGGCAATAAATTGTGGTAACGCTTCAGCATGGGAAATATTAAGACCTGTTTTACCTGCCATTAAAAATTTACGTGCGGCAGATGGCTTTTGCTCAAAGACCTGTACCTGATAGTCATACTGGCTCAGGACTTCTGCGGCCATTAAACCTGCTGGGCCTGCACCAATAATTGCAATGCGTTTCATGGCTTAATCAGTCACCATGTTTTGCCCTTGTAAGGGTGCAAAGTCATCAAAACGAGTGCGGTAATCCGCAGGCTTAGTGATGATTAACTGCTGACACAATTCCCCACGCTGTAAATATTTGACTTCAAAATGGGTACGAGCCGATGTAGCAGCAATTTTTTCTTTGACAAAAGGCAGTTGCCACACCTCAATCAATTGCTGCTGCGCTTCTTGGATATATTCTGGAATATTACTGGCTAAAGTAATCTGACCACCGGGCTGCAAACGCGACAATAAAAATTCAAAAAACGGCATATTTAGCCAGCGCTGTGCTGGGTTATGCGGTTCTGGATTTGGATATAAAATAAAGAATTGCTTCACTTGCTGCGGAAATAACGCATGTACCACCCAAGGCAATGCATCGGCATGTACAGGTGTTAAATTCTGCTGACCTTCAAGTTGATGCTGCTTTTGCATGGCCAAGAATTTCTCGCGCGTGCGTTCAATGGCAATCAATTGTTCCTGTGGATGGCTGGCACTAAACAATAAAGCATGTTTACCTTTACCTGCACCAATTTCCACACAAATTGGGTGATTGCTTATCGCTTGAAAGTCACGTGGTGCACGCATACGTTGGGCTTGAAATTGACGAATTGGCATAATCAGATCAAACTTAGAAAAATCCGCACAAGTCTATCAAGTGTGCTCGTATTTGCCTAATCTATTGCTTATTTCTCGGAGAAACTTATGCCCACCACACTGCAATGCCCACGCTGCGGCACAACCACCACATGGCAAGGCAATGACTTTCGTCCTTTTTGTTCTGAACGCTGCAAAATGATTGATTTAGGTGCTTGGGCCAATGATGAATACCGTTTACCTACTCAAGATGCCCCACAAGCCCAAGGCGACCCCGACGAAAACCAACACTAAATAGCGTAAAAAATGAGATTGATATTATAATTAGTGCTAGAAAATGCAGCTTATTTAGTCGACAATGTCCTCTTAAAATTTAATTTTTATAATAATTGAGGGGAAATAAAATGACAGCATGGGGGTTAAAATTTTTACTGGTCGCCTTGATAGGGCTTGGGATTTTTTTCCTAGGCATTGGCCTATATGCCAGTGATATGCTATGTCTAGTAATAGGAGCTTTAATCGAATGTGCAGCATTGCTTGTATTTACAGAGATTAAGAAAATTACTCGCCATCCATTCCGTTAATCAACAATTAAAAAAGGCCAGTGCAACTGGCCTTTTGACTTAACCTGCTTTGCTGGCTACAAATGGATTATGTTGTTTTTCATAACCAATGGTTGAAAGCGGGCCATGCCCTGAAATAAATTGTGTTTCATCGGGTAAGCTAAAACATTCACGCTCAATTGAATCTAACAACTGTTGATGATTGCCCCGTGGAAAATCGGTACGTCCAATGGAACCTTTAAACAAAACATCCCCTGTCCAAAGTAAACCGTAGTTTTGGTTATAGAACATCACATGCCCTGGGGTATGTCCGGGTGCAAAACGCACTTCAAACTTTTCTTCACCTAAAGTGAGTACTTCACCGCCTTCAAGCCACTGATCAACTATTACTTTTTCAGGGATTGGAAAACCATAACGCGCTGACACTTCTTGGATTTGATCTAGCCAAAACGCATCTTCTTTATGTGGTCCAATGACAGGGACTTGCCATAAGGCTTTGAGTTTACCGACCGCTCCAGCATGATCTAAATGGCCATGGGTTAACCATAAGGCTTTAACCTTTAAACCTAATTCTTCAACCACAGCTTGCAGCTTTTCTGGCTCGCCACCTGCATCAATTAAAATGGCATCTTTACTGTCTTTATCCCAAACGATCGAACAATTTTGGGCAAATGCCGTCACCGGCACAATTTGAACTTGCAACATGGGCAATCCTCAAGACGAAATGGCCAGTGTCTGGCGTAAGGCCTCAAGATTAGCTTGAAGCAATTGGCTTAGCAATTGTAAATGATCATGACGCGTATTCAGAGCTGGAATATAGGCATAGCTTTGGCCACCTGCCGCTTTAAAATTTTCTGCATTTTCAATGGCCAGCTCTTCTAAAGTTTCTAAACAGTCTGCCGAAAATGCCGGACTCATAATCTGTACCGACTTGACCCCTTGGGCTGCCCAATCTTGTAGTAAAGCATCGGTATAAGGTTTAACCCATTCTTGCTTTCCAAAGCGTGATTGAAAGCTGATCGCCCATTCATCATCAGCTAAACCTAGCTGTTTGGCCACCAATTGCGCCGTGATACGACAGCGGTCGGCATAGGGGTCACCTTTATCCGCATAAGGCTGTGGAATACCATGAAATGACATTAATAGCTTATCTGCACTGCCATGGCGGGCTCTAAATTCTTGTACGCTTTGCGCCAAAGCTTGGATATACAAAGGATGCTGATAATAATCGCGCACAATACTAATGCCCGGCAAATTGCGCTGCTTTAACATCCATTTGGCTAAAGCATCATACAATGGTGCAGTCGATGTGGCTGAATACTGCGGAAATAACGGCAGTAAGATCACATGATCTTGTGGGTTTTGGCTCAACTGCGCTAATAACTGCGTAATTCCTGGGTTGCCATAGGTCATGGCAGGCACAATATTCAGCTCAAATTCAGGGAATTGAGCAGGCAGTTGTTGTTTGAGTTGTTCGACTTGCTTGAATAAAATTTCACGCATGGGCGAGTCTTGCTTCCACACACTTGCATAAGCCTCAGCGACGCGTTTAGGACGAAACGGTAAAATAAACAGGCGTAAAATTATTTGCCATAGGGGTTTGGGAATCTCGATGACACGTTGGTCTGATAAAAACTGTGCTAAAAATCGCCTAACCGCAGCAATGGTCGGCGCATCTGGCGTACCTAAATTGGCAACAATAATGCTCACTTTTGGCTTTTGTACAGACGTCATGACATGGGCACCCTTATGAATGTGAGCCTACTTTAACAGTTTTTTGAGCCTGTGCTATATGGATTAATTCGAGGATTTTAATTGAGAAACACGATGATTATCTAATATACGACTCTCGATAAGCTTTTGTGCCTTAGGCGTAATTTTCCACAATAAACGTTGTCTTTCATCGCGCCCATGTGGGCTGATCCATTCATTCTGACGCATTTGCGATTTAATATGATGTAAAGCCCGAATGTGAATTTGCGCTCGCGCCACAGCATGTACTCGCGGCATTTGCATTCTCGCCTCATCCATCGCGGTGTCATTAAGATAATCATTTAAACGTTTACTAAAATATTCTTCTGGCATCGTACGTGTAAAAGTTTCACCTAAGACCAAGAGCAGTTGTGCCCATGTCATTTTGCGCAGCAGTTTTAATTCTTTAAAGTTGCCATCTTGATAAGCATGAATACGGTATTCAAATTCGAAGTCATCGTGCATGGCCACTTTTTGTATATTCATCACAGGATCTGCATCACGGCGCCCTTGATCCACTTCAAGTTTGGTGAGTTGATGCTTGAGCTTTTCAATTTCATCCAGTAATTTTTGTGTACTTTCAGGACGTACCCAGCCAATAGCAGGATAACGCTCTAGCATTTGTGGCATTTGTTGACGCACCACCAGCTCTAAATCGCGTAGTGTGCGATAGCTAAAAACATGCTCATTTTCATTGGTCAGTTGCTGACGGAAGCTACTAAATTTTTCAAGCAGATCGGCTTTACTTTCACGTAGTTCTGGGGCACGGCTGTCTGGCGCTTCATACATCACCACCACAATTGGTTTATGTTTGCTTTTGGCATACAAATATTCTAGATGCAAGTAACTCACCCCAGACACCGACAGCTCACCATATTGGCTACCCAGCAACAGCACCACATAATCACTTTCATCGATTTGACGACGTGCAAAGGCAGTACTCAATGGTGTACGCTGTTCAAGTCCCCACGAGAAAAAGCCCATCCCAATTAAAATTTGGCTCAAACTCATCCGTTCAGGGCGCATATCTGGCCCTGAAGTTGCGATAAAGACTTGATAACGCTTGTCTTGCATGCCTGCTCCCCGTGTCATGCCTGTAGTTATTTTTATGCTGCTTGACTAAGGCAAGTTAGCCATCGTCCAGCTAATATCTGGTGTGATTAAGTGTTGTAAAATTGGCTGCAATTGTTTGGCATTACGACCACTAACATAACAGCATAGTCGTGGTGTCGTCTGCTGCGGCGCAGCTAATAAGCTATTTTTAATCAAAATTCGCGCAGTTTGTCGTGCTACAGCTAAACCTGAATCAACTAAGCTCAATCGCCGTGCAAAAAGCTGCTCAATTGCTGGTTTTAAAAATGGATAATGGGTACACCCCAAAACCAAATGATCCGCGCCCTGATCCACCACTGGGGTTAACAAGGCTTGCAAAGTTTCTAAACATGCTGCACTCATTTGCTGCCCTGCTTCAACAAAAGGCACTAAATCTAAACAAGTGACCGGTAATACCTCGACCTGAGCAGGGTCTGCAAAACGGGCAATGACCTCTTTAATAAGTTTGCCACGAAAGGTAGCAGGGGTAGCTAGCACAGCCACTTTTTTAGTTTTTGTCTGTAAAACCGCAGGTTTAAGTGCAGGCACTAAGCCAATAATTGGAAAATTTTCGCCATAATGCTCACGTAAATAATCCAAACTAAAGGCAGACGCAGTATTACAGGCCACCACAGCGACCTTACAGCCCTGACGATATAACCATTCAATGGCATGCGCGGTCAGCTCGCGAATTTCTTGGTCAGAGCGTGGTCCATAAGGCACATGGGCTGTATCGGCGAAATAGACAATGCGTTCGCTGGGTAAATAGCGTGCGATCTCTTGTGCGACCGATAATCCGCCAATTCCTGAATCAAAAATCCCAATCGGTGCATCATTAGATGCTTTAGGCATGGGATGAGTTAAAGGAGGTAGAGGATAACGCGTGCTCATAGCCAGTAAAATGCGAGAAATAATCTGACAAGCTTAAACCTCAACTTTGTAATTGCAAGCGTAAATCACCACTTTGTAGCTGTAAAATTGTAGCGCCCTCTTCGTTTTCACTCAGCTCGCCCATTTCAATTAAATGGAAAAATGCCGCACGACCAATTAAGGCATTAATGCCAAAACGTACATGCACATAAGGACGCATCTCACCTTGGTAATCGCGCATAAAAATGGCATGCTCTGAATCAACAATAATTTCATCTTCATGGTCGCTGATGAGTTGAATATAGCGTTTGCCCTGTATGTCCACTTGGCAAGCCGACTGAATAAACAAGGGTTCATCTTCAACCTGAATTTCAATCTGCTCGACTGGGGTCTTTAAATAAAACTTACCCTGTTCTTTCCAAAGCACACTGGCAAACAGGTCCGTTAAGGCCTTACGTTTAATTAATTGACCTTCGTGCCACCATTCACCATTGGCTTTTACAGTCAAATCCATTGATCCACAACGTTTTGGTTGCCAAGTGTCTACAGGGGGAATTGACTTTTTGTGACCCACCTGTGCACTTTTTGCGTATTGTGCTATTGAATTTAAGTTTTTATTATCAGAGTTGACTGGATTTTGCGTCGGATGATTGGAATTATTTTGATTTTCCATAGTTAAATACCTGTCTGACGTAAAAATAATAGGATTCAGCCAATTGGCTAGAACTCGGTTTAAAACTATACTAACCCACAATCAAGGTATGATCATCATCATGCCGAAGTATTAAGCACACTCATGGCAGCGCCGATTAAGGAAATCATCGGTTGCCACCCGTCAATTATATGAGGAGTCCTACATGGAACACATCGAACGTGAATCGATGGAGTTTGACGTAGTCATCGTTGGTGCAGGTCCTGCTGGCCTTTCTGCTGCGATTAAAATTCGTCAACTTGCAATTGAAAATAACCTAAACGATTTGTCCGTTTGTGTCGTGGAAAAGGGCTCCGAAGTCGGTGCACATATTTTATCAGGCGCAGTGTTAGAACCACGCGCCATGAATGAACTGTTCCCAGACTGGAAAGAACAAGGCGCACCGCTCAATGTTCCAGTAACAGAAGATAAAACGTATTTCTTACTCTCTGATGAAAAATCACAAGAAATGCCACATTGGATGGTGCCAAAAACCATGCACAATGATGGCAACTATGTCATTTCACTCGGTAATGTGGTGCGTTGGTTAAATACCAAAGCTGAAGAGTTAGAAGTATCGGTATTCCCAGGCTTTGCTGCCTCTGAAATCTTGTACCATGCAGATGGCACGGTAAAAGGTATTCAAACCAGCGACATGGGCATTGGTAAAGATGGCGAACCAACGCATAACTTTATGCCAGGTTACGAATTACATGCCAAATACACTCTATTTGCTGAAGGTTGCCGTGGTCATTTAGGTAAGCGTTTAATTTCGCAATTTAATTTAGACAAAGATGCCGATCCGCAGCATTACGGTATTGGGATTAAAGAGCTGTGGGAAATTGATCCTGCCAAACATAAAGCCGGTACTGTAATGCACGGTGCAGGTTGGCCTTTAACTGAAACTGGCTCTTCAGGCGGTTGGTGGTTATACCATGCAGAAAACAACCAAGTGACCTTGGGTATGATTGTCGATCTTTCTTACCAAAACCCACACATGTATCCATTTATGGAAATGCAGCGCTGGAAAACCCATCCGCTGATTAAGCAATTCCTAGAAGGTGGTAAGCGTATTTCTTATGGCGCGCGTGCTGTAGTCAAAGGTGGTCTAAACTCACTACCGAAGTTCACCTTCCCAGGTGGTTGTTTAATTGGTGATGACGCAGGTTTCTTAAACTTTGCCAAAATTAAAGGCTCACACACCGCCATGAAATCAGGCATGCTGTGTGGTGAAGCCGTCTTTGAAGCGATTGCTGCTGGTGTAGAAAAAGGCGGTGATTTAGCCATTGCCCGTGTCACTGAAGGCGAAGATTTCTTTATTAAAGAAGTAACGGCATATACCGACAAATTTAACAACAGTTGGCTGAAAGAAGAGTTGCACAGTGCGCGTAACTTTGGCCCTGCGATGCATAAATTTGGTACCTTTGGCGGTGGTGCATTTAACTTCATCGATCAAAACGTATTTAAAGTACCATTTACTTTACATGACTTAGTGCCTGACTTTAGCGCACTGAAAACTGTCGATGCGGTGAACTTTAAACCGAACTATCCAAAACCAGATGGTAAGCTGACTTTTGACCGTTTATCGTCAGTGTTTGTATCGAATACGGTGCACGAAGAGAATCAACCGGCGCATTTAAAACTGACCGATGCCTCGATTCCTGTCAATGTAAACTTACCAAAATGGGATGAACCTGCACAGCGCTATTGCCCTGCTGGCGTTTATGAAATCATGGACAATGAAGACGGTTCTAAGCGTTTCCAAATTAACGCGGCCAACTGTGTACATTGTAAGACTTGTGATATTAAAGACCCATCACAAAACATTACTTGGGTAACACCTGAGGGTGGCGGTGGTCCAAACTATCCGAATATGTAATTCGGCTAGTTCTTACGCGAGCTCATACCCTAACATGTAATGTTAGGGTAACCTTGCGAAGCATTGCTTCTCATACCCAAATATGTAATTCGCATTGAGTAGAATTCTACTCTGCACATACATAAAAAAATCCCTGCCAAGTGCAGGGATTTTTTTGTTTGTGACTACACAGCCAATTAGCCTTTTTGCACTAAATAATGAAATTCTTTATTGCCATTTTCATCTAAGCGCTCTTCTTGTAATAACAGCTCATGACCTAAGTGCATACAAAACTTTGGAATATCCCAAGAGGTTGAGTTATCCGTGGCAAATACTTCCACTACATCACCTGATTTAGATTTACGAATCGCTTGATGCAACATCATCACTGGTTCAGGGCAACGTAAACCGCGGGTATTAAGTTGAATACTGGGAACAAGATCGGCCATGCTGACGCTCAGAATAAAAAACCTGAATTATTTTAACATATCTCAGACAAAGTTAAATTCTGCCGCGCTTCAGGCATGTTTATACATAGACAAGCGTATTTTCTTCGGTATGATTAAAATTATGTTTTTTTGATATTAAGAGTCTTTAGGAAAGATCATGCACGAGGAATCAGGCCCATCGTGGGGTATGCGCGGTTTACGTAAATGGTTAGGTACCGCACCAGAAACCCGCGATGAATTGCTAAAATTAGTACAAGATTCACGTCGTTTTTTAGAGCCCGACACAGTTGCAATGCTAGAAGGTGTTCTTGACTTACCTGCGACTAAAATTCGCGAAGTCATGACCCAGCGCCCTGCGATTGTCAGCCTACAAGAAGATGATCAGCTCATCGATATTTTGCCAGTTTTGGTTGAATCAGCGCATTCACGTTTTCCTGTGTTTTCTGTTGATCAACCAGACAATGTGGTCGGGATTTTATTGGCCAAAGATTTATTGCCGTTTTTGATCCACCCAAATCCAAACATTAATGTGCATGCCTTAATGCGTCAGCCATTGTTTGTGCCAGAAAGCGCACGTTCTGACCAAGTGTTACGTATGCTTAAAAACACCCAAACCCATATTGCTATTGTAATTGACGAATATGGCAGTACTTCAGGTTTGGTGACTTTAGAAGATATTTTAGAAGAAATTGTCGGTGAGATTGAAGATGAACACGATAAAGCTGATCCAGAATCAGAATATATTGTGCCAGATCAAGATCCCAAAACTGCTAATACATGGTTAGTACAAGCCTTAACCCCAATTGAGTATTTTAACAATATGCTCGATACCCAATTCCCAGATGATGAAGTGGAAACCATGGGCGGCTTATTACTGCAAGAAATTGGTTTGGTGAGCGATTTACAGGGTCAAACCATCCAAATTGATGATTGGCAATTTACCATTTTACAAGCCGATGCACGTAGCATTCAGTTAATTCAGGCTGTGCGTCAATGAGAGCTTATTTTACAAAATTAGCGCGTGATGTAGAGCAGAAAAAAGCATTGCCGCTGATTTATCCATTATTACTGGCGCTATTTGCTGGTGCCATTTTTAGCCTTGCATTAGCACCCTTTGAGCAGTGGTATATTGCACTGCTGTCACCGGCTTTATTGTATGCGGCCTTACATAAACGCTCTGCCAAACATGCCTTTGCTATTGGTTTAAGCTACGGGATTGGCTTATGGTTTGTAGGTGCTTTTTGGCTCTACACCTCAATCCATGTCTATGGTGATACTGCCGCACCACTGGCCATTTTAATGATTGCCATTATGGCGATCGTCATGGGCTTATTTAGTGCTTTTCAAGCTTGGAGCTACCGTCGTTTCTTCCCAGAAACCCCATTAACCTTTGCGCCACTTTGGGTGCTGTTTGAATGGGCGAAAACTTGGGTCTTCACTGGTTTTCCGTGGCTGTTTGCCGGTTATGCCTTTACCGGTTATTTCTTAGATGGCTATGCACCGCTGTTTGGTGTGTTTGGTGTGTCTTTTGTGGTGATTGTTTTAGCCTGTGCTTTGGTCGAGCTATGTCGTAAACGCTTGATTTGGGTGATTCCATCAGCCATTTTATTATTGGGTGCTTGGGCTGCCAGCCAAATTGAATTTGTTGAGCAAAAAGCCACAAAACCGCTTTCTGTCTCATTAGTTCAAGGCAATATTCCGCAAGACTTAAAATGGCTCACCGAATACCAAGGCAAAACTTTGAGTATTTATGCCGATTTAAGCCGCACAGAATGGGGACGTGATCTGATTGTTTGGCCAGAATCTTCGATTCCAATGTTCCAAACCGATATCCAGCCCTTTTTAGAGCTTATGCAGCAGCAAGCCAAAAATACCGGCACAGCTTGGGTCACAGGTATTCCGTATTGGGATTTAGCTGAATCAAAACGCCAAGCACAGCCCATGTTTTATAACAGTATTATGGCTTCAGGTGCAGAAGCAGAAGGCTTATATAAAAAACAACGTTTAGTGCCTTTTGGTGAATATATTCCATTGTCTGGTTTACTCAGTTGGGTCCTTCCTGCCTTGCAAAACGACCCATCTATGAGTGGCTTTAGCCGTGGTGCCAGTGATCAAGTGCCACTTAAAATTAAGCAGCAAAACTTGGGTGCGGCAATTTGCTACGAAGTGGCTTATCCAAATTTAACCCGTCGTAACGCGAGCCAAAGTGATTTCTTGGTGACTGTGTCTAATGATGCTTGGTTTACAGGCACTGCGGGCCCGCTGCAACATTTGCAAATGGTGCAAATGCGTGCCAAAGAAAATGGGCGTTGGTTTATTCGCGCGACCAATACAGGGGTCACAGCCATCATTAACCATGAAGGTCAGATTGTTAAGCAAGCCGCAATGGATCAACGTACTGTGTTACGTGGTGAATTACCTGCCATACAAGGTCAAACCTTATATAACCGTTTAAGTGATTGGCCTATTTTAATCTTGTCATTGTTATTGCTGATTTTAGGTTGGATATTCCGCCCCAAAACAGTCGATGTGTCGTTTAAATCACGACGCTAAATACTCAAAACCGAGGTCTAGGCCTCGGTTTTTTTTATGCTTGTAACGCTAAATAGGACAACATCGTTGCCAAAGACAACATAGGTACATAACGATATAACTGCACCACAGCTTGTTCAAAGCGGCTCACTTCAGCGTGCTCAAGCTTGGTCACTGTAGCCTGTAGCGCAAAACAAAAACTTAATAAGGTTAAAGCGCTAAATAAGCTAATCGCAAAAAATCCCAGCATAATTTGGCTGCTGCCTTCAGTGCTTTGCCATAAATTTAAAAATAATTGGCTCATCGGTAATAAGCTTAATACTAGTAGTACCGACTTTAACATTGACCAATGGAATTGGTTGATTTCATCCGACAAAATTAATGCTTTCATTCCATCCTCCTTAGTCAAAAATGTTGCCTTGAGGACATTATGCGATTTTATTTTTTAAATAAAAACCCCATTAATCTGCATATTTTTCAATTATTGTAATCAATAAATATGGGAATAATTCTTATTATAAATCGCATCACGCGATTATTATTTTAATAAATATAAATCAATAACTTAATATAATATTTCTAATTAAGATGTATTATCACTTCAGTATAAATAGAAAGACCCGATTAACTGAAGTGATATATTCCATCACTTAAAAATCTAGAATGATTCTTAATTAAGGTTGGTAGAAAATATCGGCGTCTGTACCCTCACCACCTTCTTTGCCATCTGCACCAAATGAATATAAATCAAAGGCACGACCATCGCTGCCTGGTGCGATATATTGTAAGTCATTATCCCAACTGTCTTTTGGATAACCACCTTTGATATAACCACCTGGCATCCAGTTTTTCGCTGATTCAGGTTGCGTGACTAGGGCTTCTAAACCACCATCTTGCATACTTGGATAGCGACTGTTGTCTAATTTATATTGGTCCAAAGCACCTGCGACCCCTTTTAAGGTAATCACTGTGGTATCAACTTTGGCCTTTTCACCACGCCCCATCACATTTGGGACAATCAGCGCTGCTAACACCCCTAAAATCACAATCACCACCATGACTTCAATTAAGGTAAAACCCGCAGCACGTTTAAAACGTGGCAGCGCTTGTTTTGCTGTATTCATGTTCATCTCGTTCATACACGTTTTTGTTAAATCATATTATTCATATTGACGATCGGTAGCATCACCGCAATCACAATCACTAACACAATACTGGCCATGAGTACCAACATTAAAGGTTCAAGTAGCGCCAATAAAGTACTAATCAAACTGGTCACTTCACGGTCTTGCATGGTTGAAGAGCGTTCTAACATACGGTCTAGCTCACCAGAACTTTCACCACTTTTGATCATTTGTACCATCATGGGTGGGAAATAGCCACTGCGCTCTAGTTGCGTACCTAGGTTGCCACCTTCGGTGACTTTTTCTGCAGCTAAATTAACAGCATCACGAATCACCCAATTATTGCTCACTGCTGCGGCAATTTTTAAGGCATCCACTAAAGGTACACCCGACTGGGTCAAAATAGATAAGGTACTGGCAAAACGTGCCGCATTAATCCCGCGTGATAATTTACCCAACAAAGGCAGCTTCAGGACTACGCGATCAAAGGCATAATGCCCAGCATTGGTTTTTAAAAAGCGTAGCCACAGTACCAGTCCTACTCCACTCATCAGCAACATTGCTGGCCATGCCATACGAATCACATCACTGGCATACATTAAAGCCACCGTAATCCAGGGCAATGCTTCAGGATTTTGATCAAAGGTTTTGACAATATCAGGAACCACATAAGTCATTAACCCCATAACAATCGAAAAAGACATGAGCATTAAGATAATGGGATAAATCATTGCACCTTGAATCTTTTTTTGCATAGCAAAACGATTTTCGGTGTAATCCGCCAATTGCTCTAAGATAAGATCCAAATGTCCAGAACGCTCACCTGCAGCAATCGTCGCGATATACAATTCAGGAAAACGTCCAGACTGATCTAAGGCCTTGGCCAGTGAGTAACCTTCTAGAACTTTAGAACGAACGGAAATCAGTAAGTTGCGTACATGGGCTTTTTCAGACTGTTTACTCACCGCGCGTAGCGCTTCTTCTAAGGGAATTGCTGCGGCAATCAATACCGAAAGCTGGCGTGTCATCAAGGCTAAATCGTAGGCACTGACCTTTTTTTGCCACCACGTTGCACGTGCAGCATCTTGCTTTTGTTCTACAGGTTCAACGTGGATTGGTAGTAAATGTTGATCACGCAATTGCTGACGAATTTGCCGTGCTGAATCCGCTTCAAGTACACCTTTTTGCTGTTTCCCTGCCGCATCGAGTGCAGTAAATTGATATGCAGGCATGTCAATGCTCTAATTTTTCCAAAAAATCCCCGAACTTCAGTTGCGTCGAAAGCGCAAAATCATTCATAGTGAGGGCTATAAAATTGTGTGTCACTCTAACATAACTACTTGTCACACACTCAGTTGAGTTTACTTGCTAAAGTTGAGCGTGCTATGTCCCATCTTCACTATCGTGTCCGTGTTGCCGTACCGGTACACCTTTACGATTGCTTTGATTATATGCTGTCTGAAAGCCAATATCAGCAAGCGAAAGTGGGCGCAAGGGTGGCGGTGTCATTTGGTCGACAAAACTTAGTGGGCATCATTACTGAAAAACTCGCACTTGATGCGCCCTTAGACCCCAATATTAAAC
Source organism: Acinetobacter sp. CY17 (assembly GCF_059515825.1). Lineage (NCBI taxonomy): Bacteria > Pseudomonadati > Pseudomonadota > Gammaproteobacteria > Moraxellales > Moraxellaceae > Acinetobacter > Acinetobacter sp. CY17. The sequence continues at coordinate 20,933 of NZ_JCAKMX010000010.1, forward strand.
TAAAAAGTATTACCGAATTATTAGATGACGACGCTATTTTTGATGAAACTACTTTAAAACTACTGTATTGGGCTGCTAAATATTATCAATTTCCACTCGGCGAAGTATTACATAGCGCACTACCCACTCTGTTACGCCAAGGTAAACCCTATAATTTGTTGGCGCGTATGTGGCGAGTATTGGATGTGATTGCCGAAGATAAACTAAAACGTTCGGAAAAACAGCGCGAAGCCTATAAAGTTTTAAAATTACATCCGACGGGGACCGCAGAAAATATTTTAAATTTAGCGGGTATTGAAACCGCCACCTTAAAAGCTTTAGAAAAAAAAGGCATTGTAGATTGTGTGCTAGAACCGCAAGATTTTAGCCCCATGCCAATGACCTTGGCACAAATGCCACTAACTGCCAATGATGAGCAAAAAGCCGCAATTCAAAGTATTTTAAAAGCCAAAAACAAATACCAAGCTTTCTTGCTCGATGGTTTAACCGGCAGTGGTAAAACCGAAGTCTATTTGCAAGTCATGCAAGAGGTCTTAAAACAAGGCAAACAAGTTTTGGTGTTGGTGCCTGAAATTGGGCTGACCCCGCAAACCATTAGCCGTTTTCAATCGCGTTTCCACTGCAATATTGTCTTAATGCATTCAGGCTTAAATGACTCCAAACGTTTACAAGCGTGGCAACATGCACAAACGGGTAAAGCTTCGATTATTTTAGGCACACGTTCAGCCATTTTTGCCCCTATGGCCCATTTAGGCCTGATCATTTTAGACGAAGAACATGATTTATCGTTTAAACAACAAGAAAGCTTCCGTTATCATGCGCGGGATGTGGCGCTGTATCGGGCGCATTTACAACAATGCCCAATTGTTTTAGGTTCAGCCACGCCAAGTATTGATAGCTATGCTTTGGTGCAACAAGGTAAAATGACCGCGTTGCAACTCAATCAGCGTGCAGGCACGGCGCTAATGCCGAAAATTCATGTCTTAGATTTAAAAGTTGAACCCAAAGTGCATGGCATTAGCCAAAGCTTAATTGGCGAAATTAAAAAGCGCTTAGAAAAAAAAGAACAAGTGTTGGTGTTTTTAAACCGACGGGGTTATGCACCGGTTTTACTTTGTGATAGCTGTGCATGGCAAGCCAAATGCCCCAATTGCGATGCCAACTTTACCGTGCATCATCAGCCTTATGTACATTTACATTGTCACCACTGCGGCACGATTCAACGTAAACCCGATACTTGTCCAAGCTGTAATCATCAAGACCTCAAACCGATTGGTTTAGGCACAGGCAAAGTCGAAGAACAGCTCGCAGATTTATTCCCCGATTATCCTGTGTTACGCGTCGATCGGGACTCGACGAGTCGGGTCGGCAGTTGGCAAAAAATTTATGACAAGATTCATAGCAGCGAGCCGCTGATTTTATTGGGGACGCAAATGCTCGCCAAAGGTCATCATTTTCCATATGTAACTTTGGTTGCCATTTTAGATATTGATTCAGGCTTACTTAGCGTGGATTTTCGCGCGCCCGAACGTACAGCACAGCTTATTATTCAAGTAGCGGGGCGTGCTGGCCGCGGTGAGCGTAAAGGTGATGTCTATTTACAAACCCTACGACCTGATCATCCACTGCTGAGTACCTTGGTCAACAATGATTATCGCGCTTTTGCCAAGCAAACTTTGGCGGAGCGTGAAATTGCGCAATTACCGCCATTTCGTTATGCCGCTTTAGTGCGCTGCGAATCCCGTAATCAAGATCAAAATCTAGATATACTGACTCAACATGCACAATTTTTACGTGATATGTCAGATCATCAGATCACAATTTGGGGCCCGATTCCCGCGCCAATGGAACGCAAAGCTGGACGTTTTCATGCGCATATGGTGCTTTTAGCCACAGAGCGTAGCCAATTGCACTTACAGTTGGGCGTATGGTGGCCAAATCTATTGCAACAAAAGCCATCACATATGAAACTTAGTCTAGATATTGACCCACAAGAACTGAGTTAATTCAGTACACTCTATGCTTTAAAATGCAAAGGAAGGCGCATGTCTTTACTGATTCAATTGACGATTATTTTGGCGTTTGCCTTAGTTTTGGTGCCATTCACCAAACGGCTAGGCTTACCCACACTTATCGGCTATGTTGGTACAGGTATTGCCCTTGGCCCTTACTTACTGGATGTCATCCCTTTAAGTGTGGAGCTTAAACAATTACAACATCTTGGTTTATTGCTGTTGTTGTTTTTAATCGGTATGCAGTTGCAAGTACCACGTTTGATGCAGCTTAAAGCACTAGACATTCAACTGCCCAGTTATGCCCTAGGACTAAGTATATTGCTGCTCAGCAGTATTGGCATATGGTGTTTGGACTTATCGCTGTTGGTCAGTTTTATCATAAGCTCAGCTTTAATCTTGGTCAGTTTTAGCCTGTTACAACAACAAATTAAGTTACCCAAGCAATTTCATCAATCGCTGGGTCAGCAACTATTTAACTTTGGGATCGTACAGAGTATCTGGGCAGTGGTGTTGATTGCTTGTCTGCCCATTTTAGCCGGCTTCGCCTCTCCCCAACATAGCTTGGCCTATGTCATGAGCATTGTTGCTGCGCTGAGTGGTTTAGTTTTATTACAGCGCTATGTGCTACAACCTATTTTTGACTATTTAGACCAAACACATACCCATGAACTAGTTTTGGCCAGTGCTGTACTGACTGCAAGTTTAAGCTTTATTGCCTTAGATGCTTTAGGTATTCATGATACTTTAGCGGCGTTATTGGCTGGATTTTTAATTTCTGACTCGCGCTTTCATCATCGCATTGCGCAGTATAGTGCTCCGTTTAAAGGTTTGGTGTTTGCGGCATTTTTTATTGTGTTGGGCATGAGCCTGCCCCTGCATCTTATACTCGAGCAGCCACTGTTTTTAGCACTAGGCTTATTGCTGCTCATTTTTATAAAAACCAGCATTTACTTCGCTTTAGCACGTTATTTTAAAGTGCCGTGCTCAGAGAGTTGCTTAATCAGTACAGCTTTCATCAGTAGCGGTGAGTTTGGTTTTATTCTGTTATACAGTGCCTTTGCCAGCCAACTTGCTCCTGCGCACATCCTTGAGCCTTATTTACTGCTGTTGCTACTGTCCTTTATCAGTGCACCATTGATCATGCAATTCATTCAGCGTTATGTATTACCACGACTCCATCATCAAGAGAATGCTGCTTATTCTCACGAGCTGGCAGACCTGCTAATTATTGGTTTTGGCCGCGTTGGACAATTGGTGGCGCGCGTGGCGCATGCAAACCATATTGGCTTTAGCGCCATTGATAACCATATCCATCCTCAGCAAGATTTAAGTGCTTATGGCGGCTGCTTGATTAAAATGGATGCTAGCGATGAGCAAGCTTTACAACAACTTCCTTTAGCCGATGTAAAACTTGTTGTTATTGCTGTAGATGATGTAGAAGACAATATCAATATCGTGCGTTATTTACAGCTCAATTATCCTGATCTTCAGCTTTTAGTCCGTGCCCGAGATCGGCATCATGCCCATTTGCTGCGTGATTTAGGTATCGAGCATATTTGGCGTGAAACCTATTTATCGGCCTTAGATTTAGCTCAACACAGCTTGCAATATTTAGGCGTACCTCAAGATCGTGCCCAAGAGCATATTACTCAGTTTCGTATTCACGACCAAAAACTACAACGTCAGCAACAGCACATTGAATACGATGATATTAAACTATATCAAACCCAAGAAGCGGCCTTAGATGAATTGCATTATTTAATGCAACAAGATCTACAACTCAAAAGTCAACGAAGTGCAGCGACAGTGGATGATTTAACACCAGCCTCCGCATTACAACAGATGAAGGCAAATGACTTGTGATTTACAATATAGCCACCATTAAGACAGGGTTTGGAGAATTTTATGTCTGATTTACGTCAACGTTTTTTTATTGAAGATAGCCCTGTTCGTGGCGAAGTGGTGCATCTTGAGCATGCCTTAACCACCATTTTAGCGCAGCGCGACTATGCCCCTGCCATTAAAATTTTATTGGGTGAAATGCTGAGCGCCACAGCATTATTAGCCAGCACCTTAAAAATTCAAGGTCGTATTAGCTTACAAATTCAAGCATCAGGCACTTTAAAATGGGCCATGGCTGAATGTAACCATTTAGGTGAAGTCCGTGCCTTAGCCGAATACGAAGCTGACCCGCATTTTAACCAAGCGATTGACTCAAGCACAGTATTAAAGACTTTAGTCAAACCCGTATTATTTATTAATATTGAGCCAGATGTGGGTCAACGTTATCAAGGTATTGTGCCGCTTGAGCATGACACTTTAGCCGGCTGCTTAATGCAGTACTATGATTTATCTGCGCAAATTGCAACGCGTATTGTCCTTGCCAGCAATGAACAACGTGCTGGTGGCCTACTCATCCAACTGTTACCACGTAACAGTGAAGAAGAACAGCAACGCGTGGATGAAGATTTATGGCCACGTTTAACTATGTTGACCAGCACGTTAAAAGCTGAAGAGCTGACTGATTTAACTGCAACCGATATCTTATATCGTTTATATAACGAAGAAGAAGTGCGCTTACCTGAAGCTGAACAACTCAAATTTGGCTGTACTTGCTCGAAAGAGCGCTGTGCGATTGCACTAGAACAATTGGGCGTCAGCGGTGTACGTGAAACTTTAGAACATCAAAACCCAATTGATATGAACTGTCAATTCTGTAACACAGTGTATACCTTTAGCGCAGAAGAGGCTTTAGGCTTATTTGGCGAACACTTAAGTTAAGCTATCATCAAAAAAGGCAGCGCTTAGCTGCCTTTTTTATATTTAACCGTTTATCACTTTGCAACAAAGCCTCACAAATACCCTCTAGGCGTATTTAGCAAAACATAGAATAATGACTAAATAATAGACAGATTAAGCATATTGCCACCTTAGTCTTGGCCAACAATAAATACACATTTTCAAGACTGAACTCATTGTGTAATCACAACCGCAATCTTTTATGCTTAATAGAGTTTTTTTGTAGCAAAGTAATACTGCTACACCCGATTATAAGGAGATGGCCATGACCACAATCCATTATCGTGAAACCCTAGACCATGTTGATGAGCCATTAAGTTTTGACTTACAAAGCTTTGCTGAGGCGTGTGAGCAAAGCCCAGAGTGGGTATTACAGCTCTTAGAATACGACATTCTGCCACGCCGACCTGAAGAACGCATTCATCAGTTTTTTGCTGCTGATGTTGTGCGTGCCCAACAAGCCTACCGTTTGCAACGCGATTTTAACGCCAGTTTTTCTGCAGTTGCCATGATGCTTGACTTAATTGATGAAGTGCAACAATTACGTAAGCAGGTTAAACATTGCAACTTTATGCATAGTTAAATTGCTCCATCCCCTTCGCACAGCAGCTTTTAAGCTGCTGTATGTCTATAGACGCTTTGTTGAGATCATTAACACGCTATGAAGACCAAAGAATGTAATAAAAAGACCAAGTTCATGTTTCCGGAATTTAAGGATTTAATTCCCAAATTACGCGAAGAAAATCCCCATTTTGCCAAAATGTTCGAACAGCATGAACAACTCGATCGTGAGGTGAATTTATTGGAACAAGATCCAGTCAAGCAAATTCGTGACGACATAGAACTGCTCAAACGGCAGAAATTAAAACTTAAAGATCAAATGTATTTGATGTTATTACAGGCGCAAAGCCAATAAAAAAAGCCCGCGAATGCGGGCTTTTTCAAGTCATCAACAATTATGCTTGTTCGATGTCTTTCATAGTCAATTTAATACGACCACGGTTGTCGACATCAGCCACTTGTACTTTAATCTCTTGACCTTCAGTCAGTACGTCTGCAACGTTTGCAATACGCTCATTTGAGATTTGTGAGATGTGAAGTAAACCATCAGTACCCGGAAGGATATTCACAAACGCACCAAATTCAACAATACGAATCACTTTACCTGTGTAGATTGTACCTGGTTCAATTTCAGCAGTCAGTGCTTGAATCTTAGCGATTGCAGCCATTGCAGCAGATTTCGTTTCACCAAATACGCGAACTGTACCGTTGTCTTCGATATCAATCGCCGCTTTAGTTTCTTCAGTAATAGCACGAATAGTTGCACCACCTTTACCAATCACATCACGGATCTTGTCAGGGTTGATGTTGATCACTTGGAATGTAGGCGCATGCATAGAGATTTCAGGACGCGCACGTGAAATCACTTGGTTCATTGCATTTAAGATATGGATACGACCAGCGTATGCTTGGTTTAATGCAACTTCCATGATCTCTTCGGTAATCCCTTCGATCTTGATGTCCATTTGTAGCGCAGTAATACCGTTAGCAGAACCAGCCACTTTAAAGTCCATGTCGCCTAAGTGATCTTCATCACCTAAGATGTCAGACAAGACTGCAAAACGCTCGCCTTCTTTTACTAAGCCCATTGCGATACCCGCAACTGGCGCCTTAAGTGGAACACCTGCATCCATAAGAGATAATGAAGCACCACATACAGAAGCCATTGAAGATGAACCGTTTGATTCTGTAATGTCAGATACAATACGGATCACATACGGGAAGCGATCAGCTGGTGGAAGAACCGCTTGCACACCACGACGTGCCAAACGACCGTGACCGATTTCACGACGTTTAGGACCAGATTCACGACCAGTTTCACCTACAGAGTATGCAGGGAAGTTGTAGTGAAGCATGAAGTTATCAGTTTTGGTACCTGCAAGAGTATCAACCATTAATGCATCACGCGTGTTACCTAAAGTCGTTGTTACCAACGCTTGAGTTTCACCGCGTGTGAATAATGCAGAACCGTGCGCACGGTCTAATACACCGACTTGTACATCAAGGGCACGTACAGTTTTAGTGTCACGACCATCAATACGTGGTTTACCAGACAAGATGTTGTCACGTACTGTGCGGTATTTAAGATCTTCAAATAATTCGTTTAATTCGTCTGCAATGCCTGTTTCATCATTTTCAGGAACGAATTGAGCAAGCGCTTCAGCGTGTAATGCATCAAGTGCCGCGTAACGGTCTTGTTTCACTGCAATGGTATAAGCTTCAGAGATTTTCGCTTCAAAAGCTTCTTTTAATTTTGCACGAAGATCTTCATTTTTGCTTGGTGCAACCCAATCAGATTCTTTCGCGCCAGCTGCTGCAGCAAACTCTTTAATCGCTTGAATCGCGATTTGCATTTCGTCATGACCGAACAGTACTGCGCCTAGCATCTGGTCTTCTGAAAGTTCTTTCGCTTCAGATTCAACCATCAGTACTGCAGATTCTGTACCTGCAACCACAAGGTCAAGGTCAGATTCTTTTAATTGCTCATGGCTTGGGTTTAAAACGTATTCGCCGTTGATTAAACCCACACGCGCCGCACCAATTGGACCACGGAATGGTGTGCCTGCAATCGCAAGTGCTGCAGAGGTACCCAACATGGCTGCAATGTCAGCTTCCATCGTTTTGTCAGAAGATACAACCGTTGCCGTTACTTGGATTTCGTTGTAGTAACCTTCTGGGAACAATGGACGAATTGGACGGTCGATTAAACGTGAAATTAAAGTTTCAGACTCAGAAGCACGGCCTTCACGCTTACCATAGCCACCAGGGATACGACCCGCAGCATATTGTTTTTCTTGATAGTTAACAGTTAAAGGGAAGAAATCTTGACCCGCTTTTGCTGTAGGCTGTGCTACAACTGCAACCAGTACAGTTACACCGCCCATAGTAATCACAACAGTGTTTGCTTGACGTGCAACACGACCTGTTTCTAACACAACTTGGTGCTGACCAAATTGGAATTCTTTACGAATAATATTAAACATCGACATGTTCTATTCTTTCCTGATTTTATTCTAGTGGAGACCCCTAAGGTTTGGCATTCATCGGTACTTTTTTAAGCCAAAGCATAAATGACAAAGCTTAGAAGCCGACCTCACTAGATTTTAAACACAAAGAAGGAGCGAACATTCGCCCCTTCCCCATTATCTAACCGAAGTTAGATATACTTTTGTTTTTAGTCCTACGGCACTTAGCATGCAATAATCCAAAAACAAAGTTTAAATCGAATTAACGACGTAAACCTAAAGCAGCAATCAAATCGCTGTAACGAGTAGCATCTTTACCTTTAAGGTAGTCAAGAAGCTTACGACGTTGGTTAACCATACGGATAAGACCGCGACGGCTATGGTGATCGTGTTTGTGCTCTTTGAAGTGACCTTGTAAGTCATTGATTTGAGCAGTTAAAAGCGCTACTTGAACTTCTGGAGAACCAGTGTCGTTTTCAGCACGAGCAAATTTAGCGATGATCTCTGCGCGATCTGCGTTTGTTAAAGCCATTCGATTTCTCCGAGATGCTTTTGTAAAAAAATTCGATATTAATCAATTTCTGCAAATTGACTGCCGTGCATCACTACAGCAAGGCAACTATTTTAAGCCATATTGCATACGATTGCAAAATTGCTTTCGCTTAAATGTGATTTATCAGGCTAAGTTGATGGGAAAACTTAATAATCTTAGTCACTATTCAATAAACAAAATAAAAAAGCCCAAGCAGAACTTGGGCTTTTTGCGCTGTAATTTCTTCACTTATTTTTGCTTTTATATATTTTTGTTGTAATACCCACTTATTCCTTGTGAGTTTTGCTTTCCTTATATCAACAATTGTAAAGCAAAGTGAGGTTAAACCAAGTCGAATTTGGCTGCTTATGCTGTGCGCTTTGGCTTACGTGAACAGCGCAGATAAATAAAAGCCTTGTAGTCTCTCCCAAAACTACAAGGCTTAGCGGCTGTAAGTTTCCTCTGTGACTTACCTTCCTGTAAGTTCGCTGTCATTTCGACTTATGATTATCGTTATGCGATTATTCTCAACATTCCGTGTTGAGCTTTTGTTAAAGCTATATTCGCAGAAACTCAAGTTAAGCTCTATGCGTCAATTTCTCGAATCCTTGTAAGCCATTGCTTACAAAGTGAGGTTTTAGACCAAATAGTCAAAAAAAATCACTTTTAAGCTAGTTTTTTTTGCAAACCACTTTGACGGGTTGTCATGACAAGCAGCGCCTGTTGGAGGCTATGTTTATCTGCCAAAATGCTCACTACTGACTTGGCTCGCGTAATTGCCGTATAAATCAACTCACGACTCAACAAATTAGCTGCATAGCGATCTAGCACCAAAGCCGTATGTTTAAACTCTGAACCTTGTGACTTATGAATGGTGAGAGCAAAAGCAGTTTCAATATTTTTGGGTAAGCGTGCTGCAGGCAGCCACTTTTCTAAACTTGGGAAATACACATCAAACTGCCATTCACCATCACGAAAACGCTGCAAACAGATGCCAATATCACCGTTCGATAAGCCCAGTTGATAATCGTTATAGGTCATCATGACTGGTCGTCCAACGTACCAATCGCCTTGTTTCGTCGTATGTAAGGCTAATTGCTGCAAAATGCGTTTTTCAATCTGTTGATTAATTTGATAAAGTCCCAATTGACCTTGTCGAATGGCGGTTAAAATACGATAGTCATCAAAACGTGCTAATACGTTTGCCACATGTGTTTCTGGTTCTTGGCTCTCTAAATAATCTTTTAATGCAGTTACATAGCCTGAAAAACCCAACATCAATTGATCATAGTATTGACTATAAAGCTCTGCTGTTAGACTTTCAGGTAAATATTGCAATTGTACAATGTCATTCATTTCATCCTTGAGTTCAACTGCTTGCCATATCGCATTGGGTACCAACTGTTCAAATTCAGTTAATACACGATCTGCCTGATGCTGCTTTTGAATAAAGCCTGCCACTTCACCAATACGGGCACCTTGCTTAAAACGTCGACTGGTATGTAAATGCACCCGATGTGGCGCTAAAGCATTGACTTGCTGTAAGTCTGCTAACACTGCGCCGACATCTACAGAAGCCAACTGATTGGCATCCCCCAATAAAATCAAACGTGTTCCCGCACCAATAGCAGCAAATAATAGGCTCGCCAGATTTAAATCCAGCATCGAAGCTTCATCTACCACCACCACATCAAAAGGTAATGGCTGTTGGGCTGAATAACGCGCTTGGTGCTGCGTACCTAAACCCAATAAACGGTGCAAGGTAATGGGATTTAAATTTTTTAAATCTTCTGTGACTAAGTTACGAATATTGTCATCATTAAAGGATTTTTGTAGCGCCTCTTTCATACGCTGGGCAGCCTTACCGGTCGGTGCCGCCATAGCAATCCGTAAATTGGGCAAGGCTTGATTGAGGGCAGCAATAATACGGGCCAAGGTATAGGTTTTACCGGTTCCAGGCCCGCCAGTAATCATCGTCAATGCTTGCTGCGCAACAGCCTCTAAAGCAGCATTTTGATGGGGGTCTGTAAACAGGTTTTTATAGGCATCCACAGCAAAGCAGCTGACTTGTGCTTGTTGTAAGCGTCGCACATGCTGAGCTAAATGCTGCTCAAGCTGCCAATAACGATACAAATACAATAATTCTTGATCATAAATAAATGGTGCGACCTGATCAGGTGGTGCTACCAAGTTACCCAGTGTCTGTACCTGTTTGGGTAAGGCTGTAACACAGCTGTGGCCATGTTGCATCGCCATTAACACCTCTTGCATCAGATTCTGCGCTTGAGCCGATAAATCACCTCCGAGATATTGACTCCATGCCGCGAGCCACGGTGTTTCAAGTTGTTGCTGTTGCATTAGGCTTTATCCTGCATACGCCCTAATAAGGCATCTAAACGTAAAATAAACTCATCTTCAGGTTTAAAATAATGGATGCCCTGCTGACTGTGCCCATTCATACCACGTAAATATAAATAACTGGCTCCGCCTAAATGGGTTGCCATATCATAATCTTGCAGTTGCACACTTAAATGCCGATGTAAGGCCACCAAATACAAACCCGCTTGCAACCAATAACTGGCTTGTGACATATTGGCTTGAATTTTAGCGTTGGCATAATCTGCTTGATCTTGGCCTAAAAAGTTACTTTTATAATCAGCAATGTGATAACGCTGACCATCATAAAATACAAGGTCAATTGAACCTGTTAAATAACGCGCTGAATTGGCATGATTAAGGGCCAGCATCTCTATGCCGTATTCACGAAATAGTTCACTTATTCGCTGTACCCCAAACACGCGATCCGCTAGCGACAGATAAAACGGAAATTCAGCACTATGCTGCTCAGGCTCAAGTTGGCTTAAGCTAAAGTCATCAAATAACGGTGTGATTAACACTTCTGCTAACCATTCACCTAGCATGGCGTATAACTGCTCATCATGCGGCGCGCCAAATTCAGCGGCATATTTTTGCTGTAATTCTTGCCATAGCACAGGATAGGTGTTCTTAAAGCGACGATGTAGCTCTAAGCCCCAGTCACTATTGTCTTGAAAATCAATATGCTCAAAAATTTCATGTAGAAAATCACCCGCCAAAGTTCCCATAGGGAAATTGCGTTTGATCCAAGACAAGGGTTGATGGATGACTTGATTTGCAACTTCAACATGCACATCATCACCCGCACTGTCATTGTGTTCACGTTGTGCTGCTAGTGCATCCATGGCTTGTTTACGGCTTAAATGCTGCGATAAAGCACTAAAACTGGTTTTACTACGCGGATAAAAACGCTGTATAGGCAATGGCAGTGCATCTAAAGCCACTTGCTCAAGCTTTTGCTGCGAACCAATCAACTCAGGACATTCTAAAATCAAGGGCTCATCTACACAGCCGGGATGATTAAAGCCATTTGCAGCATTTTTCCAAAACAGTAAACCATGAGGTTTATCCAAGGCTTTAGCACTGAGCATGGCATATACACGATGGCTGGCGCGGGTGAGCGCGACATACCATAAACGATGCTGCTCGGCTTCAAGGCGGGCGTCGTGCTGAGCAATAGCCTCATCATCTAAGCCATGTTTATCATTAATCGCCACGATCCGCTGTGGCTCGGCTTGGCCTGTCTCCGGATTGGGCAGCATTTGAGTAGAGAAGTTCAGGGTTTTATTCATCTCACGCCCTGCAGAACTCGCACCCAATAAAAATACGATCTTAAACTCCAAGCCTTTAGATTGATGTATCGTCATGAGCTGTACGCCAGCACTATTGCTTAAACTACGCTCCATTTCCCAATCACGTTGCCCGGGTGCTTGAATCTGTTTTAAATACCACGCATATAAAGTCTGTGCGCCTTGATAGCTTTCACTGTATTGGGTCAGGCTTTCGGTTAAATGGCGTAAGTTGACTACACTGCGCTCATTATCACGATGCTGATAACGGACTAAGTTTTGCCACACTCCAAATACGTTTAGGGTGTATTGCCAAGCGGTTAAGAACCCTTTATTGAGCCACATCTCCCGAATATGTTCAAAGTCATTCATATATTGACTCAAACCTTCAGGTTGGCTGTGCAATTGGGTTAAATCTTGCAACGTTAAGCCAATTAAACGACTGAGCAGTGCACGTTTGACTTTGGCTTCATCAAAGGGGTGTAAAATGGCAGTTAACAGCGCACCTACATCTTGCGCAATAAGGCTGTCAAAGACACTGCGTTTTGAAGCACGATTGACACGAATATTTAAGCGATTTAATTCATATTGCACTTTATCTAAAGCGTCATGATTACGTGATAGGACGGCAATATCATCAGGTTGTAAGAATTTTTGCTCGGCCAGCTCACCAAAATGTAGCTGCTGTTGCGCGCTTAAATTCAGTAGCTGACGAATCTGCCAAGCCACTTGGATTGACTCTTGGTCAGCATCAGTCAACGTAATAAAACGTAGTGGTTTCGGATTGGCGATTTGATGTTGATAGCAAATGGGATGTGAACGTGCACCAGCTTCTACAGGGCTATAGATCACCCCTTCACCAAAATCCATTTGCTGTTGAAACAGTGCATCGACCACTTCAACCAACTCGCGCACCGAACGCTGATTATATTTTAAACTATACAAACGCCCTTGCTTCGCCAATACATCTTGACGTGCCTTACTATAGGTAAGCATGTCACCGCCACGAAAGCCGTAAATCGCCTGTTTAGGGTCGCCCACCATAATCATACAGCCTTGGCTATACCATTTGGGGTTACGCCAAATGTGCTTGAGCATATTGTCTTGATCTTGGTTGGTGTCTTGAAATTCATCCACCAAAATCAACGGATAGCGACTATGCACATATTGAGCAAAGCGCTGTCCCTGCTCACCTTGTAATGCCTCACTTAAGCTACGCATTTGCTGCGAAAACGTGGTTTCGCCTTTTTGTTGTAAAAGCTGCGGTAAGCGACGTTTCACTTCACTGGCTAAATGATATTTAAGATAAGTATCTAAAGCATCTAAATTTAAGTGTAAATCTTTAAGCTGTGCACAGAACTTCGCTAAAGCCATAATCGTTGGATGTTGTTCAAAGCCTGCTAAGACCTCCGCACTACATTTATTCATCACCTTTTTAGTGGCTAAATCAATCATGCCTTTTAAAGTGCTTTCAAAGGATTGTGCAAAGAGTGCTTGACCACGGCGCAGCTTTAAAGCCTGTAAAAATGGCGGTAATTTTTCTGTGAGTAGTACTTGCATGGCACAGTTATCTCGCCATTTTTTAGCAATGAAACTATGCTGCTTGCCATCGGGTGCATAATAATCGCGTAAGGTCTCAATGCTAGCAAGATCAAGCTCAAGCAGCGCATCAATGGCATGTTCAAATTGCTTTACATCAAGGCGAGGCGCTTGAATGTTTTGGAGTTTGGCTGATGCAAAATTCAAACTACTTTCTACGACAGCAGCGTAGCTTTCTACCGATTTTAGCTTTTGATTTAACAGGAGATAATCAATCACGACTTGGGGTTGCAACTGAATCCATTCACGTAATACATCGTGAATAATTTGCTGAGTATACAGCTTCGCGTTATCACTAATTGCGACATGCTCAATCTTGCCACTTTCAAAAGAAAACTCTGTCAGCAGCTTTTGACTAAAACTATCTAACGTACCAATAAACAGCTCATCGAGTTGATCAAGCACTAACTTTAAACGCTCACAGGCATAGCCAATTTTATCAAAATAATCCTGTAAGATTTTCTGAAAGAGCACGTCTTGTTCAAGGCTCGCTTTCGCCAACACTTCACTTGGGCTAAACACTTGATAACCGTGTAAGAAATGTAAAGTCTCTTGTAAGCGTTTACGAATACGGGTTTTAAGTTCTGCAGCAGCAGCGCGGGTAAAGGTGGTGGCAATCACTTGATGTGGAAGATAATCATGTAACAATACCCGTACCATTAAACTCGACAGCGTATAGGTTTTGCCGGTACCTGCTGAGGCTTCAATCCAGTGTAGGCCTTTAAATTGCATATCGACAATCGGGGCAAAAGAAGCTTCAGGCTGATAAAAACTATTCATATTTAGTCCTGTACCTCTTGATGCCAAAAGATGGGTTGATAAAGCCGATAAGAGAAGTTTAAACAGGCTTCTTCTAATAATTGATTACTATCACAATCACGTAAAATAAACTGCCAATCGCGGTGTTTAATATTCCATTCTTGATGGTCATAGCGATAGCCAGCGAAGTGATCTGACTTGCGCCATTCTTTAAATAATTTGTCTAAATCTTTGACTTGCATAAAACCATTGGACACATCCGTCCATTCGACTTTGACTTCATCTTTTAAAATTAATTCTGCCGGCAACAAGAGTGGTTGCTGCTTGGCATAATGCCACGCCTCAAGCCAATCATTCAGCCACACTCTTGCTTGCTCAGAGCTTACCCCTTGGCAAACCAGCGTTTTATTGCTACAGACTGCAACACGTTTTAAATGTGTGCCGCCTTGGCCTAAATCAAGATAAGCGAGCCATAACAAATATTCTAACCATACCCGACCACGGCGTTTAGGCTGAGCACTTGCTGCCATCACATTGACCCAAATATCAGTATCGTGTTTGGGCACTTGAATACTGATCTGCAAATGCGGCTGAATTTTTAGTACTTGGCGTGTGGTCGTGCTGGGCTGCGGCGCAAACTCATATAAACGCTCGAGTAAACTTTCCTGCTCTAACAGGCTTTGCTGCCAAGTCGCATGCTGGGTTTTGCCAACTGGTAAAATATCTTTTACCAGGTCAGGTTCCGCTTGGCCTTGCTGCAACATAAACTCGCGTAACTGATATTTTTTTAAACCATTGAGGAGTAAAGGCTCTTGTGTTTCAACCAAATCAGCTGGGCTTAAGTTTTTAACACCTAAGTTTTTTAAATAACTGCGCGCGGGAAACAAAATATCTGCTATCCATTGCTCGCTGTCCAACACTTCTAGCTGCGCATCGAGCTGCTGTAACTGATAGTTACCTCGGCTCCATGCTTGACGTGGCTGCTGGGCACTAGTGAGCTGTTGAGCCACCTTAAACCATTGGTTTTTATAACGAATTAAGTTGTTTTGCTGAAAACCTACAGGATCAAAGGGTTGTAGAGGATGAATCTGATAGACACTTAGCAATTGACTTGGAATTTCAACGCCATGCACATCAGTATTGGCTGCAAGATTAGGATGCTTTTGCGTAATGAAATTTAAGTGCTGGACAAACTCTTGTACTACGCTAGATGGATCACGCACTTCGCTGTCATTTAAATCAAAAGCGTTATAAAACAACCAAACATTATCTTTGGCCAACAATATGGCATCTAAAAATGCGCCTTGATCATCTTCTAAACGTGAACGATCGCCCAATTTTGGCCGCAGAATTTGCATTAAATCAAAGGGAATATGCTGATCACGATTTGGGAATTTACCGCTATCTAAATTCAGCATTACCACCAATTTATACGGCACTGGACGGATTTGTCCCATTTGGCTAAAGGTAATATGCCCTGTCGGTTCTGCGTGTTCTAATTGCGTGGTTAAGCTTTTTTCGACTTCAGCTAAAATATAAGGTAATGGTAAGGTTAAACTACGCAGCGCATCTTGTTCAGCATCATCATAGAAACTGGTTAAAGTCAGCATTCGTTCTTGCTTTTTCACCAACAAGTAAACCTGATCTAAAACCGTAACTCCTGCATCTTTAAACTCGTTAATCTCTTGCATGAGACAATTGAGCCAATGTTCTGCACTTTGCTCGGCTTCGGTTTCATGCTGATTGAGCCATGTACGCCGTGCCGCAATATCTTGGTAAATTTCAATTAAGGTACCAATTAAAGCGAAATCACTGGGGCGAACATGCGCATAGCTTAAGGTCTGTGCAAACAGCGTATGCTCAGGAATCGCAATGCCAAGCGCCAAACGATCTAAGGCAAATTTAAAGCTAAAGCGATAATCTTCGTCGCCTTCGGTTAGGCTGTCTTGTAAATGTAGCGCATCAAAACCACGTTTAAAACCAGCCGCTTGTAGCAACTCATAAATGCGTTCTAAGCCATTGACATCTAAGTTATAACGCTGCTGGGTGGCCAATAAACTGAGCCAATCTGCAAATTCCTCTAAAGTAAAACGCCCTTGTAACAGTTGCATACGACCGAGCACCGCACGCCATGCATTTTGTGCATCAAGTTGCGTCACGCCGGCAATTTGTATAGGTAAATATACGCTGTCTTGTTCGCTCCTTTCCCGCTCAGAGACAGGCGCGGCAAAGGTGCTGCGAATTTGCGGTTCTATGTCTTTTAAATTGGGACACAGCACCAAAATATCACTGGCACGGCGCGGCGCATCGGGTGTAGTTTGACTCAGCCAATGGGTAATTTGTTCTTTTAAAACTTCAAGTTGGCGCAAACTCGAATGGCAGACATGAATTTGAATAGAGCGATCATCGGCTGCTAAAGCATAGCTGTTGGCTTCAGGTTGGACTAAATTTAAAATATCGCTTTGGATTTTACCCAACAAAGTCTTGGGATAATCCTCAGGAAACAAATCAAACCACTGCCCTTCTTCATTGGATGACAAACTCGAAAGTAACGAGAAATGGTCACGGGCTTGCTTACCAAAACGAGTAAGTAACGGATGATGTGAATCACGCTTTTCAGCATGAAATTCTAAGCTAAATTTTTGTACATAAGCTTGAATAGCTGCATCATCGACCGTGCGCCCTTGGGCTTGTTCACGTTCAATAAAACGCTGCCTTAATTGGGCGTCATAACGCGCTTTCCAATGCGGGTCGACCATATCGGCCCAATATTCTTGTGAGGGGTTGTAATGCAGTACAAAAATATCAAGGTATTGGCCTAAACGGCGTAAAAACTGCAGTTGTACTGGTGGTAAATCCAATAAGGTAAACAACACCAACTGTTTAGGTAAACGCTTGAGCGCCTCTTGCCGCGTACTTTCATCCTCTAGACGTTGCCAAAATAACTGATCAATATGCGCCACTTGCTTAAAATCTTCAGCAAAGACGACATGCCACAGCCAACGTTGCCATGCTTCAAGCTCTACAGCCTGCTGTAACTGAAATTGTTCAATTTCTGTACCCACATTAAAGAACATCTGCTCGACATTTAAGGCTTGGTTGGCGCCCCATGTTTGCAGCCAATTACTGCCACAGCGGCATATGCCATGACATGTGCTGCAATCACTCCGATATTCCATATAGTTGGAAAATAAACGTGATACTTGCTCAGCCACCCAATACAACATACTTTGTTTTTTATTGAGTTGTTCAAAGCCTTCTAAACGGTCGGCGCTGGCATAAATCCGTTGAATAATGGGATATAACGGGTGTTGCTGAGTTAAAGGATTAAGCGGGCTTTGCACAAAATTTTTAAGGCTTTGATAGATCCGCCATTTGATCATTAATCGCGGTAAGTTGGCTTTACGCACTTCATCCCGTTGATCATGCAAAACTTCCTGATAAGCCCACCATTGAAAACCACGAATCCGGCTATGAAATTGGTTATTGGCACTAATGCCGTGCTTTTCCGCCAAACGCTGGGTCAGCCACGTTTCTAAGGCAACTGAAGGGACAATAAAATGCTGGGCTTTTAATACCATCACTGGATTACTATGTGCTTGTTGCACGGCACGTAGCATTGCTTCAAACAACACTTCAATCCGCTGACTTTGCATCACATGAATTGCCATAATGTCCTCAAAAACCCAATCAAAGTATTAATTTGTCTACAAAATCATAAAGATTCAGTACTAGACCCATGACCTGTGCTATGTCAGATTAAAGCCAAGTTGATGTCATGCACCACTTTATAGACCAAGAAAAATCCAACACTAGTTTAAGGTATTTCACGATGAAAATTGATAATATTCCACAAACAATTGATCCCAAATTAAATTTAGAACAAGTCCGTGCTGAGTGCTTGGAATTGGTCAAAAAACGTGCCTATGTTTCTGCAGGTGCTGCGATTATTCCTATTCCATTTTTAGATGTTTTTATTGATGTGGGAATTTTGTCACAACTCATTCCACAGATTAACGCACGCTTTGGTTTAGCACCTGAGCAAGTTACTGTCTTTGATCCTAAAACCAAACAAATTCATTGGAATGAACTCAAAAAACGTGGCATTGAGTTTTCAGGTTTGGTGGTAGCACGGACCGCCATGAAAAAATCGTTTAATAATATTGCAGCCAAATATGTCACCAAACAAGTGACTAAATTTATTCCTTTAGGCGGACAAATGATTGCCGCCGGCCTCGGCTATATGGTGATGAAAAAAGTAGCCGAAGCACATGTTGAAGAAAGCTATAAACTGGCCAAAGGCATTCAACTCAAACAAGGCGTTGAACGTGGTGAGTCGGTTGCCCCACCTGTAACCAATGTACCAAGCCTTGAAAAGCAACAAGATGATGCCGCTAAAAACTAAGCAGCTTTTTTATAAAAAAACGCTCATCTGAGCGTTTTTTTATGTGGCTTTGAGCTGTTTTAAAATGGCTTCTAACACTTGAATTCGCGCTGTATTTTTATCATCGGTGGCAATGATATGCCACGGTGCGTCATGGCTACTGGTATAGGCAAACATATCCGCAGCGGCTTGTAAATAATCATCCCAACGCTCGCGATTACGCCAATCTTCTTGGGTAATTTTAAAGCGTTTATGTGGGGTGTCTTCACGCGCTTTAAACCGTGCTTCTTGTTCATCTTTAGAAATCGCCAGCCAAAATTTAATAATGACGTGATGATGATCAATTAAATCTTGTTCAAAACGATTAATTTCAGCATAGGCGCGTTGCCACTGGACAGGATGGGCAAAGCCTTCAATTCGCTCGACCAGAACTCGCCCATACCAAGTGCGGTCAAAAATATTAATATCACCATCGGTTTGTAAACGTCGCCAAAAACGCCATAAATACGGGCGACGTAATTCATAAGGCTCAGGCGCAGCAATACTATGAATTTCATATTCGCGCGGATCCAGCTTTTGTACAATGCGTTTAATCGCACCACCCTTGCCTGCAGCATCCATACCTTCAAAACAAATAATCACATGGCGTGGATCAAAACGTAAGGCATCTGCCACTTCTGCAGTGAGCTTTTTCAGTTTATCTTTATATTCAGCCTTTGCTAAAACACTCTGCTCAGGTTGGAGCAATGCTTGTGGAATAGGCTTGGCTTTCCATTTGGTTTGACTGCCTTGATGGTGTTCGGGGCAGTCTTTGAGCGCCTTTAAAATATACTGGGCAAAAATTTGATCGCGATTTTTATCCTCACCATCAATGATAAACCAATCATCGCTAAAGCGTTTGCGTAGGCGTTGTAAAGTGTCGTATTTGTGTTGATTGCGCCAATCAATACCATGCAACTTATGCCAGCGTGCTTCACTCGGTGGCATGTCTTCAATGCGCTGTTGCAAGGTTTCCCATGACAGATCAAACCAGACCTTAATCACATCAACGTGATTATTTTTTAAATCTTGCTCATAAATTGCCATCTTTTTAATGTATTCATCATACAAACTATCATCTATCGGATGAGATACATGCATAGCAGTATTGATTAAGTCGCTATACCAATTGCCAAATAAAATGGTGATTTGCCCTTCTTTGGGAATAGAACCCATATAAGGCAACCAATACGGTTGGGTTTGATCAAGCACCAAGGGTTGATCGGCTTTGACTTTTAAATAACGTGGATCAACCCATTCGCGTAATTGTTTAACTGCCTCCCCCTTGCCTGCTAAATCAATCCCATTGACCAAAATGAGTAAGCTTTTGGCATTTTTCTGGTCACGGCTTTCACGTAAAGCAAACTGCGCTTCGATGAGATCAAAAGACAGCTGATCCTCATCCATGACTTTGAATTTTTCACTCATTGACCACCGCCTTAGATTTGTTTTTTGTTGTGCTTATGGCTATGTGTACAAAGATTTTGTCCATTCTGCAATCGAGATATACATTTTTTTATATTTAAATCGGTTTTGGTCATAGCCGAGCACAGCCGAAGTCATTAAGCTTAAGACTCAATGATCAGCTTGGAGTACGTATGTCAAAACTTGCGGTTTTAAATGAACTTTTAGTTAACTATCAACACTTAAACTATCACCAAAATCCGCAGTTATTGCAACGTTTACGCGACGTACAAAATTGGCAAAAGCAACGTATTATTCGTACTCATGCACAAGAATTTAAGCAAAAGTCTAATGTGTTAATGGCAGAGTATTTTATGAATCGCCTCTATGGCGGCCCTGATTTTGATGCTTTAGCAGCACAAATTGAGCGTTTAATTCCCAAAATTCATAAAGCTGAAAAACTCATTCCAGAAAATGCCATTAAAACCGGTACAGCTGGGATTCAATTGGCCATTTTGGCGGTACAGCTTGATGAACAAGTGGCCGTACAGTTATTAGAAGATTATCCAGAAAACACCCCGCTGACCGATGAAATTATGCGTATTACTTACCTTAAGCTTGATCAAGGTGCGCAGCGTTTGGAACAACTGCGTCAACTGGATCAATTGGGTGTAAGCTTAGACAAGTACTTACGTTCTTTTGTGGTTCATACCGCATTTAAAATGTGTAAAAGCACCGCTTATAAACATCGATTTGATGTGATGTATGAGTTTATGCAAGATGGTTTTGCTGCCATGAAGCCGTTAAAATCAGCCGAAAAATTTGTTCGTGATTTTACCGAGCAAGAACGCGAAATTGTCGCTAAAGTGCATGCTGGTCACCCAACACCTTTTGCTTAACTTAAGCAGATTGAAGCATGTTTAGTTGCGCTATAAATACAACAAGTGTGCTTTTTTTCTGTATATTATGGAACACATTCAAGGCTGCATGACTGTACAACGCTTTATAATCTGTCATGATGCAGCACTGTTTTTAACTCTATTTCCCGGTTAGGAGTGAGACTCATGTCTAACGAAAATCAAACGCCGACTAACGCACAGAACACAGACAAAGTGAGCCCATTCTTAACTGAGCCACTACCACAAGGTGCGCCTCAGGGTCAGCAACAAAGCGTACAGCAAGATGCGCCACGTGCTATTCCCAAATACAACTTACCGCGCGGTGCCAATACCGGTAACGTGGGTGAAAAAACCCACTTTGGCTATCAAACTGTGAATAGCGAAGAAAAAGCGCAAAAAGTCGCTGAAGTGTTCCATTCAGTGGCCGCTAAATACGACATTATGAATGACCTCATGTCATTTGGTATTCACCGTTTATGGAAACGCTTTGCGATTAACATGTCAGGTGTACGCCGTGGTCAACACGTGCTGGATATTGCAGGCGGTACAGGCGATTTAGCCAAAGTCTTTAGCCGTGAAGTTGGCCCTACGGGTCACGTAGTGTTATCTGACATTAACGAATCGATGCTGAATGTCGGTCGTGATCGTTTATTAGATGCCGGCTGTGCCAACGTAGATTTTGTTCTAGCCAATGCTGAAACTTTAGAGCCATTTGCAGACAACAGCTTTGATTTAGTAACTATTTCATTTGGTCTACGTAATGTCACCGATAAAGATGCAGCATTAGAAGCGATGTACCGCGTACTTAAACCAGGTGGTCGTTTACTGGTGTTAGAATTCTCTAAACCTGTGTTTGAACCTTTCTCAAAACTTTACGATTTATACTCATTCACTGCATTGCCTGTGATGGGCAAAATCATTGCCAATGACGCAGAAAGCTATAAATACTTAGCTGAATCGATTCGTATGCATCCAGACCAACGTACTTTAAAAGGTATGATGGAAAATGCTGGCTTTAGCAACTGTGACTACCACAACTTAACAGGTGGTATTGTCGCAGTGCACCGTGGCTTTAAACTCTAAGGCTTGATTATGTGGTCGATTCTTGCCTTAGGGGCAATCGAGCGCTTTATGCATCATTTGATTGATCTGGATGCGATTACGCGCATTCAGCTCAACAGCTTGCAAGGCAAAATGCTGCGTGTGGTGATTGACTCACCACAACTGTCGGTGGATGTATTTTTTGACCATGGCAAGGTACGTTTAGAACCTACTGCCACAGGTCAAAGTCAAGCACCATCAATCTTTGAACAGCGCCCTTTTGATCCAGTCAATGTACCCATAAGCGCCACTGCAACTTTGCATGTAGGCAGCGTAGTTGAACTGCTAAAACTTCTCGTGAGTGAAGATGTGGGTACAATCCCTCTGCAAGGTGATTACCGTTTATTGCAAGATGTGCAACGCATTATGCAAAGCAGTGAGCTGGATTTAGCAGCACATTTAAGCCCGTGGATAGGTGCAAATATTGCGCATGAAATTGGCAAGCTACAGCACTTACCCAAAGTCCTCAAAGATCAACTGCAAAGCCAAGCGTTTATTGCCGAAGATTATTTAAAAGAAGATTCCGGTCTATTTGCCCCACGTTGGCAAATGGATGACTTACAACAAGCGACGCGTCGCTTACAACAAAATCTTGATCGTGCTGAAGCGAAAATTTTAGCGCTGCAACAAAAAATTTCTTAACTTAGGTAATGGCATTTATGATTCCGCATGTTTCACGTTTACTCGAACTTTGGCGCATCGCCGCGCACTATAGACTCGACACGTTGTTTCCTGCCGAAGAATTACCTGCCAAAGCCCGCCCCATTTTAAATTTAATTCGCCTGCACCCTGCTGCGTGGTCAAGCAAAGAAAAAGACAATCCTTTAAAGCTTAAACAAGCTTTAGAAGATATGGGGCCTTTAGCGATTAAGTTAGGTCAACTGCTTTCTACGCGTCGTGATTTAATTCCACCTGAAGTCTTACAGCAGTTGGTGTTATTACAAGATCGGGTCAAACCTTTTGGTTCTGATGTGGCTAAAATGCGTATTCAAAACGCCTTAAAAGCCGATATTGCCACCCTGTTTGCGCGTTTTGACGAACAACCATTGGCCGCAGCTTCAATTGCGCAAGTGCATACCGCAGCGCTGCATGATGGTCGCGAAGTGGTGGTTAAAGTCACCCGTCCCGACATCAAACGTCAACTATTACAAGACTTTGAAATCCTGCAATGGTTAGGTATCACTTTAGAAAAACGCCTTGAAGCTGCGCGTGCCCTACATTTATCCGAAATCATCCAAAACTATCGTCAAACCATCTTAAATGAGTTGGATTTAACCTTAGAAGCGGACAATACCCGTCGTATGCGCCATTATTTTACAGGCTCAAGCATGATGTATGTGCCTGAAGTGTATATGGATAGCGTCGATGTGATGGTGGCTGAACGGATTACAGGTGTGCCGATTTCTGAAACTCATGTCTTTGATGAAATGGGCATGGATCGCGCCGATTTAGCCGAAAAAGGTCTGACGATTTTCTTTACCCAAGTCTTCCGTGATAACTTTTTCCATGCCGATATGCATCCGGGAAATGTGTTTGTCGAAACCATTAATCCAAGTAATCCACGTTATATCGCGCTCGACTGTGCCATTATGGGAGAACTGTCAAAAAGCGACCAGATGACGGTAGCGCGCATGTTACTTGCCGTGATGAACAGTAATTTCTTACAGCTCATTCAAATTGTGCATCAAGCGGGTTGGATTCCACCTGGGACTAATCAAGATGAATTAGCGCGTGAAATGCGCCGTACCGTGGGTCCTATGGTCTCTAAACCCATGGACCAATTAGATTTTGCTGGTATCTTGCTACAAGTAATGGATATTGCGCGTCGTTTCCATTTAGAAATTCCGCCACAATTGATGCTGCTACTTAAAACTTTGGTGCATGTCGAAGGCTTAGGCACAGATCTTTATCCGCAGCTTGATATTTGGAAATTGGCCAAACCCATCTTGACTGATTGGGTAAAAGCGCAAATGAACCCACAGAAAAACTTAAAAGAGTTGGGTGAAAGAATTCCAGATTTATTATTAGGTGCCCAAGATCTCCCAACCTTAATGATTGATAGCCTCAATGGTTTAAAGAATCAGTCTGCTTGGCAAGAAAAACAATTGCGTGAATTACAACATTTACGCTTGCAAATGGAACATCAACAAAAGCGCTCATGGTTATTTGGCAGTATCATGGCCATTTTATTGGCGATTGCTGTGATTGCTCCTTGGTACGTTTCTTGGGTACTCATTGCTGTGAGTAGCTTACTCGCGCTATGGCGAGTTGCTAAATAAAACTACATAAAGACCGTTCAAGCAACGGTCTTTTTTTGTGACCGAGTTCAATATTTTAAAAAAACTACAAAATCAGTACATAAAGACTCGTATTTCTAAAAATTCTGCCTATAATTCAAACTCAATGTAATTTTACGTATTAGTTTAATGCTACTTTGTTGCAATTAAAGCTATCAAAAAAATCATTATTTTTATCTGGGGCTGGTCTACGTATGTTTAGCAAAAATTTAAAAATCTCTCTACTTTGTGCTGCAATGGCGTCTTTAGCCGCATGTGGCGGCGGCGGTGGCAGCTCTGCTCCAACCTATACCAGCACCACAGTTAATGGTGTAGCGGTAGACTTTTACTTAAAAGATGCAACGGTTGCGTTTAGTAACCCAAACTGTGCTTCGATTAAAACCAACGCTCAAGGTCAATTTAGCTTTAAAACCACACAAGCCTGCCAAAACTCAGAAATGCTGATCACAGGCGGTACAGATACGGGGACAGGCTTACCATTTACCGGTCGCTTACAATTAAAGAGCACAGATTTCAACCAAGCTACTCAACTTGCAGTGACCCCATTAACAACCTTAGAAAAACATTTGGTTGATGCAGGTCAACAAGATCAATTGGCTAAAATTTTAGAAAACTTAGGCATTACTGATGTAGATGCTCAAAATTTAAGTCGCTTTAACCCTGTGACTGACGGTAGTGCCCAAACTGCAGCAGCAGTATTTGCTCTACAGCAATTGGTCAACAAAATTGAAGACAACTTAGAAAACTTAAGCATAAATGGCGATTCAGTATTTAATGGCAATCAAGCTGCACAAATCGCTTTCTTAGCTGTGATTGACATTGTTAAAGACAAGCCATTATTTAAAGATGGTAGCGTTAGCTTTGATGAAAATATTTTAAATACTGTTCTTGATCAAGCTTTTAGCGTTGCAGAACAACAACTACAAGCAAAAAATCCAGATGCAACCATTCCGTTAAGCTTAATCGATGGTATTGCTGCTGACGCAATGAAATTATCAACGCTCTTAGCAACCTTGATTGAACAAGCCGGTGATGCAAACCAGTTATTAGCAGAATTGAAAAAGCCAGAAAATCAGGCTGTTCTTGAAGAGACCTTAAAAGAGCCGGCACCTGAGATCATCACGCAACCGATCTATGGCAATTTTACTGTAGCTGACTACAGTGTCTTAGATCTGAAAAATTCAAGCCAAGCACAACCTATTCTGCTTGATCCTCAAGACATAGATCGCGTGCTAGAGTTTAATTTTGGTATTCAAAACACTCAAAAAGCGCTAGAAGATAAATTCCGTCTAGGCTTTAGCGTTCAAGCACAAGGTGGTGATCGTCGCGAAACCATTGACGTGATTTTAGATGAAGTCAAAGTTACTTTTGATAAGACGGGTCGTATTGCGACAGCAACGATTACAGAAGGTACTTTACTGACTGTTGATTCAAGCATGAAATTCCCTGTGCCAGGTCAAAATGGCAGCGTCTCTTATATTCAAACTGAAGCACCACGTACCTTTGTTGTGAGCAATGACCGCACCATCTCATTGAGCCAACTCCTGAAAAGCGATCCGCGCTTAGAGTCAGCTTATAATACCTATAAAGGTAATCTTGTCTCTGGCAACACAATGAATGCTAAGATTTTTGTGGAACCAAGCAGCTACAAGATTGATCCTGCTTTAGGTTTACAAGTCTCAACGATGAAGATTAAAAACTATAGCTTTTCGGCACCAAGTCTAGCGGCTTACTTTAAACTGAAATAATTTAGACCTAAGGTCAGCACATGTGCTGACCTTTTTTTACGACCCTCAAATATATGTATAACGACATGAAATTAAAATATCTGATCATTGCGCTCGCTTCAGGTCTAAGTAGCTATAGTTTGGCTGCACCCAATGATCTATTTTTACAAGCCGATGACTTTAAAGCACAAGACTCAGCACTTAAGGTCACTGTTGCAATTGATGCCGTCAACGACAGCATTGATATATTTGATATGCGTCAAAGTGAAGGTGTGCGCGGTGACCGTGGCGACTATATTGGCGGACATATTGCAGCTGAATACCAACTCAATCCCCATTGGAGTATTGAAGGCAGCTATTATTATCGTGATATCGACTTAGCACCTGATACCAATACCATCCATACCGGTTTATTGGGCGTACGTTATCAGCCTGAACTACCATTTTTAGCAAAAAATGACGCGTTGGCTTTACGTGCCAGTGTTTGGGGCAATCGTAGCGATGAACTAAGCAAATCAACCTCCACCCAAGTGAATGGGCATAGTTTTGACAAGGTCAGCGTCGATCAACCACAAGATTTACAACTGCAATTTGATGCGCTCTTCTCGCGTAAAATTGACCATATGAATCAGATCAATGCCTTTGCTAGTTTAGGTTACAGCAAAGTCGAGGTTGATCAGCTTAAATTACGTACCCGTTATCAAGGTTGTTTAGCTGATATCAGCGTAGATTCCAATAACCAATATAGCGGTCAATTGGCAGAACCCTGTAAAATTGGCGGTTCAACCGTACATCAACTTGAGATTACCGGCGATGCCCAAGACTACGGTTTAGAGGTAGATAAAGATCTCAATTACGATAGCTATTTTGCCAGCCTAGGCGGCTCATGGAATTGGCGTTATCAACAATTTGAGAGTCAAGTCGCTTACCAATATCAACGTTTATGGCGCAAAGATATTGATGATCGTGTTGCCCAGTTTGGTCACAGTGCGATTAAAGACAATCATGTGCTTGGACTAAAATTAAGTTATGATTTCACTCCAAAAATGAGCGCTTTTGTGCAAGGTGAACTGTATCAGCACAACTTTGTTGGTCATATCCCCTTTTTATATAATGGCACCACTGCCTCACGTTTAGAGCGCCGTTATGGTCTAGCGTCGCTTGGACTACGTTTACATAGTTTTTAATACATTTTGACTAAAAAGGCATTTAATTAAAAATTAAATGCCTTTTTTTATTTTATGATTCACATTAAATTTAAATTAAATACCAATTAATAAACAAATGTTTATAAAAATAAACCACTTAAAAAGACATAAGAAATATTTTTTGCTTCAAAAATCTGTTTTTAGCTTAGTGTTTTTTTTTATATTTTTTTTGTTATAACTATTAACAAAATTACTCTAAACATGGATATCAGAATGAAAAATAAAGCCTTTTATGCATCTTTTTTAAGTTTATCTATTGCAGCTATATTGGTTGGCTGCGGTGGGGGTGGGAGTAGTAGTGGTGGCAGTGTAACTGCAACACAAGGTCGTGCAGTCGATGGTCCATTAGCTGGGGCATTGGTGGTTTTTAAAAACTGTATGAATGCCACGACAAAAAACCCAGAAACCGCAGAAACTGATGAAAATGGTTTCTTTAAATTTCCGACGAACTGTAGCTCTAGTACGATTCATGTTAGTGGTGGTCTTGACCGCGCCACCAATTTACCGTTTAGCTCAACCTTAAAGGCACCACGCTCTAATGCCAATGACATCATTGTGTCGCCACTTACGACATTAATTCAAGCGCAAGTTGAGTCGGGTCAAAATGTCAATGCTGCAGCGCAGCAAATTGCGCGCGTCTTAGGTCTGCAAGGCACTAACTTGCTTTCTGCTGATCCAATGCGAAATAAAGAGCTGTATACCAAAACTGTGGTGGTACAACAGTTAATTGAACAAATTCAAAGCAGTATTGCACCGCTGACTGAGGGTATTGCACAAGAAGAGTTTACTTTAGCCGCTTTTGCTGCGCTAAGCTCAGCTTTAACTGCAGATAATCAACCTAGCAGCTTACAAGATCCTGCAATTATTCAAGCCACCATTACTCAAACCTTGAGTGCTGTGCAAGACTATTTGCCACCTGAATATCAAGACAATCTCGCTGCAGTGAGTGCCAATTTAGCTGCCTTAGCTACTCCTGCTATTTTAGAAAATGTACAAGCTGTAGAAAGCACCTTACAAAGTTTACCACTTAACACATTCAATCAAGGTGTAGCAGCGATTCAGCAAGCAACCCAAGAAGATATTCAAGCTGCTAAAGAGTCAGTCGTGACCAGTAAATTGGTTGACAATTTGGCTGAGGTTTTAGTCTTACCTGCTGAACAAACAAGCACAATATTGGCAGAAATTGCTGCAGCAGCCTTAAGTAGCAACAGTGAAAATGCCTTACTTGCACCACTTGATCAATTACTTGAACTGATTCAAGAGTCTGATCTTAATGTCAATATTGATCCCGATACGCTATTTGACGATTTGAGTAATATTGATGCGTTTTATGCTGATTATTTAAAATTGGCAAGTTTTAATATTTTAAATCAAAGCTATAACCTCAACCAATTCAATGCATCTTTGCTTAATCCAATTGGCTTATCTGAACTCAACGGGATCAGCTTAGGCTTAGAAAGCTATGGCAAATTGCGTAATCAAAGCTTGCGTGTAAGTGCTGGCTTAAAAATTAACACCCTTAGCAACAAACAAGTCACAATTGCGGTAGATCGCTTAGATTTAGGCTTTAATGCCAATGGTAGCTTGCAAAGTGCTAGTCTACCCGCTGGTACCCAACTCAATTTAGAGTCAAATTTAAGCAGTGTACGTGGCATAGAGTTGACCTTAAATACTGCCACTAACGTATTACAAAATGGTCAAGTGGCCTTAAACGGCAATGTACTGTCACAAATTTCACCGCATCTTGCAGGTTTAACTCGCTTACCGCTCAGTGGTGAAACAGTTACTTTGACCGCTGTGATTGATCATCCTGACATTCATATTGCCAATAACAACGCTGAAGAAAAAATCGTGTTAAGTCAACGTTATCAGCTGAATGAAAATAGCTACGGTTCAGGGATAACAGCTAAATTTAAAATCGCACCTTAAGCCCATCTCATATAGCAGCAGATCAACAGGCTTATGCTAAGCTTGTTGATCTTTTTATTTTGACGCATCCCCATTTTCACAATGCGCTATATTCTAAAAAAATCTGTTCCTGCTTTAAGTCTTCGTGCTGGTCATGTCGCTCAGCAACATCTTTTACAACACGGCTTACAAGCGCAAGATGTGGATATTATTCCCGGCGCCGCAGGCGGCCCAAAAGGCATTGGCATTTTTGGTTTAGACCAAGCCATTTTTGACCACTTTTTAGCCCAAGCCCCAAAACGCCGCACCTTAATTGGCTCATCCATTGGGGCATGGCGTTTTGCCAGTATCACTGCTTGGGGTGCAAGCCAAGGCTTAAGCCGCTTAGCTGATTTATACACGCATTTGTATTTTGATAAACATATGAAAATGCACGACATTGGTCAAATTTGTCAGCAGATGCTGCTGGATTTAGTCCAAGGCCGTGAACAGTACATGCTTCATCATCCCGATTACCATCTGACCATTATTTCTGCCAAAGCTCGGCATGTATTTCAAAGTGATCGTGCGCTTCCTTTACTGGCTTCAATTGTTGGAATTATTGGCACCAATGCCTTATCGCGTAAAAACAACCGTTTATTTATGCAACGCGTGATTAGTCAACCTGCGCATGGTTCACAATTTCAGGTACAAGATCAATTTACTACGCATTATCATCAACTCAATCAAGATAATATTTTAAGTTGGCTGATGGCATCGGCATCTATCCCCGGAGTGATGAATGCGGTCAAAGATATTCCAAATGCCAAAGGCAGTTATCGCGATGGCGGTTTAATTGATTATCATATTGACCTGCCTTTTAATAGCCAAGGCATTGTGCTCTATCCGCATTTTACTGATTCCATTACTCCCGGTTGGTTTGATAAAACCATCAAACGCCGTGCCAATCCAAGCAATCAAGCACGTACCTTACTGATTTCACCCTCATCTGAATATTTAAGCAGTCTGCCTTTGGGTCGTTTACCCGATCGTAAAGACTTTTCTTTAAAAGGTTTAGATCAGGCCACACGCATTAAATACTGGCAGCAAAGCGTAAGTGAAAGTCAGCGTTTGGGGGATGAATTTTTAGAATTGCTCGAAAAACAAAATTGGGGCGATGTACTACAAGATTTATAAATCCATCTGCGCTGACATCAGCATATCAACGATACCACCAAAGTGCTTGCTGTGCTTTTGGCTATAACGACATGCACTGTCGCTTAATCGGATTTTTTTGGTCCTGATCATGTCAAAATCGCCATGATTGAGCTAAGATGAGTCACGCAAAATTCTGCACTTTCCTTTTATACGCACTAGGTGAATCCAATGAACAATCTGCAATGGCTCGATGAAGTAAAATTTAACGAACAAGGTCTGGTACCTGCTATTGCACAGCATCATCAAACTGGACGCGTGTTGATGGTGGCTTGGATGAACCGTGAATCGTTGGCCTTAACTGCTGAGAAAAACCAAGCGGTGTATTTCTCCCGTTCACGCCAAAAATTATGGCATAAAGGTGAAGAATCGGGTCATTTCCAAACGGTACATGAAATCCGTTTAGACTGTGATGCAGACGTGATTGTGTTACAAATTGAACAACATGGCGGTATTGCTTGCCATACTGGTCGTGAATCATGTTTCTACCGTAAACTCACGCCAAATGGTTGGGAAATTGTTGATGCACAGCTTAAAGATCCAAGTGCGATCTATGGCGAAAAATCTACAAATCCCCATACGCTTGCCATGAATGCCTCAAAGGCTCAAGCTGAGCAAGTCGAAGTGTTATCTTACTTGGGTCAGATGATGGCTGAACGTAAAGCCGCTGATCCTGATTCATCTTATGTAGCCAAGCTGTATCACAAGGGTTTAAATAAAATCTTAGAAAAAGTCGGTGAAGAAAGCGTAGAAGCGATTATTGCCGCAAAAGATTTTAAAGCTGAAGCTTCTGACGACAACAAAAACGATTTAGTCTATGAAGTAGCTGATCTTTGGTTCCATACCATTGTCATGCTCGGTTACTTTGACCTTGATGTGCAATTGGTTCTCAATGAATTGGCACGTCGCCAAGGTCTATCAGGTTTGCTTGAAAAAGCTAACCGTCAACATTAAGTGCTGTCTGTGTCTGCATTGAATCATCAGCCCACCGCTGAACAAGCCGTTGCCGTTGAACAAGCTTGCCAAGGTCATTCTTTTAAAGTGATTGCCTATGCTGGCACAGGTAAAACCACTACTTTACAGATGATGAGTCATGCCATGCCCAAGCGGCGTGGCATGTACTTGGCTTTTAACAAAGCCATTGCTACCGAAGCCCAACAAAAATTTGGTAGCAATGTTGATTGCCGTACCTTTCACTCACTGGCTTATCGCAACGTTGGGCGTGGCATTACCGACAAACTGCGCCTGCCCCGTTTAAGTCCAAGTTTTCTAGCCAAAGAATATCAATTACAACCCATCACCTTGCGTCGCCTCATGGGTGGACGCTACGAAAAATACGTATTGATGCCCTCGCGCTTGGCCAGTTTAGTTGCAGATGCAGTGGGCTTTTTCTGTTCCACCAGTTCACAATATCCTGCACCTAGACATTTACAAGCACCCAGTTGGTTGCATCCTGACGATATCGAAAGTTTACAAAAACATTTGTATCCTGCGGTGGAACGGCGTTGGTTGGAATCGATTGATCCGAATCATCAAGCCGGTATTGGGCATGATATTTATCTCAAGCTTTGGGCTCTCTCTGAACCCAACATCCCTGCCGATTATGTTTTGTTTGACGAAGCCCAAGATGCCGACCCGTTAATGCTCGGTATTTTGCTGCGTCAGCAGAGTTCACAAGTCATCTATGTGGGGGACGCACATCAACAAATTTATGCATGGCGCGGTGCAATTAATGCTATGCAAAAACTGCCTTTACCTGAATCACGTCTCACCACCTCTTTTCGTTTTGGCCCTGAAATTGCAGCCAATGCCAATGCCCTGTTAAGTGCTTTGGGTGAAACGGTACCGTTGCTGGGTTATGATGCGCTCAACTCAGAAGTGATTCGTAAAGCGCATAGCAAACAACGTGATGCGATTTTATGCCGCACCAATGCACGTGCTATGGAACTTTTGCTTTCAGGTTTGGTGCAAGGTGACAAAGTTAGCTTACAAGCGGATCATGCCAAATTAGGTCGTTTTGTTGATGCAGCCAGTATGCTCAAACAAGGCCGCCGCCCTAACGATGTACCAGAACTGGCTTGGTTTAATTCTTGGCATGATGTACATGAATACTGCGAAACCAATGAAGGCAGTGATATTAAGCCTTTAGTGAAATTGGTGGACGATCATGGTACTGATGCCTTAAAGCGCGCTTTAGCCAAAATCACCCCCATTGGTCAGGCGGACTATATTATTTCCACGGCGCATAAAGCCAAAGGTTTAGAGTGGAATCGGGTGCATATTGAAGATGACTACCAATTTAAACTCAATCAAAACGATTATAAAATTAGTGACGAAGAGTTACGTTTACTTTACGTAGCCTGTACCCGTGCTAAAGTAAGTCTAAATATTCACCATATTTATGACTTGATGCAATTATTAAAAAAGAAGACGCCGCCATCAATGTGTAGATAGGGTAAACAACTATAAGGTGACCTATGAAGCTTTACGCATTACATCTGCATAATACTGCGCATTTTTCTAAACTCGATTTGACTATTCCTGAAGACTGCCCCGTAACCGTGATTAGCGGTGCACAAGCCAGTGGTAAAACCACACTCCTGAAAAATCTTTATCATGCACTCACTTGGTTCCAAGGCCGTTATCGCGATTTAAAGACTGCAGGTGTGGTGATGGTCGCGCAGGATATTCGCCATGAAACCCAAGCTTCAAAAATACGCATCAGTGTCAAAATTTCTCAAGCCTTATTTGAAAGTAGCCAGCAACTCAATATTACTGATCAAACCAGCCAACTTTACACATGGCAACTAAAAAAAACCCAGACGGCTAACAGCAGCATGAGCACTGTGGAAACCACGCAACTCGAAAACTTAGTCAAGCTGTATCAACGGGTGTTGAAGCATGATCCAGATTATGGTTTACCTCTAATTGCCTACTATCCAGCAGAACGCTTTATTAACGACGTTAATTTACTCAGTAAAAATAATCCTCAAGTTCTGCAGCCCATCCATGCTTATGATTTAGCCCATATTCCTTACACCACCTTTAGCCGTTTTTTTGAATGGCTACGTGAAATGCACGATGTTGAAAATGCCCATAGTGCAGCTTATGTAGAACATTTAAGCCAAATTGATCTCGACAGTTTTCAAGCGCAGTTTCATATGCAGCCGCTACGTCCGCATTTAACTGCACTCAAAAAAAGCTTAAACACTGTGTTACCTGAAGTTGAAGATTTAATTTTAGAATATCAACCCAAAATTCAACTTAAGGTCAAACTCCGCGGCCAAGTGCTACTTTATCAGCAGCTTTCGAATAGTTTAAAAGTGTGGATTGCCCTCGTAGGTGATGTGGTTCGGCGTTTATGTGTGCTAAATCCGCAGCAGCTTGAACCCTGTGTAATGGGTGATGGCATTTTAATGATTGATCAAATTGAGCAACAGCTTGATGAGCCACATAGCTTTGAGATTTTAAGCCGCCTTGAACAAGCCTTTCCAAAACTACAAATTATTGTAAGCAGCTCACAACCTGAACTGCTACAACAAAAAAATCGCTATCATTATTTACAATTTCAAGATTTAGAACTGAAACCCTTACATACTCAAGCGCAAATTTTAGATGAGCAATATAGCCAACTCTATGCCCACCTATTACAAGATGAAGAGGCGTTAGCGATTTCAGAACCCTTAAGCGATCAGCAAGCCTGTTATAACCAACTGCTTAGCCAAATCCAAAATGACTTAACACCTGAACAAAAACAACAATTACTACAAGATTTACAACAGTATGCTGTTCATGATGAACATTTAGATCAACCCAATGCCGATTTAAATTAAAAATGAGCTGAGTGAGAGACCTTCTTTAAAAGCCGCTATCTGCTCAATCATCAAGCAATATCTCAAAAAGGTAGGCGTATAATGTTTTTGTTATGTCTGCGCGAAAGTGTTTGAAGTTGTTTTGTTCATGTAATAAGATCAGATAAAATCAACACTTTTATAGTAAAATCCGATTTTACTGTAGCTTTTTTCATCAAGTTGCGCAACACAACTTGTTATATACACCTGTAAACACCTTTGGTTTTCAAGCTTGAGCCTCTTTGGATGACTCTTTGTGATCCTGTAAGCTTGAAAAAATAAGATTCACTCTTAGGTTTTTGACCTATCACGACAATGGATATCAGTGTGCTACCGATTATTATCTTATTACCGCTAGTACTAGGCACCACCCTTGTCTCGTGGCTGAAGAATTTTTCGCGCGGGGTAACGGCTTTCGCGGCAATCGGGGTCAGTTTAAGCAGTTTGATTCTTTTGCTTTTACACGCCCCCGATGTTTTTGATGGGCAGGTCATTACGCAAACTTGGACATGGTTGCCAGAATTAGGTTTAAATTTTAGCTTCCGCTTGGATGCGCTCGCCCTACTTTTTGCCCTATTAATTACCGGTATTGGTACTTTAATTTTTACTTATGCTTATTATTATTTAAGCCCTAAAAATTCCTTAAGTAAGTTGTACTTACTGCTGATGCTGTTTATGGCAGCTATGCTAGGAATTTCTCTCTCTAATAATTTAATTTTATTGCTGACCTTTTGGGAGTTGACCAGTATTTCCTCATTTTTATTGGTCGGTTATTGGAGCAATTACGACGCAGCCCAACGTGGTTCACGTATGGCCTTAACCATTACCGGTATGGGCGGTTTGGCTATGCTGGGTGGTTTTGTGTTGCTTGGACAAATCACAGGCACCTACGAAATTGATCGGATCTTAACCATGACCGATCAAATTCAAAGTCATGGCTTGTTTGTACCCACTTTATTGTTGATTTTACTGGGTGCTTTTACCAAGAGTGCACAGTTTCCTTTCCATTTTTGGTTACCCAATGCCATGGCAGCGCCAACACCAGTTTCGGCTTATCTGCACTCGGCAACCATGGTGAAAGCTGGTATTTTCTTAGTAGCGCGTTTATTACCTATTTTTGCGGGTGCCGCACTATTTCATAATATTGTGACTTTTGTGGGTCTATTTACTTTATGTATGGCAGCCTTTTTTGCCATCTTTAAAGAAGATCTCAAAGGTCTATTGGCCTATTCGACCATTAGTCATCTTGGTTTAATCATGTGTTTATTGGGGATTGGTTCACCGCTGGCTGTTGCTGCGGCGATTTTCCACATTATTAACCATGCCACCTTTAAAGCCGCCCTGTTTATGATTGCAGGGATCATCGACCATGAATCCGGTACCCGGGATTTACGTAAGTTATCTGGTCTTTGGCAGTTACTGCCTTTTACTGCCACCCTGACCATGATTACTGCAGCATCTATGGCAGGCGTACCGTTGACCAATGGCTTCTTGTCTAAAGAAATGTTCTTTACTGAGCTATTGGCCAATTTAAGTGGCCCTGTCATGATTGCCTCTGCTGTGGTCGCAACCTTAGCTGGCATTTTTGCTGTGGCATATTCAACCCGTTTGGTGCACGGCGTATTTTTTGATGGCCCACTTGGCAAAAATGTGCCCAATAAAGATGCGCATGAACCACCGTTTGGTATGCGTGCACCGGCCACTTTGTTAGCTGTACTGTGTATTTTAGTGGGTTTGTTGCCTGCACTTTTGGTTGAACCGATTGTCAACGCGACAGCACGCGCCAGTACACAAAACTTTGCCTTTGAAGGCACGCATTTGGCCATTTGGCATGGTCTTAATGCACCCTTATTGATGAGTGTAATTGCATTGATCGGTGGTTTAGTCTTCTATTTCGCGCTCGCCAAAGGTGGCCGCTTACGTGAGATTGACCTCGACCCATATTTAGGCAAGCTACAAGGTAAATTACTGTTTGAAGATGCTTTAAAACATCTATTACAGTTTGCGCGAAAACTCAAGCGCAGCACCGAAAATGGCTCCTTACAAAGCTATCTGTTTTATATTATTGTCTTTACCATTACTCTGGTTGGCATGCCACTGATCTTCCAAGGTTTAGGTACAGGTACACGCGAACTCACTCAAGCGCCAATTTTAGCTATCGTATTATGGTTGTTATTGTTCTCAGCGTGCTGGATGATGCTGTGGTTCCATCATGAGCGTATTAAAGCGGTATTAATCAGTGGTGCAATTGGCTTAGTTGTCACCATGGTTTTTGTCGGCTTATCTGCGCCAGATTTAGCTTTAACACAAATTACAGTTGATGTCGTGACCACTGTACTCCTGTTGATGAGCTTATCGTTATTGCCACAGCTAACGCCTTATGAATCTAGTCGCTCACGTCGTTGGCGTGATGCCATTATTGCCATTGGGGGTGGCTTTGCCGTCGGTTGGATTGCTTGGCTCATTATGACCCGTGATCACAATTCAATTTCATGGTTCTTTATGCAGCAATCTATTCCACTCGGTGGCGGTACGAATGTTGTGAATGTGATCTTAGTAGATTTCCGTGGTTTTGATACCTTTGGCGAGATTACTGTGCTTGGCATCGCTGCCATTGGTGCACTATGTATGATGGATGGTATGCGCGCGCATGGCACCACCATTACCCAAGGTTTGACCTATCGCTTTAATCCATCACCTTTAATGCTACGCATGACCGCTTCGTGGATTTTACCGCTGGCTTTAGTAGTAAGTGTTTACATCTTTTTGCGTGGTCATAACTTACCCGGTGGTGGTTTCATTGCTGGTTTAGTTACCTCTATGGCCTTAGTCATTCAATATATTGCCCTTGGGCAAGATCAAACTGAACAGATGTTGAAAGCTAAATCCGGTCGTCTGTATGAGATTTGGATTGGTACAGGTTTAGTCATTGCTGTTCTATCTGGCATAGGTTCATGGTTCTGGGGTCGCCCATTCCTCACCAGCGCCCACATTTATGTCTCACCACCTTTGATTGGTGAGATGCATTTAGCGTCTGCTGCCCTGTTTGATTTAGGGGTATACATCACCGTCGTTGGCGCAGGAATGCTACTGATTTCTGTACTTGGCGACTCACGTCACTCGACCATGACTGGTCCTGTACCAAAGGGGAAATAAGATGATTAGCTTAGAATTTTTATTAGCCTCTGCCATTGGTCTTTTGGTCTCAGCTGGGATTTATTTGATCCTACGCGCGCGTACCTTTCCGGTGGTGTTGGGACTTGCCATGATTGGTTACGCAGTGAATATTTTCTTATTCACAATGGGGCGTGTACAACTTAATGCACCAGCGGTATTAACTGAAACCACACAGGCCACTGATCCATTGCCACAAGCTTTGGTGCTGACTGCAATTGTAATTGGTTTTGCCACTACCGCTTTTATTGTGCAACTTGCATTACGTAGTCGTTATGAATCCGGGACAGATCACGTTGACTCAAAAGAAGATTTGCCTGCCATTGACCCACGTGAGGATGAGCCATAATGACTGATCTTCTCCAATTTTGGCAGCAACATGCACCTATTTTTAGTATCTTAATCCCTGCCTGCACTGCATTTATTTTAGTGCTGCTAGGCAACCCTGGCTCAGGCTCATTGGCCTATGATTGGCGTCAGCCATGGCGACGTGGTATCAGCTATGTATCGACGGCTTTAGGCTTAGCCACTGCCATTTGCTATTTGAGCTATGCCAGCAGCGGGCAGATCATTACTTATAATTTAAGTGAATGGGCAGCACCGTTTGGCATTATTTTGGTTTTAGATCAGCTCTCTGCTCTGATGCTAATGCTGACTTATGGCTTGGCCATGCCAATTTTATGGTATGCCAGCCGTCAATGGGATGAACGCGGTCGCTATTTCCATGCCATGTTTCATTTCTTAATTATGGGACTGTGTGGTGCATTTTTAACAGGCGATTTATTTAACCTGTTTGTGTTCTTTGAAATCCTGTTAATGGCTTCTTATGTGCTGCTTTTGCATGGTCAAGGCAAGGCACGTTTTCAGTTGGGCATTCACTACGTCACCATTAACCTCCTGGCCTCTGCCCTCTTCCTAATTGGTTTAGGTATGATTTATGGCAGTGTTGGTAGCCTAAATATGGCCGATGTGGCACGTCTGATGCCCCTGCTTGAACCCGACCAGTATAAACTGGCTGTGGCAGGTGGCTTAATGCTGTTTGTGGTATTTGGTATTAAAGCTGCCATGTTGCCTGTCGGTTTCTGGCTACCTAAAACTTATGCTGTTGCCGCAACTCCAGTCGCTGCATTTTTTACCATCATGACCAAGGTCGGGGTTTATGCGATTTTACGTGTCAATGGCACCGTGTTTGACGACAATTTCAGTCACAACATTTTAATGCCTTGGTTATTGGTGATTGGTTTAGTCACCTCACTCTATGGTGCAGTTGCCGCTTTAGGAGCTGAGCGTTTACGTCGTTTTGTTGGCTTTATGATCTTATCCTCTGTGGGGACGATCTTAGTCGCAATTGCCATGCAAAATACTCAAGCTTGGTCAGGTGCCTTATATTACATGCTGCATAGTACGTTAATTGCTGCGGCCTTATATTTATTAAGTGGCTGGATCACTTCACAACGCGGCGAGTTTAAAGATCATTTAAAAGTTGCTCCGCAAATGAAGCAGCAAAAAGCAGCATCGCTCACCTTTTTAGTCATTGCATTAATGATGGCCGGTTTACCGCCGTTTAGTGGTTTCTTAGGTAAAGTATTTATCTTGCAAGCCACAGCAGGTCATGCTTATCAAGGCTGGATTATTGGCATTATTTTACTGGTGAGTTTAATCAGTATTATTGGCTTTACCCGTGTAGGCTTTATTTTATTTTGGCGCGCTACCAAACCTGAAGATGACGTCAATACAGAAGCTTATGTGGCCTATCAAGCCCTGCCAAACAAAGCACCTCTACGTAATGATGCTGCGATTTATATTTTACTGAGTATGTTAATGGCTTATGTCATTTTTGCAGCGCCGATTCAGCGTTATATGCAAAATACTGCAGCACAAATACAAAATAATCCGCTCTATGAGCAGACGATTTTAAAACGTGATGGTGATAATCAGATCATTAGCGTACAACCTTATGACCCGAAAAATTTACCTGAAACCAAATATGGTGGTGAAAGTCTTGA
This sequence comes from Acinetobacter sp. CY17, assembly GCF_059515825.1. Lineage (NCBI taxonomy): Bacteria > Pseudomonadati > Pseudomonadota > Gammaproteobacteria > Moraxellales > Moraxellaceae > Acinetobacter > Acinetobacter sp. CY17. The sequence goes on from NZ_JCAKMX010000010.1 coordinate 60,520, forward strand.
TCCAAATGCGCATTTAATCCCGTATGTGATCTCAGAAAACACACTAAAAGGTGAGCATATTTCTGAGTTTAAACAGCGTCAAATTGCTGCACAAGAACAGGAAATTAATGATCCACAAGGTGACAAACTACAACCTGTACAGGAGGCGCATTAATGCAATACAGCTTTCTTGAGCGCTGGTTTCCACATCCCTTTGTCTCGGTTTTAGTTGCCGCCAGTTGGATTATGCTGGCTCATAGTCTAGCGATTGGCACTTTAGTCATGGCATTCATCTTGGCGATTGTTATTCCACGCTTAATTCGACCCTTTGTAGAACGCACACCAGATATTCACTGGCTGCCGTCCATCAAACTGTTTTTAGTCGTGCTTTGGGATATTGTGATTTCTAATGTGCGTGTAGCTAAATTAGTCCTAGGACCCACCGATCAATTACAGCCAAAATGGTTTCGTGTACCGCTAGAAACCCAGCATGAACAAGTCAACACTTTACTGGCGATGATCATTACCACTACCCCAGGTACAGTCACTGCCGGTATTGACCAAGACCGTGGCGATATTTTGGTCCATGCGTTAAGCACTGATAATGTTGAAGAAGAAATTCGCACCATTAAAGCCCGCTATGAGCAGCCATTACTACAAATTTTTGATGTAAAGATAGGAGATGCGGCATGACCACAATTTTGCCTTATGCCTTAGGAATTAGTCTCTTGGCAATCACCATCTCTATGTTAATGTGCTTGTATCGTTTAGTGATTGGGCCCTCCATTGTAGATCGTCTCTTGGCGTTGGATACTTTATTTTTAAACGCGACAGGTCTAGTGGTGGTGTTAGGGATTTATTGGACCAGCACTTCATTGTTCGAAGGCGCACTTTTGGTTGCAATGCTTGGTTTTGTATCCACCGCTGCTTTGGCACGTTATTTTACCACTGGCCATGTGATCGACTAGGAGCAAAATGATGTATTTAGCTTTAGAAATTTTAGTGTCGATCTTTTTGGTGATTGGGGCATTATTTATGTTGGTCGGTGGGATTGGCATGGTACGCCTACCGGATTTATTTATGCGCTTACACGCTCCAACTAAATCCAGTACTCTAGGTTTAGGTGGCTTTTTGTTGGCAGCCATTGTATTTTCAGCTGCCCATGGACGTTTTGGTTTTGCAGAGGTATTAATTACCTTATTTGCCTTTATTACTGCCCCTGTATCAGCCAACCTCATGGCACAAGCTGCACTGCATTTACGCCTACGCTCTATGAGTGGTGATGTGCCTGAAAGCTTAGAACGACCACTGCCTTGGCAAAAGCATCGTCGCAGTTTTAAGCGCTATCAAAAGCAAGTCAAACACGATAATAGTGATATCACTTAAGCAAAATGAATAGCCAAAAAAAAGCCACCCGAAGGTGGCTTTTTTTATAGCAACTTATTCGTCGTCTTTCTTGTCATCCGCTGCAGGTAAATCCTTAACAGCTTCTGCAATAAGACCAAACATATAGTTACCATATGCATTGGTTTTGTCGTAATGGAAACGTAAACGTGGTGTGATACGTGTGTTGATACGACGACTGAGTTCATGGCGTAAGAAACCAGAAGCCTTATTTAACACTTCCAAGGTTTCTTTATTTGCCACTTCACTTTGCTCATCGCCAAGCTCACGACCCATCACAGTCACATAAACTTCCGCATAACCTAAGTCTGGGCTGACTTTCACCGCAGAGATGGTCACTAGACCACCTAAGCGCGGATCTTTCAGCTCCTGACGGATTAACTCAGACAACTCACGTTGTACTGTATCCGCCATACGCTTCAGACGTTGACTACCCGCCATTAAAGACTCCGTTTAATTAATTGCACATCGTACACTTCGATCTTATCAAGTGGTTTGATGTCTTTATAGCCTTTAACCGCAAGACCACATTCCATACCAGCACGAACTTCTTCAACCACTTCTTTATAACGACGAAGTGATTCAAGCTCGCCTTGGAATACAACCACGTCATCACGTAATACGCGAATCGGTTTATTACGATGTAATACGCCTTCAAGCACCATACAGCCGGCAGCTGCACCAAATTTACTTGAGTGGAATACTTCACGTACTTGCGCCACACCAAGAATTGTTTCACGGTGTTCTGGGGCAAGTTTACCGCTCATCGCTGCTTTCACGTCATCAATCAATTGATAGATCACTGAGTAGTAACGAATATCGATGCTATCTGCATCTGCTTTTTGACGTGCCGTAGTATCAGCACGGACGTTAAAGCCTAGAAGAACCGCTTCTGAAGATTCAGCAAGTGTTACATCAGACTCAGTGATTGCACCTACGCCTGAACCAATAATACGTACTTTCACTTCGTCAGTTGCAAGTTCAGCAAGCGCCACGTGAAGAGCTTCTAAAGTACCGCGTACGTCAGTCTTAAGAACAACATTGACGATAGGCACATCTTTCTTGCCCATAGACGCCATGATGTTTTCAAGACGCATAGCAGATTGACGCTCAAGACGTTTTTGACGTTCACGATCCATACGCGCATCGGCAACTTCGCGGGCTTTTTTCTCGTCATTGACAACAAGAACTTCGTCACCCGCCATTGGCGCTTCTGGAAGACCTAAAATCTCAACCGGGATTGAAGGACCTGCAGATTTAATACGTTGACCGTTTTCATCAGTCATGGCACGAACGCGACCGTAAGATGCACCTGCAAGAACAAGGTCACCTACTTTTAAAGTACCGTTTTGAACCAGAATAGACGTTACCGCACCACGGCCTTTGTCTACACGTGCTTCAATAACAACACCTTGTGCCGCACCCTCTTCAGATGCTTTTAATTCAAGTAATTCAGATTGAATAAGAATTAAATCAAGAAGTTCGTCGATACCTTGACCAGAATGCGCAGACACCATTGCCACTGGTACGTCACCGCCCCATTGCTCAGGCACGATTTCTTTGGTCGTTAATTCGTTCAATACGCGATCTGGATCAGCAGATTCTTTATCCATCTTGTTGATTGCAACAATGATTGGCGTACCCGCAGCACGTGCATGGTCAATTGCTTCTGCAGTTTGTGGCATTACACCATCATCTGCTGCAACAACAAGCACCACGATATCAGTCGCTTTCGCACCACGTGAACGCATCGCAGTAAACGCCGCGTGTCCTGGTGTATCTAAGAAAGTGATAATACCTTTCTCAGTTTTAACGTGGTAAGCACCAATATGCTGTGTAATACCGCCTGCTTCACCCGCTGCAACTTTGGCACGGCGGATACGGTCAAGAAGCGAAGTTTTACCATGGTCAACGTGACCCATGATGGTAACCACTGGCGCACGAGTAGATTGCGCACCACGCGCTTCTTCAGCCGCTTCAAGAAGGTTGTCTTCTGCTTGCGTATCAGACACAAGAACTGGGTTATGACCCATTTCTTCTACAATTAATGCTGCAATTTCTTGATCAATCGCTTGGTTTTGTGTAACCAATTCACCCATTTTCATGAGCGATTTAATCACTTCACGCACCTTAATTGCCATTTTGGCAGCAAGGTCAGCAACGACAATCGTTTCACCAATTTCTACATCATAAACTTGCTTTTTAACTGGTTTTTCAAAGCCATGTTTGTTTGATTGGCTTGTTTTTAAACCGCGTTTATGCGAGTTATCACGGAAAGATTGCTCTTCACCACGACGACCACCCTTTTTCGGTGAACGTGCAGCTGGCGTATTGGTACCACGCTTGATTTCGCGGTCTTCTTTGTTAAATGAATCTTCATATGCTTGACCCACAAGGCCCGCAGCAAGTGGAGAATCATCTACAACACGAATCGTTGGCGCGTTGTCTTCAGCTGAATACTTAGACGCCATTTGACGCATTTGCTCAAGCGTACGTTGCTGCGCTTCTTCCGCTGCACGACGACGTGCTGCTTCTTCAGTCGCTTTTAACTGTGCTGCTTGTGCTTCACGCGCACGTTTTTGCTCAGGGGTTTCCACAGGCTTAATCTGTGATTTTACCACTGGCTTGTTGGTTGACTTGCGTTTTACCACAACAGCCGCTTTAGACACTTCTTGCTTTTCGCTGCTTTGTTTTGCAGCGGCACGCATTGCTTCTAAAGCTTGGCTTGCTTTGTTTGCGCCAGACACGGGTTGGTTTTGTTCAGCTTGAGCTTTCGCCGCTTTATCAGCTTCAGCTTTTGCCAATGCTTCAGCTTTGATCTGTTCTGGATCAGGCTTAACAAAGGTATGTTTTTTGCGAACTTCTACGTTAATAGTTTTCGCCTTACCTGAGGTACTTGCTACCTTAGCGGTGCTGGTTGTTTTACGTTTCAACGTGATTTGTCCTGCTTGACCCACGTCTTGACCATGAATCTTCTTCAAATGGTTCACGAGGGTATCTTGTTGTTCTGTGGAAATAATATCTTCAGGCTTACGTTGCGGTAAACCTGCATCACGAACTTGCTCTAAAAGTGTTTCAACCGAGCGATCAACGCTCAATGCCAAATCTTTAATCGACTTGTCCGCCATATTACCTCCTAGTTAAACCATGATTCGCGCGCTTTCATAATGAGTTGACCCGCTTTCTCAGCACCTAAACCTTCGATATCTGCGATATCATCAGTAGCTTGGTCTGCCAAATCATCGACAGTGACCACGCCACGAGCAGCAAGCGCGTAGGCAATCTCTTGTGTCATTCCTTCCATTGCTAGAAGTTCAGCACTTGGATCCTGGATATTTTCCTGTTGTTTCAGTGCGTCTGCTAAAGCTACTTCTTTAGCACGGCCTTGTAACATCTCAACTGTTGCAGCATCTAATTCGATTTCATCGAATGTTTCCGCTGGAACATATGCAATTTCTTCTAACGAAGTGAAGCCCATTTCCACTAAAGCCATTGCTAGGTCTTCAGCAATATCAAGACGCGACACAAACATGTCTAGATATTGTTGTGCTTCATTTTGTTGACGTGCTTGGTACTCTGATTCAAGCATCATATCGAGTTTAAAGCCAGTTAATTCTGACGCTAAACGTACGTTCTGACCTTGTGAACCAATGGCACGAGCAAGCTGATCGCTGGTTGCAAAGATGATATCTGCAGTTTTTGCATCTTCATCAATCACAATACTTGATACATCAGCAGGTTCTAAAGCACTTGCGATGTATTGCGCTGGATCATCTGACCATACCACAACGTCGATACGTTCACCATTAAGTTCTTGTTGGACTGCTTGGATACGTGTACCACGCATACCAATACAAGCACCTACAGGATCAATACGGTGATCGTTGGTTTTTACAGCGATTTTAGCACGAACGCCAGGTTGACGTGCAGCTGCTTTAATTTCGATGATTTCTTCAGAAATTTCTGGAATTTCTTTTTTCATCAACGCAATCAGCATGTCAGGTTTAGCACGTGAAAGTTGTAACTGTGCGCCACGACCTTCGCGGTTTACGTTAAATAAAATCGCATTAACACGTTGTTTAGGACGCAAAATTTCTTTTGCAATCATTTCTTCACGTGCAAGATACGCTTCAGCATTTTCACCTAAGTCAATGATAAAGCCATCTTTGGTTTGCTTTTTCACTTCACCGTAAATCAGCTCACCGACTTTCGATTCATAAGCATCTGCGATTAACGCGCGTTCTGCTTCACGAATCTTTTGTACGATGACTTGTTTTGCGATTTGCGCAGCAATACGACCGAAATCGATTGATTCAACTTCAAGTTCACGAATGTCGCCAATTGACCATTTTGCAGGATCAACATCAGAGATCGCATCTTGGCATGCTGGCATTTCATGATCTTCATCAGCCACCACTTCCCATTGACGGAAAGTACGGTAATCACCTGTTTTACGATCGATTTCTACACGTAACTGTGCTTCTTCCGAGTGTGTGCCTTCGTAAAATTTCTTTTTCGTCGCAGCAACTAACGCTTGCTCAAGCGCTTCGAAAATTGCTTCACGAGGTACACCTTTTTCGTTACTAACCGTTTCTACTACGGTAAGAATTTCACGTGCCATAAGTCACCTATTCGTTCAGATTCTTTATAAATTAGTCTTGGTAGACCAAATTTGCCTTATCAATATTGTGACTGTCGATGTCCAACACTTGTTGTTTTTCAACTTCCACTTGAATCATTTCGTTTTCAAGATCCACAGCAACAAGTTTTGCTTGGAACTTACGACGGTTATCTACAGCACTGATCAAACGTAATGCCACTTGCTGACCTACATAAGCCGGCATTTGTTCTAATTGGAAAAACGGACGATCCCAGCCTGGTGATGATACTTCTAATGAGTATTCACCTGAAATTGGATCATGCACGTCGAGCATTGCGCCAACTTGTTGTGTTACGCGAACACAATCTTGTACACCAATACCACGACCTTGCTCTTCTTCACCGTCTTCATCTAAAACAGGCGCTGCGTTTTGATCGATTTCTTTGTCAATGTAAATACGTAATAAAGAACGTTTCCCTTGTGGCAAGAATTCAATGCCCCATAGGTCAACACCACAAGCTTGCACAGCCGGAGCGATTAGGTCTTGGAGTGCTTGAGTTTTATTTGATAGCTTCATTTACTCTCGTCAATTTTGTGCGATTCAATGGTCAGAACGACCATAAGATTGGACAGGACTATAATAGTAGTGAAACATGACTATTTGACCAATTGATGTCGACACTACACGATAGCCAATAAAAAAGGGCGTCAATCGCCCTCATTATTACACAGAAAACAAATGCCCACTGTGCAAAAAGGCCCACCTTTTTGTGAGCCTTTAGAAAACTTGGTAGCGGGAGCTGGATTTGAACCAACGACCTTCGGGTTATGAGCCCGACGAGCTACCAGACTGCTCCATCCCGCATCAACGTGCAAAAATTATATCTGTATTACGGTTAATTTTCAATCTAAAAATCAATCGCACTAATTAAGTTCTGGCTTAATTAAAAGTGGTAGCGGGAGCTGGATTTGAACCAACGACCTTCGGGTTATGAGCCCGACGAGCTACCAGACTGCTCCATCCCGCAACAACATATACAAATTTTTTCATTTAACTTAAAGGCTAAATGCTTATTTAGTTTGCAAGCTAAATAAGATTGGTAGCGGGAGCTGGATTTGAACCAACGACCTTCGGGTTATGAGCCCGACGAGCTACCAGACTGCTCCATCCCGCAACGATATACAAAATTTTCTGATTTAACTTCAAGTTAAACCCTCATTTAGTTTGTATGCTAAATAAGATTGGTAGCGGGAGCTGGATTTGAACCAACGACCTTCGGGTTATGAGCCCGACGAGCTACCAGACTGCTCCATCCCGCATCAACAGATTTGCTGCTTACACCAACTTAACTTCTGGATTAAAGTTGGTGCGGAAGGGGGGACTTGAACCCCCACGCCCGAAAGCACTACCACCTCAAGGTAGCGTGTCTACCAATTCCACCACCACCGCAGCAGCACGCATTCTAAGCCTTCCTTGACAAAAAGGGAAGCTTATTCTTGAGTTTTTGGTGCAACTGGTGAAGTTTCAGGCAATGTTACCGGTGCAGTCTGTGTGCTAGAGACCGATTTTAAGCTATACGAGTCATTGCTTTGATTCTTAGCAAAGATTGCAAGGGTTAAACTGGTGACAAAAAATAATGCCGTTAAAATTGCAGTTAAACGACTTAAAAAGTTACCCGACCCTGAGGCACCAAACACTGTTGCTGCACCGCCGCCACCAAACGAAGCGCCAGCATCTGCACCCTTACCGTGCTGTACTAAAATTAATACGATCATTAACAAGGCTAAGATAATATGTACGACCAGCACAAAAGTTTGCATGCTGTACTCCTAATTATTGTGTATTGGCAAATGCTAAAGCAATCTGATGGAAAGATTGGGCATTGAGTGATGCACCGCCAACAAGTGCACCATTAATATCAGGACAGGCCGCTAACTCTACTGCATTTTCAGCTTTTACACTACCACCATACAAAATTGCTGTACTGGCGCCGTAGCTAGTAATTTGCTTTAAGCCTTCACGAATTTTGGCATGCATGGCTTGTGCATCTTCAGGAGAAGCGGTTTTACCGGTACCAATGGCCCAAATAGGTTCATAAGCCACAATAATATTGGCCCATGCATCACCTGACACCACGGCCGCAATATCACAAATCTGTTGTAATACCACAGCTTCTGCTTGACCCGCTTCACGTTGTTCTAAGCTTTCACCTACGCAATAAATGACTTTTAGACCTGCATTTAAGGCATTTTGAACTTTGGCATTTAAACGTTCACGGTCGTCAGCAAAAATTTCACGGCGTTCTGAGTGACCTACCAATACATAAGCAATGCCATGATCCACCAGCAACTCAGCACTCACCTCACCTGTGTAAGCGCCGGTACCTGCAATACGCGACACATCTTGCGCGACGCTATACACAGGGCGGACAGCATCAGCCAATTGTGCTTGTACAGTACCTAAAGCCAACATAGTGGGCGCAATACCTAAGTGACATTTTTCTTCTGCAATGGGTTGCTCTTGCAATAATTGTTTAAATTCATTGAGCAATTGCTGTGCTTGTGCCTGCACTGGATTCATTTTCCAGTTGCCTACAACCCAAGGGGTAATGGTCGAAGCCGACATAGATGACCTATAAAAAACAATTCATAAAAACGCGCATATTCTACACGGAATTGTAAATTTTCAAGCATACTTTCTTACACTGTACGAATTTACAAATTCCAAGTCAGTCGATGCCTTGAGCTTAAATATTGAAAAAGCATGGATTTAATTCTAACTCATTCAATTTTTAATCTATATTTAAGGTAAACACCACACTTTGGGATATAGTATTTTCACGCAACAAAAGTATAATTTTGTTATACGTATTATAAACAATTTATGTTGAGGACGATTGGGGCATGTCATTTACACACGGGGCGCCTAAATTCACAGGCTTTATTCGACGCTTGGTCGACGACGGCATCATTGCCGCTGAAGCAATGCAACAGGCGATCTTAAGTGCCAAAAAAACTGAACAAGATATCGTCCCTTTTTTAATTGAACATTTAAATATTTCACCTTATGCGATTGCTGAAAAAATTTCTCAAGAATTTGGTGAACCACTCTTTGATTTAAACGCTTACGACTCCTCTCACTTAGTTCATGACTTAATTGAAGACAAGTTAATTTTAAAATATCGCGTTTTACCCATTTATCAACGCGGTCACTTGCTTTACTTAGCCACCAGTAATCCCACCAATATTGATGCTTTAGATGCCATTCGCTTTAACAGCAAAAAAAATGTTGAATTGGTGATTGTTGAACACGACAAACTCGAACGTGCGATTGAAGCCAACTTTGCTGAAGATACCACCTTTAATTTTGACGAAGATCTTGATCTAGATTTACAAGCCGATGCCGAACCGCATCATGATCACGATGAACCAACGCAAGAAGATGAAGCACCAATTGTTAAATATATTAATAAGTTGCTGATTGACGCGATTCGTATGGGTGCATCGGACTTGCACTTTGAACCCTATGAAAAGGTATATCGTGTGCGCTATCGTATTGATGGTGTACTGCGTCAAATTGCCACTCCACCTTTGCAATTGGCCACGCGTTTATCGGCACGTTTAAAAGTCATGTCACAAATGGACATTTCCGAAAAACGTGTGCCGCAAGATGGACGCATTAAACTTAAAATTTCTAAAACTAAAGCCATCGATTTTCGTGTCAACTCGCTGCCTACCCTGTTTGGTGAAAAAATCGTGCTGCGTATTTTAGATCCATCGAGTGCCATGCTGGGTATTGACGCTTTAGGTTATGAACCCGAGCAAAAAGCCCTGTTTATGGAAGCCTTAGATAAACCGCAAGGCATGTTACTCATTACAGGGCCAACAGGTTCGGGTAAAACCGTATCCCTGTATACAGGTTTAAATATTTTAAACCGTGAAGATACCAATATCTCCACTGCCGAAGATCCGGTTGAAATTAACTTAGAGGGTATTAATCAGGTTAACGTCAATCCTAAAGTCGGTTTAACCTTTGCCGTGGCACTGCGTTCATTCTTACGTCAAGATCCAGATATTGTCATGGTCGGTGAGATTCGAGATTTAGAAACAGCAGAAATTGCCATTAAAGCGGCACAAACCGGTCATATGGTAATGTCAACGCTGCATACCAACAGTGCGCCAGAAACTTTAACCCGTTTACGTAATATGGGTGTGCCTTCGTTTAATATTGCCACTTCGGTAAACCTGGTTATTGCACAGCGTTTAGCACGCCGTTTATGTAAACAGTGTAAAGCACCAATTGAGATTCCCAAAAACAGTTTATTGGAAATGGGCTTTACCGAAGAAGATTTACAACAAGAGTTTCAAATTTATCAGCCTGTGGGCTGTAGTGAATGTCGTGAAGGCTACAAAGGGCGTGTGGGGATTTATGAAGTCATGAAAATTACGCCTGAAATTTCTAAATTGATTATGGAAGATGCCAACTCGATTGAAATTTCTAAGCAGTCACAAGCATTGGGGTTTAGTAACCTGCGTCGTTCAGGCTTACTTAAAGTGATGCAAGGGGTAACGTCTTTACAAGAAGTTAACCGCGTAACCAGCGAATAGACCAAGTATTTAAAATAAGGATAACTTGCATGGCTGTCAAAAAAGCACAGATGATGCCAACTTTCATCTACGATGGTGTTGATCGTAAGGGGATAAAAATTAAGGGGGAAATTCCAGCACGGAATATGGCTTTGGCTAAAGTCACCCTCCGTAAGCAAGGGATTACCATTAAGACCATTCGAGAAAAGAAAAAAAATATTCTTGAAGCTTTTACCAAAAAACGGGTTACGACCTTAGATATCACCATCTTTACCCGTCAACTTGCAACGATGATGAAAGCCGGTGTGCCTTTGGTACAAAGCTTTGAAATTGTGGCAGAAGGTTTAGACAACCCTGCCATGCGTGAAGTAGTACTGGGGATTAAAGGCGAAGTTGAAGGTGGTAATACCTTTGCTGGCGCGCTACGTAAATATCCGCAGCATTTTGACAAGTTATTCTGTTCACTGGTGGAATCGGGTGAGCAATCTGGTGCTTTAGAAACCATGCTCGACCGTGTGGCGGTCTATAAAGAAAAGAGTGAGCTACTCAAGCAAAAAATCAAAAAAGCCATGAAATATCCAGCCACCGTGATTGTAGTGGCGGTGATTGTTACCATTATCTTGATGGTCAAAGTGGTACCTGTATTCCAAGACCTGTTTAGCTCCTTTGGTGCCGATTTACCTGCCTTTACGCAAATGGTGGTGAATATGTCAAACTGGATGCAAAGCTACTGGTTTATTCTTATTATTGGTATTGCCATTGCGATTGCTCTGATTTTAGAAGCGAAAAAACGCAGTAAAAAATTCCGTGATGGCTTAGATAAAGCTGCGCTCAAGTTGCCAATTTTTGGTGACTTAATCTATAAAGCCATTATTGCGCGATACAGCCGCACCTTAGCCACCACCTTTGCCGCGGGTGTACCGTTAATTGATGCATTGGAATCAACTGCTGGCGCTACCAATAATGTGGTGTATGAAGAAGCCGTACTCAAAATTCGTGATGATGTTTCAACTGGTCAACAATTACAGTTTGCCATGCGCGCAACCAACAAATTCCCTTCTATGGCGATTCAAATGGTGGCGATTGGTGAAGAATCAGGTGCTTTAGATGCCATGCTGGATAAAGTCGCAACGCACTATGAAAACGAAGTCGATAACGCAGTGGATGGCTTAACCTCTATGATGGAGCCATTAATTATGGCAATTTTAGGTGTGTTAGTGGGTGGTTTAGTCATTGCCATGTACCTGCCAATCTTCCAAATGGGCTCTGTGGTCTAATGCAAGACATTGTGTATTTTCTAAGCAACAACCCAACTGCGCTGTATATCGTGGTTGGACTATTTAGTCTGTGTATTGGCAGTTTTTTAAATGTGGTGATTTATCGCACCCCAAAAATGATGCAGCAAGAATGGCACAATGAATGCCAAATGCTGATTCATCCTGAACACCCCATCATTGATGACAGCAAGTTAACATTAAGCCAACCTGCCTCGAGCTGTCCTCAATGTAAGACCCCTATTCGCTGGTATCAAAATATTCCAGTCGTAAGTTGGTTAGTGTTACGCGGCAAATGTAGCACTTGCCAAAATCCCATTAGCATGCGTTACCCGCTGATTGAATTGCTAACCGCAGCCTGTGCGCTAACTGTGGTGGCAGTATTGGGCCCTACAGTGCAAATGCTGTTTGGTTTAGTGCTGACTTATGTGCTGATTGCTTTGACCTTTATTGATTTTGATACCCAATTACTTCCTGATCGCTACACACTCCCACTGGCAGCCTTAGGTTTAATCGTCAATAGTTATGCCTTGTATATCACCCCTACCCAAGCCATTTGGGGTTATGTGATTGGTTTTCTATGCTTATGGATCGTGTATTACCTATTTAAATTGGTGACAGGCAAAGAAGGCATGGGCTACGGTGACTTTAAGTTATTGGCTGCTTTAGGCGCATGGATGGGCCCTTTAATGCTGCCTTTGATTGTGCTACTTTCATCTGTGGTAGGCGCGATTATTGGCATTATTTTACTAAAAATCCGCCAAGAGAATCAGGCTTTTGCCTTTGGTCCCTATATTGCAATTGCGGGTTGGATTGCCTTTTTATGGGGCGAGAAAATCATGCAAATTTACCTAGGTTAAGGAAAACGAGATGCGGTTGATTGTGGGTTTAACAGGTGGTATTGGCAGCGGAAAATCTGCAGCCAGTGCATGGTTTGAACAACAAGGCATCACTGTAGTTGATGCTGATATTGTGGCACGAGAAGTGGTCGAAGCAGGTTCACCTGTACTACAACAATTGGTGCAAAGTTTTGGTGACTGGGTATTACTCGACAATGGCGAACTTAATCGTCGTGCCTTACGTCAGCATGTCTTTAGCCATCAAGATGCTCGGCAGACCTTAAATCAAATTACCCACCCTGCGATTCGCCAATCGATTATTCAACAGCTTGAACAAGCCACTAGCCCCTATGTGATTTTGGTCTCGCCACTCTTATTTGAAAGTCAGCAAAACCAACTCACCTCACGTACACTATTGATTGATGCGAGTGTCGAGTTACAAATTGAGCGCGCTTCACAACGTGATGGACAAAGTTTAGAACAAATCCAAAGTATTATTGCCGCCCAAATGTCGCGTGAGCAAAAACAAGCGTTGGCAGATGATATTGTGCTCAATGATGGCGAGCTTGAGCATTTATATGCACAATTAAGACCGCTGCATTTACACTATTTAGCCTTAAGCGAACAATAAAAAAGCAGTCTTAAGACTGCTTTTTTTCTGCCAATTTAGCGGCTAGAGGATCTTTACGCCCCAGCCAACGCCATGGTTGCAAAGCACCAATCGCCATCCCCACTAAACCGCAAATAATCGCCATACTTAAAGGCTCATTGAGCAGCGGAACTGCCAAGATAGCCGCCATAAAAGGCGCGAGGGTCACAATACTGCCCGCTTTAAATGCCCCTAAACGTTTAATGGCTTCAACATAAGTTAAAGTCGCAATAATCACCACAAAGATGCCATGAAAAATAGTTTGTAGCAGCAAATGTATTGGCTCAGGTTCACTTAAATTTTTAGGCAAAAATAGCAGATAAATTGGGATGTAAACCAGAGCTGACCAAATCGCAACACTGGCCATTGAATGCCAAGCAGAGAGCTTCCATTGACGTAGCAACACACTAAATGTGCCCCACAGCAATGCGCTGATAAAAAACAGTAAATCACCCAAGCCAAAAGCAATTCCGCTTTCTTGGTACATGAGGTAACTCATCCCGCCAATCGCCAGCAGCATAATCACCACGCTGATCCATGTGTTTTTATCAAATGGTGCTTTATACAATAGCCATGCCATAAGTGCAGTACACAGCGGAATACAACCATTTAAAAAAATCGCAGCATGCGCGGCAGGTACGTAATGAAAGGCTTGATAACAAATCAAGCAGTATCCTAAACCGCCAATCATTGCCAAGCTAAATGCCTTTTTACTCCATAAAAAAGCAGTGTCTTTTTTGTAGATTAGAATCGGCATTAAGATTAAAAATGCCAAGGCAAAACGCAGCGCGGTAATATCCCAAGCACTAATATGCCAATTGGCACTGAGGCGGGCTGTCAGGGTAAAGCCGCCCCAGATACACATGGTAATCAGAACAAATAAATAACCTTGGTATCTGGGTGACATGCCTATTGTCCGTTACGTTGACGGCATGCTTCGTATAGCGCCATACCCGTTGCCACACTTACATTTAAGCTTTGTAAATTACCCGCCATTGGAATGTAAACAGTTTGGTCGCATTGACTTTGGGTAATTGGACGTAAACCCGTATCTTCTGCGCCCATCACAATACAAATCCCTGTACCCGTAAAATCAAACTCTTGGATAGGTAAGGCTTTTTCATCTAGCATGGTGCCGACCACTTGCACATTAAACTCATCTTTAATATTGCCAAGGGTACGCGCTAAGTTAGTGACCTGAATAAATTTAACTTTTTCGGCACCACCGGCAGCAATTTTGCGTGCGGTAGGCGTTAAACTTGCCGAACGATCACGCGGTACAATCACTGCTTCTGCACCCATCGCTGCTGCGGTACGAATACAGGCACCTAAGTTATGCGGATCAGTGACTTGATCTAAAGCTAATAACAAGGCCTTGGGATTTTGTTTAAGTAAATCTTCTAAATCTTGTTCATTTAAGGTTGGATGTGGACGTACCGCTGCCACTACGCCTTGATGGAAGGGTTGGCCTGCCATTTTTTCTAATTTATCGCGGCTGGCTTGCTGTACGCTAATGCCAAAGGGTTCTGCAAGAGCCAAAATATTTTTTAAGCGCTGATCATCACGACCTTTTAAGGTAAATAGATTCAAAACGCGCTCAGGCTCAAGCTCTAACAATGACTCCACAGAGTGAACGCCATAAAAATATTCTAATTTAGCCATGAACGACCTCAAAATTTAACTGTGACAATGCCAAAAACAAAAAATCCTGCAAAGTACACCTTACAGGATTTCGATTGCTACAGTTTAACTGATTCACTGTAAAATTGCTTGGATTAGCCTTCGAAGTGACAGACGTAATCTAGTGCTTCATCTGTTTCAATTTTAAAACGGCTGTTACCTGGCACATAGAAAGATTGACCAGCGCGGAACAATTCACTTTCAGTGCTGTCAGCAATTTGCACACGACATTCACCAGAAATAATTTCCATACGTTCTGGAGCATGCGTCTCAAACGTTAATGCTTGCGACGTTGGCAGAATCACGCCTAGGGTTTTTTTTGTTCCATCAGCAAATTGTACCGTGTGACTGATACATAAACCGCCAAAGTAAACATTTGATTTTTTTACCACAGATACATGATCAAACTGCGTCGACATGCTTTTTCTCCACAAATAGTATGTTGTAATCTTCCAATCGCTGTAGTTTAAATCTGCGCCAACAACTAATCAATTGATCAATACGCTTGCAGGCATATTTTCCACTGCCCTGTCGTTAAATGTTCGGCATAAGCACGCGGTAAATTCATGCGGATCTTGCCTGTATCTACCTTGGCATCATAAGCACAGACCGTATTATGCTGCTCATCCACTAAATGCCAACGTACCTGTTGTGCATCTGGTTCGTGTACTTTGACTTCCACCACAGGAGTTGCTAAATCTGCACCAACGTAAAAATAGTTGGCTTTTTCATAATCATTTTTGGCCACGTAATCCGGAAATGCGATACCGTCACTGCTATAGCCTTGGGAATCGTGAGTCAGTAAACTACGTGAAATAGTGGGCCACATTTGTCTTAAAAAGTACCATTCTTGGTCCTTTTTTTGTGTTTGCTGATGCAATTGCCAATATTGCTGCAAAATGCTTTCAATATGTTTAAACGGTCCAAAACAACCGCCTAAATAAGCACTCAGTAAAAGTTCGGTATGCGTTGCATAGTCTCGCATATGATGGAACCAATATTCACTATCCAACCAATCGTTGACCGCAGCACGTTCACGGCGTGATAGCAACGTATTCACATCACGAATTAAAAAGAATTTAACCTGTGGATCACCCATAACCCAAAAACGCCAAAACTCAACCGGATAATGTTGTTGATGCTGAGGGACTTTTTTAAGCTCTGCCCCAGCAATTTTTAAACGTAACTGCACGTCGATTGGCACAGCATCATTGATATAAAAGCGGCAAGTCCATTCAGGGAAAATATCTCGCGCATAACGCACATTTAAAATGGCACTTTCACAATAACGTGGGTCTGCACTATTTAAAGCAAAACTAATAATATTTGCTTCGGCTTGACTCGGATCAAACTCAGGGCGCTGTTGAGGAAAAGTCAAAATATGATTTTTTTCCACTTGGCGTTGTTTATGTAACAACGCTAAAGCACCATATTTTTGTCGCTCTTGGGTTAAATTTAAGGCCAAGCAAACTTCTACTAAGCCATCATAAACATGGTAAATTTGCTCATTGGGTTGCAGTTGCAATACGTCTAAATAATGTTGATACGCCTCTGAATAGCGCGCTAAACGTAGCTCAGTAAAAGCTAAATCCATCTTTGCAGTAGGATGATTGGGCATTAAGGCTAAAACCTCAGTCACAGCTTGATGTGCAGCAACATAATCTGAAAGCGCAATTGCATTACGAAAAGCAATACTCAATGTATCGAGTCGTTGTTTTAAGGCGCTTTGATCTGGGATTGTGGGCACACTGCCAGCCGGTATTGCTTCAGGTTGTTGTTTTAATGTTTTATAAGGCGAACTGGAAAAACTTAATTGTATTTTCATATTTAATTTAATATAGAATTGTTATGTTTTACGTCATCTTAGAATAAAAGTCTGGCGATGACAAAAAAAAGCTGACGATTTTTAATTCATTTTTTTGCAGCCTGGATGGGTTTATGCTGACACATTTAACTCTGATCAATTTTGCTTTAGCTGAACGCCTTGCCCTTGACGTTAACAGTGGTTTTAATGTGTTAACAGGTGAAACCGGTGCTGGTAAATCCTTATTATTAGATGCTTTATCTGCCTGTTTAGGCGAACGTACTGATACCAATTATGTACGCTTTGGCTGCGATAAGGCCGATGTCACCGCGGTATTTAGCTATAAAGAGCATAGCCCCGAAGCCAAGTGGCTAAAACAACAAGAGCTAGATGATGATTCAGGCGAAATCCATTTACGCCGAGTGATTTTTGCCACTGGTCGCTCGAAAGCTTGGATCAACGGCCGACCAAGTAGTTTAACTGAGCTCAAAGAATTGGGCCGTTTATTGGTCCAATTGTACAGTCAGCATAGTCAGCAACAATTGCTAGAACAGCCCTATCCTAAACATTGGTTAGATCGTTATAGCCAACTCCAACAACCTGCACAAACTGTACGCGATGCGTATCAAATTTGGCAAAATACCATTCGTCAGCATCAAGCTGCCCTTGATGCACAAGCAAGCCGCCAACAGCGCCTCGCCACTCTTGAGTTACAGCTTGAAGAACTCGAGGACATCGTACAACTCGACTATCAAGAGATTGAGCAAGAGTTTGATCGCTTAAGTCATCATGAAAGTATTATGCAAGATTGCGGTTATGCCCTCACCGCTTTAGATGATGCTGAACAAAATCTTAATCAAGAACTCTCTAGTATTATTCGCCGCTTAGAAGATCATGCCGGACGTAGTGAACAACTTGGCAATATTTACAATGCTTTGCTCAATGCACAAAGTGAACTCGATGATGCCACCAGCAGCATTCGTCAGTTTATTGATCGTCAAAGTTTTGATCCTGAGCGTATGGAAGAGTTAAATACTCAAATGGAAGTCTTCCATCGTTTGTCGCGTAAATACCGCAGCCAACCAGAACAACTCAAACAAGAATATGAGGCCTGGCAAACTGAACTTGAACAATTACAGCAGCTCGAAGACCCTGAAACCTTAGCAGAGCAAGTGCTGATTGCTGAACAAGCGTTTATGCAACACGCCCAAGCCCTAGATCAATTACGCCGTGATGCAGCAGGGCCTTTGGCGCTTAAACTGACCGAACATGTCAAACAACTGGCGCTGCCTGAGGCGCATTTTGAGTTTAAATTTGAAGCTTTACAGCAGCCAAATGCTGAAGGCTTAAGCCTGATCCAATTGCTGTTTACTGCCAATAAAGGCATGCCAGCACAACCTTTGGCCAAAGTCGCGTCGGGCGGTGAGTTATCGCGTATTGCTTTAGTGATGCAAGTCATGAATGCTGAGAAAACCGATGCCGAGATTTTAGTCTTTGATGAAATTGATGTGGGTATCAGTGGGGGTACTGCGGAAATTGTTGGACGCCTATTGGCTGACTTGGCACAACATGTGCAGATTTTATGTATTACCCATCAAGCGCAGGTCGCAGCTCAGTCTGATCAGCACTTATTGGTGCAAAAACAACAGACTGACCCAGCCAGCAGTACCATTTTTGAGTTGGATGAAGAAGCACGTATTTTAGAATTAGCCCGTATGACAGGTGGCATTGAAATTAATCAAACCACCTTACAACATGCCAAACAGTTACGTCAGCTCAAATTCCAACAGTTGTAATGTAAATACACAAAAAGACATTGGTTTATTGGTCTGACTCTAGTAACTTGGATAGAGAGATTTACGCAAAAAAGGAGAATTGCCGCATTGCCAAATAAACAATATTTGACGCACCGTTGCCTTATTGCCCCACCGGATTTAGCGGATGACTTTTTTGCAAATACCGTCATTTATCTGGCTCGGCATGACGCAGACGGTGCCCAAGGCATTATCATTAACCGCCCATCTGGTATTCAGGTGAAAGAGTTATTACATGACCTTGAAATCACTGCTGACCATGTGAACCCACACGAAGTTTTACAAGGGGGTCCATTGCGCCCTGAGGCGGGCTTTGTCCTACACACAGGACAGCCCACTTGGCATTCTTCAGTCGCGGTCGGTGAAAATGTGTGTATTACGACCTCTAAAGACATTTTAGATGCGATTGCCCATAATCAAGGTGTAGGCAATTATCAAATTGCACTTGGCTATGCCAGTTGGGATAAAAATCAGCTTGAACAAGAACTGGCCCGCGGTGAATGGTTAGTCTGTGATGCTGATATGGATTTAATTTTTAACTTACCTTATGCCGAGCGCTGGGATGCAGCCTATAAAAAACTAGGCCTCGACCGCACTTGGTTATCTTCTGAGATTGGACATGCCTGATTTAAATCAGCCCCATATGATTATGGCTTTTGACTTTGGTACACAAAAAATGGGCATGGCCGTTGGGCAATCACTCATTCAAAGTAGTCATCCCCTCGCCTTGTTTCCCATGCGCGATGGGATTCCTCAATGGGACAACTTACTGAAGATCGTGCAACAATATCAACCTAGCCTATTTTTGGTGGGTTTGCCTTTAAATATGGATGACACAGAATCTGAACTTTCTGCACGCGCACGTAAGTTTGCACGTCGCTTACGTCATCAAACCAATATTGAAACGTTGATGGTCGATGAACGCTTAACCACCCGTGAAGCACGCGATGAACTTGTATCTTATCAAGCCAATGGTCGTGGTAAAAATATTGCCGCGGATAGTATCGCTGCGGCTTTGTTTATCGAAAGTTGGTACCGCGACCCTCAAGGTCTAAAACCTTAAATCACAATAAGCACCGATGAGGTGCTTTTTTATTGTCGATTTAAACAGCATGAGTGAATGACAGACCTAATCTCTCCCAAATCTAAGTTTTTTCAGCTCTTAATCTCTTATACAAAGAATCAAAATAAAACTTCAGCATCATAAGTCTCTAAAATTACATGCTTTTCTTAAATTTATTTATAAATATCAGTCATTTTACTAAAGCCAAGTAAAAGCTTTGCCGCGGCTTGGCGTTTTTGTTGTAAAGTAATCGAGAATTACTATTGATTAAACCCTTTTTTGAGTACGCAGGTAATTATGGCGCTTTCTAGTTTTGGTAAAATTCTGACTGTTTTAGATCTTTTTTCGGTGTCCCGACCGGTGATTAATGTCGATATTATCAGTGCAGAGCTTGGCCTATCTAAACCCACTAGCTACCGCTATTTAAAAGAATTGGTTTCTGCCGAATTATTACAGCGCTTAAGCGGTACTTCAGGCGATTACACCTTAGGCTCTAAAATTGCTGTGCTGGATTATATTTCTAGAACCACTGACCCTTTAGTGCAAATTAGCATTCCGTTTATTAAAGATATTGTGGAGCGCACCGAGTTTTCATGTTTACTGACGCATCTAAACTACGACTCATGTATTGATCTACATGATGAAGTATTTAAAAACATGAGCTTATTGTCTTATGGACGAGGTTGCCCACGTCCTGTCTATGTAGGCTCTTCGCCTAAAGCGA
The DNA here is from genome assembly GCF_059515825.1 of Acinetobacter sp. CY17. NCBI lineage: Bacteria > Pseudomonadati > Pseudomonadota > Gammaproteobacteria > Moraxellales > Moraxellaceae > Acinetobacter > Acinetobacter sp. CY17. The sequence goes on from NZ_JCAKMX010000010.1 coordinate 80,937, forward strand.
TTATTTCACATTTGCCTAAACAGCAAATTTTAGACTATTACCAACGCTTTTCTGCTCAACTGGCCGAAGTTAACTTTGCCCATAGTGAAGAAGAATTTTTAAGCTTAATGAAAAAAATTAAAAAACAGGGCTATTACTTTTCAAATGGTGAGCTCGATCCCCATATTGCCGGTCTTTCGGTACCAGTTAAATTCTCAACTAAAGAGCCACCTTTGGCTTTAACCTTACTTGCGTCTAAAAATCGTTTTGAATTTGTAAATTTACAGAAACTTATTGAGATTTTACAAGAGAATGCAGCTTTAATTGAAAAGAAATTTCTGGCACTTGAGCAAGGCAAGGCCTAAGGTTTTATACTCCGCCCATGTTCAACATGGGCTTTTTTTTGACAATTTTTCCACAGTTTAAGCATCAGATCTCGCTACACTAAAATGACTTTACAACAATAAAGCTGTCGTTATGAATTTATGGCAACTGTTTCAAAAATTACGTCCTTTTGTACAGCCCTATAAGTTATTAGTTTTTGCCACTTTAGCATTAACCTTTATTGCTGCGTTTACCGCTCAGGTTAATGCCTTGACCTTACAATATGCTGTCGATCAAATTAATACCTTGCTTGAACAAGGTTTAGGTCTAGATGCCGGTTGGCATATTTTAATCACGATCTCGGTGATTTTACTTAGTAAAGAAATCATCAATGCCTTTGTACAATTTGGGCAAAAATTTTATGGCGAGAAACTCAGAATCTTTGTCTCACAAGATTTAGCCCAAGGCATTATTGAGAAATTTCTCACCTATCAACTGAGCTTTTTTAATCAAGATAATAACCAAGCAGGTAAACTACAAACCCGTATTGACCGTGGTATTGGCTCACTGACCCGTTTAGTGCAAATCTTTTTTATTGATATTTTACCCTTATTTACCAGTGCCATTGTGGCTTTAGGCTTAATGTACTATGCCAATATCTATGTGGGTTTGGTCGCCACTGCGATTGTGCCGCTTTACTTTTGGCTGACCTACCGCCAAGCGCAAAAACTGGGCGGTTGGCGGCGAAATTTACGCGATGGACGCGAGAAAAAAAGCCAAGGCATTTTAAGTATTATTAACTCTATTACCGTGATTAAATCCTTTAATCGGGAAAAAATTGAATCTGATAAACAATTAAGCTTACAGCGTGAGCTGACCCAAAACCAAATGCAGACCCGGCAAACCAGTTTTATCTTTGATGGGTTAAAAACCTTTATTGAGCAAATTGGCATTGTGCTGATCATTATTTTAACTGCTTATTTTGTATTGGATGGGAAAATGAGTATTGGCATGATTATGTATCATGTGTTGCTCTTTAATAATGTTTCTGCCCCAATTCGTTCCTTGCATCGTATTTATGATGAAGTCAATGACGCCATGATTTATTCAGAAAGCTTCTTTAAAATTTTAGAAGCGGATGATGAAATTGAAGCCAGTGGTGCACAAAAACCCGTCATTCGCGGTGAATTTCAACTAAAGAATGTCAATTTCTTTTACCCTAATGGTCATCATGCACTAAAAGACATTTGTATGAGCATTCAACCCAACAAAATTACCGCTTTGGTGGGTTTATCTGGCGCAGGCAAATCAACTTCAATTAGTTTACTGGATAAATTTTATATACCTAAAGACGGCAGTATTACTTTAGATGGCGTAGACTTAAACCATATAGACACCCAATATCTGCGTGATCAAATTGGTTTGGTGCTACAAAAAAATCATATTTTCCAAGGCTCTATTTTTGACAATATCCGTTACGGCAAAATGAATGCCACAGAAGAAGAGGTCTATTTGGCAGCAGAAAAAGCCTCAATTCATAGCCAAATTTTACAATTACCTGAGGGCTATCACAGTGATGCCTTGATGCTTTCTGGCGGACAGCAACAGCGGATTGCCATTGCGCGCATGTTTTTAAAAAATCCACCGATTATTTTTTTAGATGAACCAACCGCAAGTTTAGATGCCATTGCCAGTGAACAAATTAAGCAAAGTTTGGATGAAATTAAACAAGGCCGCACCGTGGTGATTATTTCCCATAGTTTATCGCAAATTATTGATGCTGATTATACCTATGTGATGCAAGAAGGTCGGATTGCCGAACACGGTGAACATGAGGCACTCTATCACCAAGATGGCGTGTATAAAGAAATTTTTGATGCCATGGCCAAAAGCTTAAACATTGAAAAAATTGCCAAAACCTTTGAAGATGATAGCGAAGAAGAAACCCATAGCTAAAGCAAAAATTGCCGAAAAGTCAGGTTAATGCGTGGCTCACGCACACGCAGCATTTTAGGAATTTGATGTTGCCAATGCTGCTGGGTTTGACCACGCATGACAATTAATTGTCCGCTTGCTAAATCCAAGCTCACTTTTTCTTGGCTATGTTTATGGCTTAAATAAAATTTACGACTGGCGCCCAGACTTAAAGATGCAATTGTAGTTTCTGGCTCGAGCGACATATCATCATCGCTATGCCAACCCATACCTTCATTACCTGAGGGATAAAAATTGGCTAAACAGGAATTAAATTGGCTTTGGGTCAGCTGTTCAATATAGTGTTTGAGTTGCAACATTGCATCAGACCATGGCAGCGCAATACGCTCGATCCCTGAATATTGATAGTTCTGCCCTGCATCGCCATACCACACCACTAAGCGTTTTAAGACATGATGCTTGCCATAAATGCGCACTTCATCGGCTTGCCATGGCAATTGATGCTGTAAATAGTTAAACCAATCGGCAGCCTCTTGGGCGCTAAAAATCAGCCCATAATCTTCAACAATACCATCATAAGGTAAATAATTTTTGTAGCTCATCAAAAAAGCCCCTCAGCGAGGAGCTTTTATTTTACGGCTGTTTTAAGTATGGCCATGCTGCTTTTAAGTAAATAAACATCGACCACAGCGTTAAAATCACCGCTGTATACAGCAGTAAATACGCTAAGGTTTCAAGCGGCGGCCAATTGAGTAAAAAGACTGAAATCGCAATCATTTGAAAGGCGGTTTTATATTTCCCCACCGCAGACACAGCAACGCTGGTACGCGCGCCCAATTCCGCCATCCATTCACGTAAAGCCGAGACGGTAATTTCACGCGAAATAATCACAATTGCCGCAAATGCCATTGAAATCGTCGGCTGCCATTGCACCAACACAATTAAGGCAGCTGCGACCATGAGCTTGTCTGCCACAGGGTCTAAGAAGCGTCCAAAGGCTGAGGTTTGGTTTAAAGTACGCGCTAAATAGCCATCAAACCAATCGGTCACTGCTGCAATAACAAAAATTGCGGTCAGCACAATATGGCGCGTCATGCTACCGTCGTGACCATCCACCCCTACCGCCGGTGGCCAATAGGCAACCAGCAAAAATACGGGTATTAACGCGATACGCGCTAAGGTCAAGATATTAGGAATATTCAGGATACGACCTGTTGTCATAGACACCGCCAACGCTTCCCCATGCTGTAATCAAACCAGCCAATGATTTTGGTTTTTTCGTGTGAATAGCGCCACTTTATACGAAATGACCCACAGTGTCACTAGCTGTAACCAATAGCCCTAGTTGAGTCACTTGAGTTTATTCGTGTAACACCTTATAAATTGTGCGCGCCATCACAGCACCTAAACCCGGCACTAAACTTAAATCTTTTTCCGATGCCTTAAGCACCCCTTGAATCCCACCAAAATGAGTGAGTAAATCACGGCGCCGCTTTGGCCCTAAACCGGGAATGGCTTCTAATACCGAAGAACTGCGGCGTTTATCACGCTTAGCACGATGCTTGGTAATGGCAAAACGATGCGCTTCATCGCGTACCTGCTGAATGAGGTGCAGGGCTTTATGGTCTTCAGGCAACTGTACTTTACGTCCATCGGTGAAATGTAAGGTTTCTAAGCCCGGTTTACGCCCCTCACCTTTGGATACACCCACCAAAAAGGCCTGTTCAGTGAGTCCTAAATCTTGCATCACTTGCATGGCCATACTCAGTTGCCCTTTACCCCCATCAATCAAAAGTAAATCTGGCAATAGATGTTTGCGATAACGTCGTGTGAGTGCTTGACGCATCGCAGCATAATCATCGCCTTCAGTAATGTCTTCAATACTAAATTGACGATAATCGCGTTTACGCATACCACCACTATCAAACACCACACAAGAGGCAATGGTCGCTTCACCCATGGTATGCGAGATATCAAAACATTCAATCCGATCAATAGGACGCTCCACCACCTGTTCTAGTTGGTGAAAACGCTCATTGAGTTCTAAATGATTGGCCAGTTGCACTTTAATCGCATGTTGTACATTCATTTCGGCTAATTCTTGCCATTCGGCACGGGTTTCACGCACTTTATGTTTAATTTGAATTTTTTTCTCAAATTGCTGACTTAAACCTTGCTCTAGTTCTTTGCGATCTGGTAATTCCACATTCACAATCAATTCACTCGGCACTTCATCAGCGACCTGAAAGTAAAAATTAGCGATAAAATCATTCAGCATTTGCCCCGAATCATCGCCTTGCATATCTGGAAAATAGCTTTTGCCACCCAACATTTTGCCATTACGCACATGCATAATTTGCACGCAGGTCACACCAGCTTGATAGGCAATCGCTAAAATATCCGCTTCACCTTTGATTTTATAAATAGCTTGATTGGCTTGTACATCACGCAGCAGCGCCAAACGATCACGATAAAACACCGCTTTTTCAAATTCTAAGCTTTCCGCTGCCGTCTCCATTTTACCAATTAATTCTTGATTCAGCTCTTTGGTATCGCCTTGTAAAAAACGTAGCGAGTTGGCGACATCTTGCTGATAATCTTCAGGCGAAATTAACCCGACACAGGGTCCACTACAGCGTTTAATTTGGTATTGCAAACATGGGCGTTTACGCTGGGCAAAGTAGCTATTTTCACATTGGCGTACATTAAATAATTTTTGTAAAACCAGCAGCGTATCTTTGGCATTAGCAGCACTTGGATAAGGACCAAAGAATTTCCCTGCTTGATGTTTGCCTTTTCCCCGTCCACTGGCAATACGTGGATAAGGTTTATCAGCCGAAACATAGATATAGACATAAGATTTATCATCGCGCAGCATAATGTTATAGGGCGGACGATGCAGCTTAATTAAATTTTGCTCCAGCAATAAGGCTTCGGTTTCTGAGCGCACCACCAAGGTTTCAATATCATAAATTCGCGCCACCAACGCTTGAGTTTTAGGATGCTCAATGGTTTTAACAAAATAACTCGAGACACGATTTTTTAGATTTTTAGCCTTACCCACATATAACAATTCGCCCTCTTTGCCCAGCATGCGATACACCCCCGGTAAAGTGGTCATGTTGGCTAAGATTTTTTCGATATGAGGACGGGCATTTTCGTTCACGTAAAACCTATAACTGGCAATCTCTATGGACATAATGTGATGATTCAAGCTCAACTTTCAAGCCAATAAATGTAGCTTAGCAATTTTAACCACTTGTATGATCAGTAAAATTCATGGGTCTAGCAGCACATTTTTGCTATGCTTAAACCCTGCTTTAGGGAAACCATGTTATGACGCAATCTTCACCTGCCATGCATATTATTCAACCAGCCACATCCACCCATAGTCTTTCAGAAAAAGACCGCTTGATTGGTAAACCACGTTTTCACTTTGAACCTGCTCAAGTGATGCAAAAATTGCGTGAACGTATTATTGGCCAAGATGCCGCGCTGAACGAAATTGAAAAAATGCTGCATGTGGTGAAAGCTGACTTTTCTAATCCTGAACGTCCTTTGGCAGTGACCCTCATGCTAGGGCCAACAGGTGTAGGCAAGACAGAAACAGTACGTTTAATTGCCGAGGCGATTTATGGTCGTCCAGATGCTTTTTGTCGTATTGATATGAATACCCTAGCGCAAGAACATTATGCTGCGGCACTCACTGGTGCCCCTCCGGGTTATGTGGGCTCTAAAGAAGGTCATAGCTTATTTGACGAAACAGCAATTGCAGGGAGTCATACTCGCCCTGGCATTATGCTGTTTGATGAACTAGAAAAAGCATCGACTGAAGTCCTGCGCGGCTTAATGAACGTGCTAGACACGGGCAAACTGACCTTAACCGCTGGCACAAAAACCATAGATTTTCGTAATTGCATGATCTTTATGACCAGTAATGTCGGTGCGCAGGCGGCGCAGCAATATCTCGATAAACTCAACTTCTTACCCAAGAAAATGCAAGACTTATGTTTAAAACGTGTTCCAACACGAAGCATTATTGAAAAAGTCATGCAGCGTAAGTTTGATCCTGAATTTTTAAACCGTATTGATCGCACTTTGCATTATGCACCAGTACAAGACGATGCCTTACCGCGTTTAGTAGAGATTGAACTGGCTAAACTCAATCAACGTCTACAGCACCAAAAACGCCAAGTGCGTTTAACTGATGCCGCCAAAGCACATTTTTATCAAGATCATGACATTCGTTATGGCGCACGCCATTTGGGGCGTAAAATCCGTACCGAACTTGAACCAGTGTTGGCTATATATTTTTTACAACATCCTGATGTATTTCAATTAAACCTTGATTACCAAAATGGTCATTTTCAAATAACTTAAATCAAAAGACTACGCATACAGCGTGGTCTTTTGTCATACATTAACGATTTTGTTCTTGTAAATAATCTTCTAGATCATCAATACGATCTTCAGTTTTTTCGGTTAAACAGCTGTTTAATAGACTTGGATAAATTGAGCCCCCCTTATAATCTTGGGCAGCATAGTGGCAGTCTTTGTCCTTGTAATTCACCCAAGATTTTTGGATGGCGGTAAATTGTTTACGCTGAGCATTGCTCAGTTTGGCTGTATAGGCTTGATACAGCTTATTTAGCTTTTGATCCGCTTTTTTATATTCTTGCGCGGTACATATATTTAAATCGGTTTGATTTAAGTTGTTATCACAATCTGCAAAGCTCATTGAACTGAGTAATAGCGCAGGAACAATCACTAAAGTTTTGCTTATTATATTTTTCATAGATTGAATCTTCATTAAGAAATAGAGTGAACATCTTAGCTAAATATTAAAAGCAGCATAAGCAGGCAAGCCACAAAATGCTAGCCACTTTGATTCTATAGGCTTGATGTATTTAGCAAGCCCAAATAAAAGCGCAAAACTCTGCTGTAACTTAGTGATTGACCATATTGACTAAAAGCTAAGATAAAATTGCTTGCAAATCTGAACATTCTTGCTTAAATCTAAAGCATGTCTTATGACAAAAACTTAAATAGAAACAGCTGCTTCAAATTTGTCTTAAAACAAGCGTTACAAAATCCCTATATAAGCTTGAGGTGAAACTCTAGATAAATAGATGACCCTCGCGTCACAGCTAGATAGCATTTGTGATGTTTTTTTGACACAAAGTTATCGTAAGATGAAGCAAGTTTGATGTGCGCAGGAATATACGCACACACTTCACAACATTAACCTAAAAAGTCCTCCAGAATAAAGGAGATCAGGCATGATCCACGCTGGCAATGCCATTACCGTCCAAATGCTTACGGACGGAATTGCAGAATTCCGCTTTGACTTACAAGGTGAGTCGGTTAACAAATTTAACCGTGTAACCATTGATGACTTTCAAGCTGCAATTGACGCTGTAAAAGCCGATAGCAGTGTTAAAGGTCTGATTGTGACTTCAGGTAAATCGACTTTTATTGTCGGTGCTGATATCACTGAATTTGGAACCACCTTTGCCGCAGGCGAAGATGCAATTGTGGACTGGGTGTTAGCACTACATAACACGTTCAATGCATTTGAAGATTTAGATATTCCTAAAGTAGCTGCTATTAATGGTGTAGCTTTAGGCGGTGGTTTTGAAATGTGCCTGGTATGTGACTATCGTGTCATGTCAGACAAAGCACAAGTCGGCCTACCAGAAGTAAAACTGGGCTTAATCCCAGGCTTTGGTGGTACGGTGCGTTTAAGCCGTGTGATTGGTGTCGATAACGCGGTCGAGTGGATTACGACTTCAGCACCACGTCGTGGCCCAGCAGCACTGAAAGAAGGTGCTGTCGATGCTGTGGTTGCGCATGAGCAACTGCAAGATGCAGCAATTGACTTAGTCAAGCAAGCCATTGCAGGTCGTTTAGACTGGAAAGCTAAACGCCAAGAAAAATTAGAGCCGGTGAAGTTAAACGCCATTGAACAAATCATGGCCTTTAACTCAGCCAAAGGCGTAGTGTTTGCTAAAGCCAAACCTGCACAGTACCCTGCACCAAAACTCCTGCTTGATTCATTAGAAAAAGGCGCGAGCTTAAGCCGTAATGAAGCCTTAGCTGAAGAAGCCAAAGCCTTTGCTCAAGCAGCGGTTACACCACAATCAGAAGCGCTGATTGGTTTGTTCTTAAACGACCAAGTGGTCAAGAAAACTTCGAAGAAATACGAAAAAGGCGCGCATGAAGTTAAGCAAGCAGCCGTGATTGGCGCTGGCATCATGGGTGGTGGTATTGCTTTCCAAGCAGCCAGTAAAGGCACACCAATTATCATGAAAGATATTGGTAATGCGCAGCTGGCTTTGGGTATGGATGAAGCGACCAAACTGCTCACTAAACAAGTTGAACGCAAAAAAATGAAGCCTCTACAAATGGGCGAAACTTTGGCGCGTATCCGTCCAACTCTAGGCTACTACGAATTTAAAGACGTGGACATTGTGATTGAAGCGGTCACAGAAAATCCAAAAATCAAAGACATCGTGCTACGTGAAACAGAAAGCAAAGTTGGGCCAAATACCATTATTGCTTCAAATACCTCAACCATTTCAATTACACGCTTGGCTGAAGGCTTAGAACGTCCTGAAAACTTTGTCGGTATGCACTTCTTTAACCCAGTGCCACTGATGCCATTGGTAGAAGTGATTCGTGGTGAAAAAACGTCACCAGAAGCCATTGCCACCACGGTTGTATTGGCACAAAAAATGGGTAAAACCCCAATTGTGGTTAATGATTGCCCAGGTTTCTTAGTGAACCGTGTGTTGTTCCCGTACTTTGGCGCATTTGATCAATTAATCCGTGACGGTGCAGACTTCCAACAAATTGACAAAGTCATGTCAGGTTTTGGTTGGCCGATGGGTCCTGCTTACCTCATGGACGTTGTGGGAATTGATACTGGCGTACATGGCGCAGAAGTGATGGCAGAAGGCTTCCCTGACCGTATGCAACTTGGTTTTAAAGGCGCGATTGAACTGATGTATGAAGCCAAGCGTTTAGGTCAAAAGAACGACGTTGGTTTCTACAAATACGAACTGGATAAAAAAGGCAAAAAAGCCAAAACTGTTGACCCAACAGCGTATGACGTGATTGCCCCAAGTGTCACTGCTGAAAAACGCGAATTTGATGCCGACGAAATTATTGACCGTATGATGATTACCTTCTGCAACGAAACCGTCCGTTGCTTAGAAGATAACATCGTGGCAACCCCTGCTGAAGCCGATATGGCCATGATTATGGGTGTAGGCTTCCCTGCATTCCGCGGTGGTCCATGTCGTTATATCGACCAAACAGGTGTTGCAGAATACGTCGCGCTTTGTGACAAATATGCACACTTAGGTAAAGGCTACGAAGCGCCACAAATGCTGCGCGACATGGCTGCTAATAACAAGAAATTTTACGGTTAAGGAGCGACACGAATGGCTACTTTAAATCCTCGTGACGTTGTCATCGTTGATGGCGTACGTTCAGCAATGGGTAAAACCAAAAACGGTATGTTCCGTAATGTACGTGCAGAACGTTTATCAGCTGATCTGATTCGTGCTCTAGTTGCTCGTAACCAATTTGATGTAAACGAAATTGAAGACGTGATTTGGGGCTGTGTCGGTCAGACCCAAGAGCAAGGCTTTAACATTGCCCGTAATGCAGCATTATTGGCTGAACTACCAAAAACTGTAGCAGGTCAAACTGTTAACCGTTTATGTGGTTCTTCTATGCAAGCCATCCACACGGCAGCAGCACAAATCGCAACCAACCAAGGTGATATTTTTATCATTGGTGGTGTCGAGCATATGAGCCATATTCCTATGGGTCATGGCATTGATATTAGCCCTGAGTCATCTAAATATTTTGCTAAAGCTTCCAATATGATGGGCTTAACTGCAGAACTTTTAGGTCGTCAGTTTAATATTACGCGTGAAGAACAAGATCAGTTTGGTGTGACTTCGCATCAACGTGCTTGGGCTGCCACGCAAGAAGGTCGTTTTAAAAACGAAATTATTGCCATTGAAGGCCATAATGCCGCTGGTTTCAAAGTGTTATGTGACATCGATGAAGTGATTCGTCCAGACGCCAACATTGAAACTTTCCGTGGTTTACGCCCTGTATTTGATCCAAAAGGTAATGTCACTGCGGCAACGTCTTCAGCATTATCGGATGGTGCATCAGCAATGCTGTTAATGTCGGCAGAACGCGCGCAAGCCTTAGGTTTAAAACCGCGTGCCGTAATTCGCTCTATGGCTGTGGCAGGTTGTGATGCTGCGACTATGGGTTATGGCCCTGTCCCTGCAACGCAAAAAGCGTTAAAACGTGCAGGCTTGTCAATTAACGATATTCAAACTGTAGAACTGAATGAAGCCTTTGCTGCACAAGGTTTATCAGTACTTAAAGGTTTAGATCTATTTGATAAGCAAGACATCGTAAACTTAAATGGCGGTGCGATTGCGCTTGGTCATCCACTGGGTTGTTCAGGTGCACGTATTACCACTACATTACTCAACGTGATGGAACAACAAGATACTCAAATTGGTTTAGCAACCATGTGTATCGGTGTCGGTCAAGGCATCGCGACCATTATTGAACGTGTTTAAGTTATAAAATATTAAAAAATCCCTCGCTTTATGCGGGGGATTTTTTATGGACTGCTGAAAAACCCACTCTGTATCCCCTTTGCAACATCCTGTTATAAGATTGTTAAATTAGTGTATTTTTCACGCAAAATCATCTTTTTAAATTTTTCTTGTTATAAAGCTTTAAAATTTTAGCGTTAGTATCAACACCTTAATTTTATCTTTTTTTTAAAGAGTGATACACATGAACGCAATCAAAACAGTTTTGGCTGTAACTTTGGTGGCTGGCTCAACTGCAGCAATGGCACAAACAACTGCGCCAGTTGCACCAGTAACTTTAAAACAAACAGTGACTACACAATTACAGGATGTTAAAGCAGATGCTCTTGCTACAGGCCAAGCAGCAGCTCAAAAAACGGTGGCAGTCAAAGAAGCAACTGTAACAAAAACGCTAGCTGCTAAAGATGCTGTTGTGGTTAAAACAGCTGAAGTAAAAAATGCTGTTGTAGCTAATGCTGTAGCTAAAACTGCTGAAGTAAAAGATGCTGCTGTCGCAAAAGCTGTAACAGCACAACAAGTTGCTGCTGAAAAAACTGTAGCAGCTAAAGATGCTGTTGTTGCTAAAGTTACAGCTGTAAATACCCAAGCTCAAACTGAAACTGCTGCAGTACAAGCACAAGCTGCTGACAAAGTGACTGCTGTAGAGCAAAAAGCAGCAGCTGAAAAAGCACAGATCGCAACAGAAGCTGCTGAAAAAACAGCTGAAGTACAAGCAGAAGCAACTGAAGAGAAAAAATCAATTTTCTCTTGGTTTAAAAGCAAATTTGCTTAAGCTGCAATAAAAAAAAGGATGGTTAAAACCATCCTTTTTTTATGTTTATTCTTAATGTTCGTGCTTAGGCAACACAGGCAAATTTGATTTCTCGCCCACAATTTTGTGCCCAAAATGAGTATGGTTAAATAATAGGTTAAGTAAAATTGCCATTACACATGTTGCGCTAATACCTGAGTGGAATAAAGTTTTAAACCATACAGGGAACTGTGCATAAAAAGAGTGATCAATAATAGGAATCATCCCTGCTGCCAAAGAAGTGGCCACAATAATCAAATTCTTTTGCTGGCTATAATCTAATTTCGCAAGGGTACGAATACCACTGGCTGCTACCGTACCAAACAACACTAATCCTGCCCCACCTAAAACTGGCGTTGGAATAGCGGCAATTAAACGTCCCATCACTGGCAATAAGCCTAAAAACACCAAAATTAAACCGCCTGCTGCCACCACAAAACGGCTTTTGACACCTGTAATCGCAACTAATCCTACGTTTTGAGCAAAGGCACTTTGCATAAACGTACCAAAGAACGGTGCAATGGCTGATGACAACATATCAGCACGTAAACCATTGGCAATACGCTTATCATCCACTTCTGTGCCAACAATTTCACCCACCGCAATAATATCTGCTGTGGTTTCAGTTAAAGTCACAATCATGACAATGGTCATAGCTAAAATAGCCGACAAATGGAAAGTTGGCATACCAAAGCCTAAAAACTCAGGTACTGCAAACCACACCCCATCACCCACTTTAGAAAAATCACCAAAACCAAGTGCATAGGCCAAAATCGTACCCAAAACAATGGCCAGCAAAATTCCTGTACGACGGATAGCTTCTGAACCAAAACGACTGAGTAACAGTAAAATACCAAGCGTCATGGCGGCTAAACCGATGTTTTGTAATGAACCCCAATCTGGCGCATTACTATTACCACCCATGGTCCAACGTACTGCCACAGGTAATAACGATAGACCAATAATGGTAATCACACAGCCGGTCACCACAGGTGGGAAAAAGCGAATCACTTTGGCAAAAAATGGTGCGATGAGTAAACCAATAATAGATGAGGCGATCACCGCGCCTAAAATGGCATTAAAGCCGCCTCCCGTCGTCGCAATGCCAATCATGGTGGCAACACCTGCAAAAGACACGCCTTGCACTAAAGGCAACTGCGCGCCAAAGTATTTCACCCCTAAGGTTTGTAATAAAGTGGCTAAACCGCCAATAAATAAAGATGCAGTAATTAGAATCCCAATCTGTGCGCCAGTTAAACCTGCTGCTGTACCTACAATCAGTGGTGGCGCAACAATCCCACCATACATGGTGAGTACATGCTGTAACCCATAGGTAAAACTGGTACCTACCCCTAAAAACTCATGTTCGGGAGATGTATTTTTTGGATCGCTCATATTCTGCCCCATCCCTTGTCATTTTTGTGAATTGCCAACACTTGGCAACTGATTAAAAAGGCATGGAGCAATATATATGCCAAGCTGAGCAACTTCCCGACAACAACAGAACTTAATAGGTTGAAAATATAATTGAAAAATAAAGTAATTTTAAGCCATTAACAGTTGTTTGGCTGCAGCACGATGTTTAAATTTTAATTCTTCAATATCAATACCTTGAATCTGCTCAGCCCTTACTCGCCATTGACCTGCCACCATCACATCATGGGCACGATCTGCCCCACAAAGTAATAATGCTGCAATTGGGTCATGACTACCGGAAAATTTTAATTCATCAAGCTTATAGCAAGCGAAATCGGCCTGATAACCCACCGCAATTTGACCTAAATCTTGGCTACGACCTAAAATTTGTGCCGAACCTGTAGTCGCAAAGCCTAAAGCCAACTCTGGGGTGATTTTTTCTGCACCATATTTGAGCCGTTGTAAGTACATCGCTTGGCGCACTTCTAAGATTAAATTGGAAGCATCACCCGATGCCGAACCATCGACGCCTAAGCCAATTTTCGCGCCTGCTGCCAGTAAATCAAGGCTTGGACAGATTCCAGAAGCCAAACGCATATTGGAATGTGGGCAATGACAAATGCCAACTCCCGCCTGCCCCAAACGCGTGATTTCGTCTGCATTAAAATGAATCCCATGCGCCAACCAAGTGCGATTTTGTAACCAGCCTACGCTTTCTAAGTAATCAACTGTGCGTAAACCAAAGCGCTGTAAACAAAATTGCTCTTCATCTAAGGTTTCGGCTAAATGGGTGTGTAAACGTACATCTAAGCGTTCTGCGAGTTTGGCACTTTCGCGCATAATCTCTGGCGTAACAGAAAAAGGCGAACACGGCGCTAATGCAATATTCACCATTGCCCCTGCACCACGCTGATGATACTTTTCCACCAAACGTTGGCTATCTTCTAAAATCACCTGCATATCTTGTACAGTGTGTTGTGGCGGCAAGCCACCATCTGCTTGCCCCAAACTCATTGAACCACGGGTTAGCATAACGCGCATGCCTAGGTCTTGTGCGGCATTGATTTGAATATCAATGGCATCGCTTAATTGCTGCGGAAATAAATAGTGATGATCGGCGGCAAAGGTACAGCCAGATAACAACAACTCAGCCAATGCCACTTGAGTAGCCACATGTAATTGCTCAGGGGTTAAACGTGCCCAAACAGGATATAAATTAACCAACCATGGAAACAAGGGCACATTCACCACAGGCGCCCAAGCACGAGTTAAAGTCTGATAAAAATGATGATGGCTATTGATCAAGCCCGGTAAAACCACCAAATCTTTGGCATCAAATATTTCGCTGACCGGTTGGCTAGGCAATTGCCCTTGGCCGAGTACTTCTACAATGTGCTGGCCTTCAATGACAATGCCGTTACTGGCATCTAAGTCATTTCCGGTAAATACGGCTAAGGGCTGTTTGATCCATAGTCTAGACATGACAACTTATCTCAAGTCAAAAGCTCAAGCAATGCAAAAGCTATACCAAGACTTAAAGCGCAAGTTGTTGTTTAAGCCAATCCAAGTAAGCGCTTTGATTCATAAAGTCAGGGGCTTGGTTTAAATTTAGCTCAACATAATGCTGCTGATAACGCAGTACAATCTGCTGTCTTTCATAGCTTTCTTCTACCACATCAAAATATTGTGCCAAGAAAAACCGCTGCTTCCCCCAATGAGTTAGACGTTTCAGCTGTGGGCGCTTTGGACTATGAATAAATTGCACATAGTAGGCTTTTAAATCAGGCAAATAGGTTGTATTTAGCATTTTTAAACTCTTATTGTTGTTATGGCGTTGTATCAGTTTAATCTATGCTGTTGACACTTTGCTGACAAGCGCTACTTACAATTTAGCTTCCACTTCGGCTTTATGCGTGTTTTTTATGCTTTCAATCTGACTATTCAGGTCTAACACTTGCTGATAGAGCTGATTAAATTGCGCTAAAGGTTGATCCTCATAAAAAAAGAACTTACCTTGTTGAGCTTCCCAACGATGCGCCTTTAAAATCACAAACATTGCTTCAGCTTTGGCTAAAATCTGTTGCTCCAAAGCAAATACAGCATTACTCTGCTGATCATCACTGTATTCTAGACCCTCAAATAAGGTCTGCTTTAAATGACTTTGAATATCTAAGTGTTTGGCTGCACTTAAAGCTTTCTGATGGCGCTCAAGTCTATTTTGTTCATACTGCTGCGCCAAACTACGCGCATGATCTAGCATCTGCTGAGTTTGTTGGTACTGATTTTTTTTATCAATACTTAAACGCTTCACCTCTAAAAACTCATCCCAACCAATACTTTTAAGTTCACGCAAATATAAATTACGTGCCTCAGCATTGTCTTTTAAATAAGTTAAAATAAAGTCTGCCATTACTCGATAATCACCACTTAGACGCTGATCTTGGGTGCTCATTTGAATAGGTTTTTGCCAGTCCTGAGCTTGCAAATATAACTGCTCAGTTTTTTCATAGAGTACGCTTTGATACAGATGTAACTGAGCCACTTCATTTTGTTGTTGTTTGTATTGGTAAAATAAGGTAGCAAAAATCACTAAAGTCACAGTACTAATGATCACAACCACGCGGCGCATAGACAGCTCCTAGTATTGCTGAGTTTTATTTATCATACCTACATTGCTGTGTTTTTCGCCAAAATTTCATTAAATATATTTTGCGCTATTTTTTTCCAAGCATAAAACTTTAAATTTACTCAATCAGCCTCATGTAAAGTTTAAATAGAATTTGAGAAGTCCCATGCGCGTAGATATTTGGTCAGATGTAGTATGCCCGTTTTGCTATATTGGTAAGAAACGTTTAGAAGCAGTTGCTGCAGAGGCAGGCGTTGACTTAGAAGTACATTGGCATAGTTATCAGTTAGACCCTGAAGCACCTGAGCGTCAAAGCATTTCCAATACTGAACGTCTTGCACAAAAGTATGGTCGTACCGTGGCTGAAGTTGAAGAAATGCAGCGTAATATTGCTGATATGGCCAAAGCTGAGGGGATTGAATTTAACTGGCAACACGCCAATTCAGGCAATACCTTCAATGCTCATCGCTTGATTCATTTGGCACAAAGCAAAGGCTTAGGTAATGAAGCCAAAGAAGCCTTATTTTATAGCTATATGACCCAAGGTTTAGCGATTGGCGAACGCGAAACCTTAGAGGATGTCGCAGCGCGTATTGGACTTAATCCTGTTGAAGTTGATGATCTACTTGATTCAGATGAATTTGCCGACTTTGTTCAATTTGACCAAGAAGTTGCTCTTGATCAACTCAAAGTGACTGGCGTTCCATTTTTTGTCTTTGACCAACGTATTGCTCTTGCTGGCGCACAGCCACGTGATGTGTTTTTAAAAGTCTTAGAAAAAGCCCAACAGATTCCAGAAGTAAAAGCACCAGAACAGGATGATGCTTAAGGCGCTAAGCTTTAATTCTTCACATAAATAAGCTTAAATCCTCAGTAAGACTGGGGATTTTTTACATTAGCAGCATTTATTTACAAAAAGCGTTGGCCTTTTTACACACCCAATCAAAAAATCGCTTTAGGCTAAGAAACATCCAATATATAGCATAAAACCAGAGGCGAATAAGACAATGCTAAATAATGATGATCTACAACAACCCAATCCAGCTTTAGACGATGCTCCTTCACAAGAGCGACAACAAGAAGACACCAGTTGTCCCATTAAAAAATCGCGCTTTTCACCTGCAGCGAAGGGCGCTTTAATTGGTGCAGTTGCAGGCAGCGTATTACCTGTATTTGGAACCATTAGTGGTGCAATTATTGGGGCCATTGGCGGTAAGGTCTATGAAAAAAAATGTCTAAATAAGCCTAAATATTAAAAACTTAAGCCTATAAATCTGGAGCTTAGACTTAAGCTCCAAATTTAGAATAAAAACTCTAATTATATGATTTATAACAATAAAATGACTTGCCATTCATCTTAAATCTATTTACCTGTGTTTATTTTTCATTAAACTTCATTTGATTTTTCAATCGGTTCATATTGAACATATCTCTCAAATTGAAGGTTAATATTATGAATACTATTCGTGTCTTCTTAGCAACTACTGTATTGGCATTGGCAACACATGCAGCTGCTGAAATTGTGTATTTACCTTATTTCCCTACTCAAAGTCAGGATGTTAAAGCTGAATCTAATCCGCAAACACAATCCGCCACTGAAACCAGCGCAGAATAAAATAGATCCTAAAAGGCAGATCATCTTCTGCCTTTTGTATGTGTATATGCAAAATTAAGTTGCATTATTATTGTTGTATTCTATAAGCTTAGACTATATGTATAATAAAGACTCGTATCTATTTACCTTTTTTGAATCGAAAACTCTATAATTAAATACCTATTCATTTTTATATTTTTCTTTTTAAATTAATCCTATGCAAGAATTACAAGCCTTACTTCAGGGTCAAATTGCGCCTCAAGCGATCTGTTTAGAACGTTTAGTCGAACTTGCGCTATTACATCCTCATCCAGATTCGACCGAATACGAAATTATTGATCTTGCCAGCAACCTACTATTGGCCAGTTATTTAAAACAAGCGCAAGAGTATCTGTAGAGAAGCCAAATGAAGCCCTTAGATAAAGCATTATTAACACAAGAATTGTCTGAACTGATTAGAAGTTTAGAGAATGGCAATTTGTCTTATTTTGATCATGCTCGTTCTAAGCAGCGTATAGTGGAAATACAGCAACTGTGTAGCTATGTATTGCAACAAAAAAGCCCAAAACAACAACAACTCGAACCGCTATTATATGCTCAAGATTTCGTCTACCAATGTCGTTATCGTGAATTTTGTTGTGGCGTCTTTAGCAAAGATCGTACTTTAGAAGATATTTTATATCAACAAGATCAATCGAGTTGGGCATTGCTGTATGAACCAAGCGAAGGTTGGCAAATTTGGCTGCTGCAAATGCCAAATCAAACCTTATTAATTAGTGACAGTGGTGAGCTAGAAAGTGTCTATGCATGGTTAGTCAGCCAGCAAATGAAATATCAATGTTTTAAAGCGCATGTAGCAGCACCTGAAGATGCTCTAGATCCTGAGCAGCTTCAAGTCGCACCACACAATATGGGACGAAATGCAGATCACCCCCATGTGGCACAGCAGCATGAACCCGTTTCTTCACGGACGCAGCAGCTTGAGCAAGCGATGCGAATTCCTGTAAGTCATTTGCCAGATCTGACTCAGCATAATACTCAACAGCAGATTCAAAAACGCGTTTTGCAGGAGGCTGTATTTGACTCCAATCAACCGCCTTCGCCTAAGCTGAGCCGTTTATTACGCAAACAAGAGACTGATATTAGCGAAGGTCTGTCGTTTGACTTAGGTCTAGAGCCTTTAGATTTAAAGTTAACCCCTCCGCTGCATATTCCCGCAGCATTTGGGGCAGTAGCGCCAAATCTTACTCAAGTAAGCCGTGAGCCAAGTTTTGAAGCATTTGATTTTAAGCCCGCAGCACATCCCTCTACAGGACTAGAAGATTTACAACAATTGCAGCGCATTTCGCTTAATAGTGAGTCATCACCTACTGAACGGGCGGTTATAAGCAGCACAAAGATTAGCTCGAAAAACTTACGCTTTAAAAAAACACAAGCTTTGCCAGATTTGCTGATACAGGGCTACCCTTGTCAAATTAGTGCACTCTCATTTGAAGCTGCACGTGAAAAGCAGCTCTATCGCATCCAACCTCAACATATTGAGTGTGAACATGTTGATCTACTGCTCCATGATCAGGACATCAACACTGTCTTTCAGCAACCAATTTATTTAGCCGAACAAACCGATAGACAAGGTCGTTTTGTCAAATATTTAGCTTTGTTTGGTGCTCAAGGTGAATTACAAGCCATTCGTTTGGCACATATTTTCAGTCATGCTCAAGCCAATAAGTTGGCTGCTGTCAGCCGTATTGACTGGCCCAACTTAGAGCAGAATCTATTTGATTTTGATAAATTATTTTATACCTATGATGCACTAGCAGAATTAATTTGGAGTCAGGAACCCTATTATCCATTTATTCCACTCCATCTGATTCAAACACATAAATTTATTCAATTTATTGAAGCACCAGCCACAACTCATACACCGCTGTTACTGCTCAAAGAACGCCAAAAAATTCGTGTTATTCACGGTGATCAGCGTTTGCATTTGCCCTTCAATGAAATTGCTTACCCTTATTTAATACTTGATCGTCAGCAAGGCGTGAGTTGGCAGCTTATTCAAGAGGTCATTCAGACCTTAGCACAGCCTGTCGATCCACTTACGCTTTACCAAGCCATTTGCCAGCAAAGCAGTTAGATTGCTGTAATTTTGTAGCAATATCTTGCTTTTAATTGCCTATATTTACCACACTAAGCCAAAACTTGATGTTTAATGATAATAATGGCAATCACTAAAAAAATAGCACTTTGGGGCGGTTTAGTACTCATCAGTAATCTAGTCTGGGCACAAGATGATAGCCAAACCACAGGTTTGCTCTATCAAATTCCTCGTGTCATTGATGCCACACCTACCGTATTTCCTAAACAATCTAATCATCCTATTGTGCCAACCACACAGGTCACTGAAGACAAAACTTGGTTTGACCATAAACAAAAAGGCCTACGCAACTGGGTCGATGGCACTGCACATAAAGTAGATGATTGGTTTGGTGAAACCGATCCCGCACAGCCAGCTTCTGCCACTTTAAGAATTTTGCTTGATCAACGCTGGGACAAGTATGATGGCTATGAAATCCGCCCTCGTATTCGCGGTAAAATTGACTTACCGACTTTAGAAAAACGCTTTAGCTTGGTGTTTGGTGACGATAGTTTGGATGATCAACTGGATACCCAAGTCAGTATTACCAATGAAAATCCAGCTTTAGCGGATGACAAAAACTATGATCGTAAGCGTACCCGTGAAGATAACAGTTCAATTGCCTTACGTTGGAATAACTTTTCTAAAAACTTAGCTTTTGATAGCGATGCAGATATTGGCATTCGCTCAGGTGATGACGTCTATTTACGCTTAAAAGCCGAAAAAGATTGGCAACTCGAAAATGACTTCCGCTTTCATGCCGAGCAAATCTACCGCTATGGCAGTGATAGCGAAAATTATCTACGCACCAATGTAGAGTTGGTACATGAACGCCCCAATGAAGCTTTGTTATCCAATCAATTTTCATTAATCTATGCAGATGAGTCAGAAGATGATCTTAACTGGTCGACCTATAGCTTTAGACAACATCAATTTTTCCAAGGCAACCGCTTTAACTATGGTCTACATACCAGTGGTTATTACAATGCGGATCAACTACGTCTGAACAGTTGGGGGCCGTTTGTCTCTTGGCGTCAACCTGTACTGCGTGAATGGTTTTTTGTACAAGGCGACTTAAACTATCTCAATGATGATCGCGAAGATGAAAGTCATCATTTAGGTGCCTTAGTTCGTTTAGAAGCTTTATTTTAGGCCTAAAAAAGCCCATATCAATGGGCTTGATTTAAGAGCTGGCACGGCGTGTGATCGTGACACGATCATTGCGTTTTTCACGGATAAAATCCTGACGCTGTGAAAATTTATTAATTTCTGTTGCGACTAAGGTTTTGAATTGAATACGGTCTGTGCGTTGTACACTCTGCATTGCAGTATCGGACTTTATTGTCGTCACTTTGGCAATTTGCACACGGTCGTTACGTTTTAGCATGTCTGTAGATGCAGCCATTAGCTGCGTAGAGAGACCTAACATAGCCACTAAACCTAAACTCAACAGCACTTTCATACGCTTTCCACTTCATTTGTTAATGATCGCTATTATAGATCATTAATTAAAAAATAATTCATTCAATAGATTAAAACTGGACGGGATTTTCTTATTTTGAGCATCGGTTTTTTATATTATTCGTAAAATCAAATATTTAAAAAGGCAAAAAAAAGCTCCCCTAAGGGAGCTTTTTAAGCATTGCACGCTAAGCTAAAAGTAAGCTATTGATACGTTTTACGTATTCAGCTGGATCTTCAGGCAAACCACCTTCTGCAATCACCGCTTGGTCAAAAATCACATTGGCTAAGTTATCAAACTGTGCTGAACCTTGTAATTTTTGTACCAATGGATGGCTTGGGTTAATTTCCAAAATTGGTTTGCTGTCTGGTACAGGCTGGCCTGCATCTTTAAGCATACGAATTAACTGTGGTGACAATTGACCTTCAGGAGTCACCAAACAAGCTGGTGAATCAACTAGGCGTGTTGTCACGCGCACTTCTTTGGTTTTGTCTTTGAGTGAAGTGGTTAGTTGCTCAACCACAGGTTTAAATGCTTCTGCAGCTTGTTCTAAGGCTTGCTTCTCTTCAGCATTTTGTAAGTCACCTAAATCGACTGCGCCTTTGGCCACGTTTTGTAACGGTGTACCATCAAACTCATGTACAAATTCCATTGCCCATTCATCGACGCGCTCTGTCATGAGTAACACTTCAATGTCTTTTTTCTTGAATAACTCAAGTTGTGGTGAGTTTTTCGCAGCATTTAAGCTCTCTGCCGTCACGTAGTAAATGGCTTTTTGCCCTTCTTTCATACGTGCTTTGTAATCACTTAATGAAGTGCTAACTTCATCATTGCTTGAGGTCGCAAAGCGTAATAATTTTAAAATACGCTCACGATTAGTGAAGTCTTCACCTAAACCTTCTTTAAGTACCGACGCAAATTCGCGGTAGAAAGTTTTAAAGTTTTCTTGGTCTTTTTCATCGTCAGATTTAGCTAAGCCATCTAGCATAGTCAAGATACGGCGTGCATTACCTTCACGAATAGTTTTCACGTCGCGGCTTTCTTGCAATAACTCACGACTGACATTCAGTGGTAAATCGGCGCTGTCGACAATCCCTTGTACAAAACGTAAGTAATTTGGAATCAGATTATCCGCATCATCCATAATAAATACGCGTTTTACATACAACTTAATCCCAGCTTTGGCTTCACGGGTAAAAATATTACTTGGCGCTTTGCTTGGGATATACAGCAATTGGGTATATTCAGTACTACCCTCTACACGGTTATGGGCCCATGCCAAAGGATTGGCAAAGTCGTGGGTGAGGTTTTTATAAAACTCTTGGTACTGCTCTTCGCTGACTTCGTTTTTATTACGTGTCCAAAGCGCACTGGCTGAGTTAATCGCTTCCCACTCATCTGTCGTCACATATTGACCTGGTTTTGCTTCTTCACCTTCAGCAGCTTCTTCTTGTTGCCAGACTTGCTTTTGCATTTCAATTGGCAAGCTGATGTGGTCTGAGTATTTATTGATGATCTGTTTGACTTTAAAACGGTCGAGGTATTCAGTTGCATCTTCACGTAAGTGTAAAATGATGTCTGTACCACGGTTTAACTTTTCAATGCTTTCTGTTTCAAATTCACCGGTACCATTGCTGACCCAACGCACACCTTGGTTCGCCTCTACACCTGCACGGCGCGATTCAACAGTAATTTTCTCTGCCACAATAAAGCCAGAGTAAAAACCTACACCAAATTGACCAATCAATTGTGCATCAGATTTTTGATCACCTGATAATTTTGACATAAAGTCTTTGGTACCAGATTTAGCAATGGTGCCTAAATGTTCAATCGCTTCCGCTTCAGTTAAACCAATACCGTTATCTGAGATAATAATTTGTTTTTTATCGGCATCTAAAGTGACACGAACATGTAGTTCTGGGTCGTTTTCATAATATTCAGGATGATTGATGCCTTCAAAGCGCAATTTATCGCAGGCATCTGAAGCGTTCGAAATCAGCTCACGCAGAAAAATTTCTGGATTAGAATATAAAGAATGCGTTACCAAGTGTAGCAATTGGGCAACTTCTGCTTGGAAACTATGTTTTTGTGCGTTTGCTTCGCTCATTGGTCATTCCTCGATTTATAGATGCAATATCTATTGGAGTGACCTTAAATTTTTTCAATAGCGAAAGTTAAAAAAATTTAAAATGGGCCCATTTTATAAATCCGATTTAGGTGTAAATCGAGTTTTTGTTGGCGCATTTTGTATACATCTAAGAGGCAGCTGACATTATCTTGGCATTGATTACGTAGCTGTAGCCATTTGATTTGTTCTTCTTGAATTACTGAACGAGTACCCATCGGCACCAATTTACGCAAAATATTATACGTGGTCGCCATTTTAACATCGGCATCATTAAGCTCACTGTGCTTACAAATGGCTTTCTCAGTTGCCGTCTGCGCGCGCTCACACACAAAGCTCGCTGCTTGTGTCGCAGCAGCAGAACATGCTAATCCAAGCAGGCAAACTAAAGCGAGTGTTTTCATACAAGTATTCATGGCAATATTTCAGTTAAGCTTAGTAGATTGTTTGTAAATTCAATAGCCTAATTTTGTTAGCAATCTGCTATTTTCTGCAAAACATAAAAAAGCCTCCAAAAATGGAGGCTTATATATACGCTTACAATTAGAACTTGTAGCTATAACCTAATGTATAAACAATTGGGTCAATATCTAGATCAAATTTATCGCCACCAACTGCATCAATTAAAGTCACTTCTGGGCTTAAATCTGCATAACGTACGTCTGCATACACACCCCAGTTTTTCGCATCAGCAGGTTGGTAGTTAAAACCAACTTGACCCGCAAAGCCAAACTCTTCTTTTACCTCTTTCGCTGCACCTTCTTCATCCCAAGCAATAAATGCAGTACCACCTACACCAATATAAGGTGTGAAGCGTGTTGAGTTTTTAAAATTGTATTTTGCTGTAATAGTTGGTGGTAAGTGTTTAATCTTAGCCGCTTTGCCACCATCGAGTAATACGTCATGGTTAAATGGTGTAGCCAGCAATAATTCTGTAGAGAAATTGTCGTTAAAGAAATATTCAACAGATGGAGTAAAACCAAGCTCGCTATCTGCTTTCACTGTACCTAGATCGATTTGAGTATCGCTTGTTGGCGCTAGAGCAGATGCACCAATTTTAACTTGCCATTCACCTGCCACTGCTGCAGTAGACATCCCCAATAATGCTACAATTGCAATTTGTTTTAACATAAAGTCTTACTCTTTAAATCATTTATACAGATATTAAACATAGAGTATATTTAATATGCAATATCTATAAATTAGCATTTAATTCATTTATTTTTAATTTATTGATTTTTATATAAATTTATTTTAATCCAACCAACTTGGTCAATTTTAAAAAGTGTGACCAAGTTGGTTATATCTTTAAATTAAAATCTGAGTGTTTTTATCAGATTTTAATAAAAGCGTGATTTAAAGCACCATGGCAGCAATCCAACCAAATACCATTAATGGAATATTATAATGGATAAATGTTGGGATCACGCTGTCCTTCATATGGTCATGTTGACCATCCATATTTAAACCTGATGTTGGACCTAAAGTTGAGTCAGACGCCGGAGAACCTGCATCACCTAAGGCCGCCGCAGTACCAATAATGGCAATGGTTGCCGCTGGACTAAAACCAAACTGTAAACAAAGTGGTACGTAAATAATGGCCAAAATTGGTACAGTCGAGAATGATGAACCAATGCCTAAAGTAATTAAAAGACCAATTAATAGCATCCAAAATGCAGCTAAGGCTTGGCTATTACCAATCCACTGTACAGATGCCTCAACCAGTGCCGGCACTTGGTTGGTTGCTTCAATGACAGAAGCAAAACCTTGTGCGGAAATCATAATAAAGCCAACCAATGCCATCATACGCATACCGCTAATGATTACATCATCTGCTTCTTTCCACTTAAAGATACCCGCAAAGCTTAAAATAGAAACACCTACTAGGCCTGCTAGAATCATTGAATCTGAATAGAGCTGTACCGCTAAGGTGGCTACTACCGCAAATGCTGCCATGTACAGTGTAAATTTAGCAATTTTAGGTGCACCAGTTTGGTCAGTTGTAATTTCATCAGCAATACTGGCTGATGCTTCAACTTGTACATCTTGATAGTCACGTGGTTTACGATAACTAAAGAAGATTGCAATCAGCAAACCAATAAACATACCCAACACAGGAATCGCCATAGCTGCTGGAATTTGGTCATAGCTAATTGAAAAGCCGTACGGCTTACCAAAATTATTGATGTTATTCCCTAAAATATCATTTAAGAAAATTGCACCAAAACCGACAGGTACCAGCATATAAGTCGCAACTAAACCAAAAGTCAATAAACAGGCAATTAAACGACGGTCAAGTTTAAGGTGGTTAAATACGCTCAGCAGTGGCGGAATTAATACAGGGATAAAGGCGATATGTACAGGTAACACGTTTTGCGAACTGATCGCAGCTAAAGCAACAGTAAAGAATAAAATCATTTTGACTTTATTTTGTGCTTTTGCACTGGCATCACCTTTTAAGGCTTCAATCAATTTATAAGCCAAAAGATCAGGTAACCCAGAACGCGCTAATGCCAAGGCAAATGCACCTAATACACCATAGGCTAAGGCAATTTGTGCCCCACCACCTAAGCCGTTATTAAAGGCTTCTAAAGTACCTTGCAGTCCTAAGCCTGCCAACAAACCACCCGTGACGGCACCAATAATTAGGGCGAAAACCACAGGCACACGAGCCAACGACAGGCCAAACATGACCCCGATAGCAGCTAGAATCGCGAACATAAGAGAAGAGAAGGAATGATAAAAACAGCATTTTATCAGAGTTTGCAAAAAAGAGGCGTTTGCTAGAAATATGAATAGTTTTTAGGCGTAAAAAAAGCACCCGTTTGGATGCTCTTTTTCGTCTACATTTTAGCGATTTTTTTGTTCAATTGCTGCACCGGCACCACCACCCAGTGCACCACCAATCGCTGCACCAGTGTTACCACCAAAGACGCTTTTACCAACAGCAGAACCAATTGCACCGCCTACGCCACTGTAAGTTGCATTACGATTTGAACCACCTTGTGCTTTACTGCCTACAGCAGCACCAGCACCGCCACCTACAGCAGAACCCACACCACCGCCTACGCTGTTGCCCAAACCACCACCTACAGCACCGCCTAGTGCTGCTGCGCCAATCCGTTGTTGGTTAGAGTTCATGCTTTCACAGCCTGTTAAGCTAAAAACTGCCAATGTCGCTACTGCAGCTGCACCCATAAATTTGTTCATTGCTTTGATCCTAACTCATGTTGTTTAGCACTAGTTTAAAGCTTATTTAAGGATTAACTATTTTGAAACTGTTAAAGCTGGCAATGAATTGCTGTAATGATGTAAAAATCACTTTCTTTGTCAGAGCAAAGTTAGTTCTGATCTTCTAAAATCACCACATCACTCGTGACTACTCCATTTTCAGAAGCCACTTTATGTACAACTTGTTGTGTGCTTTTTGGGTCTTTTGTCATCTCGAGCTTTAATTGGCGTTTTACAGGTTCAATTTCACCACGACGAAATTCCATACCTGCTGCATCAATATGTGTGCTTTCAGATACCAATTGCCCTTCTTGCGTTAAGCGTTTACTTTCTTGAATTTTAAAGGTGGGTACAATCATACTACCGCGACGCACCACAGGAGGTGCCATACCCGCTTCAGAAAATTTCATGTCTTTGTCAGCAAAGTAAATGTCTTTCGCAATAATATCTTTGCCTTTATTGCTTACTTCAAATACGGTCGCTTGTGTGGTACGAACTGGCTCTTGACCTTCAGCCCTACGAATCACTTGGGTTTTTACTACAGGCACAACTGCACTGTCTGGTAGAACAATGGCGGTTGGCATGGGTTTGTTTTCAGCTGCTACTGTAGCCATTGCAATTAAGCTTAACCCCAACGTTAAAAGTGTTGATTTAATTTGCATAGATTGCCCCTTCATTTTTAAGTTTTTACAATTATTTATAAAGCTTTAGAAATGAATATAGGCAATTTTTAAACAATCGCCAAGTTATAATTTTTTGATGCGTTTTCTCATACTTTGCAGCGCTAAAAGAAACATGATTGATCAATAAAAAAAGCCACCCGAAGGTGGCTTTTTATGCTTGGTTTAAAGGGCTAATTAAAGACCGTTAAACTCATCGCTAAATGCTTGGCTAAGCGCTTGGTCAACGTCAGAGAAATCGTTGTGAAGTGCAAGCTCTGCAGCTTCTGCTTCTTGACGACGACGCTCTAAGTGGTAAGCCAAACCTGTACCCGCTGGGATCAGACGACCTACAACTACGTTTTCTTTCAGACCACGTAAATCATCTTCTTTACCTGTTACAGCCGCTTCAGTTAACACACGAGTTGTTTCCTGGAACGATGCAGCAGAGATGAACGAGTCAGTAGAAAGCGACGCTTTCGTGATACCCATCAATTGACGTTCAAACTTCGCAGGGAATTTGTTTTGCGCAAGAACAGCTTGGTTCTCTTGCATCACGCGGATGTAATCCACTTGTTCGCCTTTGATGAAGCTTGTGTCGCCGCCGTCAGTAATGTCAACTTTACGTAACATTTGACGAACGATCACTTCGATGTGCTTATCGTTGATTTTTACACCTTGCAGACGGTAAACGTCCTGAACTTCGTTCACGATGTAGTTCGTCAACGCCACTTCGCCTTTTAAGCGTAAGATGTCGTGTGGGTTTTGTGGACCATCAGAAATCGTCTCACCACGGTTCACATGCTCACCTTCGAACACGTTAATGGTACGCCACTTCGGAATTAACTCTTCGTAGATCTCAGAGCCATCATCTGGAGTGATCACAAGACGGTTCTTACCTTTGGTCTCTTTACCAAAGCTGACAACACCTGACACTTCTGCCAAGATTGCGTGCTCTTTTGGTTTACGTGCTTCGAATAAATCCGCTACGCGTGGAAGACCACCGGTAATATCACGAGTACGTGAAGTTTCTTGTGGAACACGACCAATAACATCACCCACACCAATCGTTTCGCCATCGCGAACCGTTAAAATGGTGTTTTGTGGCAAGAAGTAGAACTGTTCGCCGCCATCTGTTGTGTCTAATACAACGGCAGGACGTAGATCTTTACCTGACGCAGGACGTGAAGTCACTGGTAAGATTTCAATCGTCGACATACCTGTTGCATCATCAGTTTTGGTCGTAACAGTCACGCCATCAGAGATTTGGCTGAAACGTACTTTACCGGCAACTTCTGTAACAAGTGGATGTGTATGCGGATCCCAAGTCGCTACGATACCGCCAGCTTCTACGCTCTCGCCATCTTTAATGATGATAGACGCACCGTAAGGAAGTTTATAGCGCTCGCGCTCACGACCGATATCATCAGCAATACCAATCTCACCTGAACGAGATGTTGATACCAAGTGACCTTTGGCATGTTGTACGGTTTTCACGTTGTGGAAACGTACTGTACCTTTGTTACGTACTTGGATGCTATTAGCAGCAGACGTTCGGCTTGCCGCACCACCCACGTGGAAGGTACGCATGGTTAACTGTGTACCTGGCTCACCAATTGATTGAGCAGCCATTACACCTACAGATTCACCTGGGTTCACCTGATGACCACGTGCCAAGTCACGGCCGTAACATTTCGCACATACACCAAAGCTTGATTCACAAGATACAACAGAACGAACTTTAACTTCGTCGACACCGTTGTCTTCGAGGAACGTTGCAAGTTTCTCGTCAATCAACGTGTTACGAGGTAGAAGAACTTCATCTGTACCAGGTTTCTTCACATCTTCAGCAACAACACGACCTAGAACTCGAGTACCTAAGTTCTCGATGACATCGCCACCTTGAATGAACGGAGTCATGACTAGACCGCCCATCGTGCCACAATCTGGCTCAGTGATCACTAAGTCTTGTGCTACGTCAACTAAACGACGCGTTAAGTAACCCGAGTTCGCAGTTTTAAGTGCTGTATCGGCCAAACCTTTACGCGCACCGTGTGTTGAAATGAAGTACTGAAGTACGGTCAAACCTTCACGGAAGTTGGCTTTAATTGGTGTTTCAATAATCGAGCCATCTGGTTTTGCCATCAAACCACGCATACCTGCAAGCTGACGAATCTGCGCCGCACTACCACGGGCACCAGAGTCTGACATCATGTAGATTGAGTTGAATGATTTTTGCTTCTCATCTTCACCCTGTTTGTTTTTAACAGTAGTGAAAGATAAGTTGTCCATCATTGCTTTAGCAACTTGGTCGTTGGTACGCGCCCAAATATCGACAACTTTGTTGTAACGTTCACCCGCAGTTACGAAACCTTGCTCGAACTGTTGTTCGATTTCACGAACTTCAGCTTCAGCTTTCTCAATAATTGAGTATTTCGCTTCTGGAATCAGCATGTCTTCCATACCAACCGACACGCCTGAACGTGTTGCTTGACGGAAACCTAAGTACATCAATTGGTCAGCAAAGATAACCGTATCTTTCAGACCTAATTTACGGTAGCAAGAGTTGATTAACTTAGAGATGTTCTTTTTCGTCATCTCAAGGTTAATTTGCTCGAAGCTTAAGCCTTCAGGCACAACTTCCCAAAGTAAGCAACGACCAGGTGTCGTGTCTACAACAATAGTTTGTTGTTCACGGTTACCATCTTCGTCAATCACTGTTTGGTGTACACGTGCTTTCACGCGAGCGTGTAAATCAACTTGACCTGTTGCAAGTGCACGGTTTACTTCATGAGTATCCGCAAACACCATGCCTTCACCTTTGGCATTGATCGCATCACGTGTGATGTAGTACAAGCCTAAGACAACGTCCTGAGACGGTACGATGATTGGCTCACCGTTCGCTGGAGACAAGATGTTGTTGGTTGACATCATTAACGCACGAGCTTCTAACTGAGCTTCAAGTGTTAATGGAACGTGTACCGCCATTTGGTCACCGTCGAAGTCGGCGTTGAACGCAGCACATACGAGTGGGTGAAGACGGATCGCTTTACCTTCAATCAGAATCGGTTCAAATGCTTGAAGACCTAAACGGTGAAGTGTTGGCGCACGGTTCAACATCACTGGATGTTGACGAATCACAGAGGCTAAAACGTCCCAAACTTCTGGGGTCTCGCGCTCAACCATTTTCTTCGCAGCTTTAATGGTGGTTGCTTGACCAGAGGCTTGTAGTTTGGCAAAGATAAACGGCTTGAACAATTCAAGTGCCATTTTCTTCGGAAGACCACATTGGTGTAAACGTAAGTTTGGACCTACAGTAATTACCGAACGACCAGAATAGTCAACACGCTTACCAAGTAAGTTTTGACGGAAACGACCTTGCTTACCTTTAATCATATCGGCTAAAGATTTAAGCGGACGTTTGTTTGAACCGGTAATTGCACGACCACGACGACCGTTGTCTAACAATGCATCTACAGACTCTTGTAACATACGTTTTTCGTTACGTACGATAATGTCTGGCGCTGCAAGGTCAAGAAGACGTTTTAAACGGTTGTTACGGTTGATCACACGACGGTAAAGGTCGTTCAAATCAGAAGTTGCGAAACGACCACCTTCAAGTGGTACAAGCGGACGAAGATCTGGTGGAAGAACTGGAAGTACAGTTAACACCATCCATTCTGGCTTGTTGTTCGAATCGTTGAATGCTTCCATTAACTTCAAACGCTTAGATGCTTTCTTAAGCTTAGTTTCTGAAGTTGTTACTGGAATTTCTTCACGAAGACGCGCAATTTCCGCTTCAAGATCGATGTCTTTAAGCAAGTCTTGAACAGCTTCTGCACCCATTTTCGCAGTGAATTCGTCACCGTGTTCTTCTAACGCATTGAAGTATTCTTCATCGTTAAGAAGTTGGTATTTCTCAAAAGGCGTCATACCTGGGTCAGTTACAACGTAAGATTCGAAATACAATACGCGTTCGATATCACGTAAAGTCATATCAAGTAACAAACCGATACGGCTTGGTAATGATTTTAAGAACCAGATGTGTGCAACTGGAGAAGCAAGCTCGATGTGACCCATACGTTCACGACGAACTTTTGCAGTTGTTACTTCAACGCCACATTTTTCACAAATGACGCCTTTGTATTTCATACGCTTGTATTTACCACACAAGCATTCGTAATCTTTTACTGGACCAAAGATTTTGGCACAGAATAAACCATCACGTTCTGGTTTGAACGTACGATAGTTAATTGTCTCAGGCTTTTTCACTTCACCATGAGACCATGACTTAATCATTTCTGGTGACGCAAGACCAATACGGATGCGATCAAACTCTACAGGAGCGTGACCGTCTGAGTCCGTCTTTTTGCGCATGATATCGAGCAAGTCTTTCAATTTTTTTCTCCGTGTGTTGAGAAGATTTTCGCTTCCCAACTGGGTCACAAATATTGTTTTTTAACTGAACTAATCCCCCGTCCAATCCCGCCTACTTAAGCGGGAAACTCCCCTTAAGATTAAGAGGAGTGAATCCCCCCCTTTTATCAAGGGGGTTGGGGGATCAAATGGAACTAATTAGTCACCATTTTTCAGTTCAATGTTGATACCTAAAGAACGGATCTCTTTGGTCAATACGTTGAACGATTCTGGCATACCTGGGTCCATATAATGGTTACCATCTACAATGTTTTTGTAGATACGGGTACGACCTTCAACGTCATCCGATTTCACTGTAAGCATTTCTTGAAGCGTGTATGCAGCACCGTATGCTTCTAGTGCCCATACTTCCATCTCACCGAAACGCTGACCACCGAACTGTGCTTTACCACCAAGCGGCTGCTGTGTTACTAGTGAGTAAGAACCAGTAGAACGCGCATGCATCTTGTCGTCAACCAAGTGGTTCAGTTTCAACATGTACATATAACCTACAGTTACAGGACGGTCGAAACGTTCACCTGTACGGCCATCGTACAATACGGTTTGACCCGTACGTGAGATACCACCAAGTTCAAGTAAGTCTTTGATTTGTGATTCTTCAGCACCATCAAATACTGGAGTCGCTAAAGGTACACCTTTACGCAAGTTACCAGATAATGCCAAGATTTCTTGGTCAGTTAAGCTATCAAGATCTTCTTGCTCGCCACCAACTTTGTTGTAAATCTTGTCTAAGAATTCACGTAGCTCAAGTACAGTACGTTGCTCTTTCATCATCTTGTCGATTTGATCGCCAAGACCTTTCGCCGCCATACCTAAGTGAGTTTCAAGAATCTGACCCACGTTCATACGTGACGGTACACCCAGTGGGTTAAGTACTACGTCTACAGGTACGCCGTTAGCATCGTGTGGCATGTCTTCTACAGGTAGGATGTTAGATACAACACCTTTGTTACCGTGACGACCCGCCATCTTATCACCCGGTTGGATGCGACGTTTAACAGCTAAGTAAACTTTAACAACTTTCAATACGCCAGTTGTAAGTTCGTCACCTGTAGAAAGTTTGCGTTTTTTCTCAGCAAATTTCTCGTCGATCTCTTGGCTCTTCTCTTTCAAGAATACTTGAATTTGAGTTAAGCGTTCCGCGATACCTTCGTCAACTGGTTGGATATCCATTAAGTCAACAAGTTCTAAACCAGCAAGTAACTCTTCAGTTAACTTATCGCCACGTTTAGTTGTACCGCCACCGTTAGATTCTTGACCAGCAAGTAAACGGATAATACGTTCACGCGCTGCTTCTTCGAAGATTTTGAACTCTTCTTTTAAATCTTTACGGTAAGCATCAAGCTGCGCTTTTTCAATTGCTTGTGCACGTTCATCTTTTTCAAGACCGTCACGTGTAAACACTTGAACGTCAATAACTGTACCTTTAACACCTGAAGATACGCGTAAAGATGAATCTTTCACGTCAGCTGCTTTTTCGCCAAAGATCGCGCGAAGCAGTTTTTCTTCTGGAGTAAGTTGAGTTTCGCCTTTAGGCGTTACTTTACCTACAAGGATGTCACCCGCAGTCACTTCAGCACCGATATAAACGATACCTGACTCATCAAGTTTAGAAAGTGCTGCTTCACCCACGTTTGGAATGTCGGCAGTAATTTCTTCCGCACCAAGCTTAGTATCACGTGCTACACATGATAATTCTTGAATGTGGATTGATGTTAAACGGTCTTCTTGAAGTACGCGCTCTGATAACAAGATCGAGTCTTCGTAGTTGTAACCGTTCCACGTCATGAACGCAACGCGCATGTTCTGACCCAGTGCAAGCTCACCGCCATCAGTCGATGGACCATCAGCAAGAACGTCACCACGACCCACTTGATCACCTAAGTTCACAAGAACTTTTTGGTTAATACAAGTGTTTTGGTTCGAACGTGTGTATTTGATCAAGTTGTAGATATCTACACCTGCCTCACCCGCAACCATCTCTTCTTCGTTGACACGAATCACCACACGTGATGCGTCAACAAATTCGATACGACCACCACGTTTCGCGATCACACACACACCAGAGTCATGTGCTACGTTCGCTTCCATACCTGTACCAACAAGTGGTTTGTCTGCGATTAACGTAGGAACAGCCTGACGCTGCATGTTTGAACCCATTAACGCACGGTTGGCGTCATCGTGCTCAAGGAAAGGAATTAGTGACGCCGCTACAGATACAACCTGCTGTGCAGATACATCCATATGGGTTACTTTTTCAGGCGGCATACGTACGAAATCACCTTGGTGACGTACAGATACCACTTCTTCTAATAAGTTACCGTCTGTATCAACTGCAGAATCGGCCTGTGCAATCACAGTACCTACTTCTTCAATTGCAGATAAGTATTCAACTTCGTCTGTTACACGGCCATCAACCACTTTACGGTAAGGTGTTTCTAAGAAACCAAAGTTGTTACATTTTGCGTATACAGAAAGCGAGTTGATCAAACCAATGTTTGGACCTTCCGGCGTTTCAATTGGACAAACACGACCGTAATGCGTTTGATGTACGTCACGTACTTCGAAGCCCGCACGTTCACGTGTTAAACCACCAGGGCCAAGCGCTGATACACGACGTTTGTGTGTAATTTCAGATAATGGGTTGTTTTGGTCCATGAACTGAGATAACTGGCTTGAACCAAAGAATTCTTTGATTGCAGCAGCAACTGGCTTCGCATTGATTAAATCTTGCGGAGACAAGTTGTCTGTTTCAGCTTGTGATAAACGTTCTTTAACAGCACGCTCTACACGAACTAAACCTACACGGAATTGGTTTTCAGTCATTTCACCAACTGAACGTACGCGACGGTTACCTAAGTGGTCGATATCGTCGACTTCACCTTTACCGTTACGGATTTCAACTAATGTTTTTAATACATCAGTGATGTCTTCGTTCGATAGGATGCCTTCAACTTCACGCGATTTCTGATCAGTACCGACTTCGTAAGGACGACCCAAACGACGGTTGAACTTCATACGACCAACTGGAGATAGGTCATAACGTTCAGATGAGAAGAACAAGTTGTTGAATAAGTTTTCAGCAGCTTCTTTTGTTGGCGGCTCGCCTGGACGCATTACTTTGTAGATTTCTACTAATGCTTCTTCACGATCTTTGGTTAAATCAGCACGTAATGAGTCAGCAATGAATGAACCACGGTCGATGTCATTGGTGAATAGGATGTTAAATTGTTTAACGCCGCCTTCAGCCAATTTCACCATGATTTCATGGCTTAACAAGGTGTTTGCAGGAATAATATCGCCATCACGTAATTGGATGTCTTCTGCAGTAATACGCTCGTATAAGTATTCATCTGGAACAGAAAGCTTAGTTAAGCCAGCCGCTTCCATTTGACGTACGTGACGCGCGTTAATACGTTTACCTTGTTCAACAATTGTTTTGCCATCATTGTCAGCAATATCAAATTGCGCCATTTCGCCACGCAGGCGTTCTGGAACGAGGTCAATTTGATAGCTACCCATGTCTAGGTATACAGGCACTTTTTCGTAGAACAAGTCTAGGATTTGTGTATTGTTATAACCTAAAGCACGTAGGATTACAGTCGCTAGCAATTTACGACGACGGTCGATACGTACGTAGACTAAGTCTTTGGCATCAAATTCAAAGTCTAACCATGAACCACGGTAAGGAATAATACGTGCTGAATAAAGCACTTTACCGCTTGAATGCGTTTTGCCTTTATCGTGGTCAAAGAATACGCCCGGTGAACGGTGTAATTGAGAAACGATAACACGCTCAGTACCGTTAATGACGAAGGTACCGTTTTCAGTCATGAGTGGCATTTCACCCATGTACACTTCTTGCTCACGTACGTCTTTGATTGACTTCGTTTCGCGATCCTTTAAGATCAAACGAATCTTAACGCGCATTGGTGCCGCATAAGTTGAGCCGCGAAGGATACACTCACGAACGTCAAACTCAGGTTTACCAAGACTATACTCAACAAATTCTAGAGCAGCATTGCCAGAATAACTTTCAATTGGGAAAACTGAACGAAACGCGGCTTGGAGACCAATATCATCGCGGTTTTTTGGAGTTTTACCGTCTTGTAAGAACGTTCTGTACGAGTCGACTTGAATCGCGAGCAAGTACGGCACGTCCATCACTTGGGGCAATTTACCAAAATTCTTACGGATCCGTTTCTTTTCGGTATATGAGTATGCCATCTGGAGTCCTCGGAAAGTGAACTAAGCCCGCCTGCAGAACGGACTTAGAAGGAATTACGCAGGCCGATATGGCCACCACTTTTTACAAATGCTGCAATTTTCAGTGGTATAAAAACGCTTAACAATATTTTTAGGCAAAAAAATATTGGTAAACATTTGATTTTTATCTTTATTTTTAATTTGTATAGCGTTTAATGCATGCAAACAAAAATCGAGCCGATTATTGTAACGCAAAAAGGCTGATGACCCAAGGGCCACCAGCCAATTTTTGGAGCCAATTCTAAAGAATTAGCTCCGCTTAAGCAATTACTTAAGTGTAACAGTAGCGCCAGCTGCTTCAAGCTTAGCTTTAAGCTCTTCGCCTTCTTCTTTAGAAACTGCTTCTTTAAGAACTGCAGGTGCGCCTTCAACCATGTCTTTAGCTTCTTTAAGACCAAGGCCAGTAGCTTCACGAACTGCTTTAATTACAGCAACTTTGTTCGCGCCGAAAGAAGTTAATTCTACGTTGAATTCTGATTGCTCTTCAGCAGCAGCAGTAGCAGGACCTGCAGCAGCAACAGCTACAGCAGCAGCAGAAACGTTGAATTTCTCTTCGAAAGCAGAAATAAGTTCAACAAGTTCAAGAACAGTTTTTTCAGCAACTGCGTTTAGGATTTCTTCGTTAGTTAAAGCCATGAGAGTAACTCCAAATGGGGATTGAATGATGTGTGTGTAAGTTTAAGCAGCTTCTGACTCGTTTTTCTCTTTGAGCGCAGTAATAAGGCGACCCAATTTCGAAATAGGAGCTTGAAGAACGTTTGCAAGCATAGTAAGTGCTTTTTCTTGGTTTGGAAGGTTCGCGATCACGCTAACTTCTTCGCCTTGATACACTTTACCGTCAAATGCAGCAGCTTTAAGTTCAAATGCTTTGTTAGTTTTAGCAAATTCTTCGAACAAACGAGCAGCAGCGCCCATGTCGTCTTCAGAAGTTGAGAAAGCTAAGATTGTTGGGCCAACAAGGTTGTCTGCAAGAATACTGAATTGAGTATCTTGAAGAGCACGTTTAGCTAAAGTGTTACGTACGATACGTGTGTGAACACCTAGTTTACGAGCTTCAACACGTAGAGTTGTTAATTGCTCTACAGTTAAACCTTGATAGTCAGCAACAACAGCAGTGAAAGCAGTAGAAGCAACAGCGTTAACTTCAGCTACAATCTGTTTTTTGCCTTCGATAAGAAGAGCCATTGTAATACCTCCTAACGGTGATTTATGCACTCAAACAAGTGCACTCCCAATTCGTAAATTCATCGCTGAATTTACACGCGGAGGAGGAACCAAATCACACCACCGCGTCTACTCGGACTGGATTTTTAAGAAGGCAGCATAAAACTGCCCTCGCCCGAGGTCTTTGACGCTGATAAATCTCAATTTATCAATTCAAAGTTTGCCTAAGTTGCGCAATCAACGACGAAGCGTTTCTTGCGTAAGTTTTAAAGCAATGCTTTAAAACTTACTCAGGGCTTTAAAATTCTGTAATAAGTTAAAACTTATTTAGAAACGTTTGCTACATCAACAGTAAGACCAGGGCCCATAGTCGAGCTTAAAGTGATCTTTTGGATGTAAACACCTTTAGAAGTAGCAGGTTTTGCTTTCTTAAGGTCAGCGATAAGCGCTTCAACGTTTTGACGAACAGCTTCAGCAGAGAAACCTACTTGGCCAATCGCAGCGTGGATGATACCCGCTTTGTCTACACGGTAACGTGCTTGACCAGCTTTTGCATTTTTAACTGCAGTTGCTACGTCAGGAGTTACAGTACCCACTTTAGGGTTTGGCATTAAGCCACGTGGACCAAGGATCGTACCTAATTTACCCACAACACGCATAGCGTCAGGTGCAGCAATCACT
This sequence comes from Acinetobacter sp. CY17, assembly GCF_059515825.1. Classification (NCBI taxonomy): domain Bacteria; kingdom Pseudomonadati; phylum Pseudomonadota; class Gammaproteobacteria; order Moraxellales; family Moraxellaceae; genus Acinetobacter; species Acinetobacter sp. CY17. The sequence goes on from NZ_JCAKMX010000010.1 coordinate 118,417, forward strand.
ACGTCAAAGTCTAAGTTACCAGCTTGGATGCTTTCAGCAAGATCATCAAAACCAACAACGTCCGCGCCTTCAGCTTTAGCAGCTTCAGCAGCAGCGCCTTGAGCAAACACAGCTACACGTACAGTTTTACCAGTACCTGCAGGAAGTGTAGTCGCGCCACGAACAACTTGGTCAGATTTACGAGGGTCAACACCTAGGTTTACCGCTACGTCCAAAGATTCTTTGAATTTAGCAGCAGGAAGGCTAGTAAGAACCGCTACAGCTTCATCCAAAGTGTAAACTTTGTTTGCTTCTACAGCAGCAGCAATCGCTTTTTGACGTTTAGTTAATTTAGCCATGTCTTAAAGCTCCACTTCCAAGCCCATAGAACGTGCAGAACCAGCGATGGTACGTACACGCGCGTCTAAGTCAGCACCAGTTAAATCTGGTTCTTTAGTAGTCGCGATCTCTTCTAATTGAGCACGAGTCAACTTACCAACTTTGTTTTTGTTAGGTACAGCTGAACCCTTAGCAATACCAGCAGCTTTCTTAAGAAGAATAGCAGCAGGTGGAGTTTTCATGATGAATGTGAACGACTTATCGTTGTACACAGTGATCACGACTGGAATTGGAAGACCAGCTTCAAGTTTTTGTGTAGCAGCATTGAATTCTTTACAGAACGCCATGATGTTTACACCACGTTGACCTAGTGCAGGACCAATCGGTGGAGATGGATTCGCTTTACCAGCTGGAACTTGCAGCTTGATATAGCCGTCAATCTTCTTAGCCATTGTCAATTACCTCTGGGTGCAAACGCCGCTAGGCTCCCCAATGATTTTAAGTAACTTACGTTACAATAACAGTGCCCGACTCATACACGACAAATCGAGCGTTTTCAATCCAAACCAGTTAGATAGTCTTTTCGACTTGACGAAATTCCAATTCAACTTGGGTTGGACGGTTAAATACGTTAATGGTCAACGTTAAACGTGACTTTTCGTAAAGGACTTCTTCCACCACGCCTTTAAAGTCGGTGAATGGACCGTCAATTACGAGTAATTCTTCACCAGGTTCAAACATCGTCTTAGGACGAGGTGCTTCACCTTTGTTTTGTACACGTGCAAGAATTGCATCAGCTTCTTTTTGCGTAATTGGTGCAGGCTTTTCAGCAGTACCACCAATGAAACCTAAAACTTTTGGACATTCTTTAACAATGTGCCAAGTTTCATCGTTCATTTCCATTTCGACTAAGACATAGCCTGGAAAGAACTTACGCTCTGACTTGCGCTTCTTACCATCCTTCATTTCTACCACTTCTTCGGTAGGAACAAGGACTTCACCAAAGCTATCAGCAACAGCGCTACGCTGGATTCGATCATTAAGCGAACGCATCACTTGTTTTTCATAACCTGAATAGGCATGAATAATGTACCAACGTTTCATAGCTCTCTTACCCGATAATTAATTTAATAGCCCAGCCTAGAATGTAGTCGAAACACCACAGTAAAACCGATGCTACAAGTACAACAACAAGTACGTGCCAAGATGTGGTCATCGTCTCTTGTTTCGTCGGCCAAACAACGCGACGTAACTCAATTCGCGAGTCTTGAAGCAAGCGAACAAAGCCTTTGCCTTGATGGGTGGCGTATAATAAACCTAAAGCAACCACGATACAAGCCAAAATTACCCCAACACGTACCCAAATATCATTGGCTGGTGCCCAATAAGCTGGCAGATGTTGGTTGGTCATTAAAGCACCGACTAACAAAATCAATGCAATAGCCCATAAAACATAGTCTAAAGGCGACCCTGTTTTTACAACTTCAGCAGAATTATTTCTTTGAGGAATTGGCGCGTCGCTTAATGCGTCACGCGATTTATCGTTCGACATTTTTGTACTCGTCGTAGAATTCGCGATTTATTATATGACTAGATTCGCCAGCATCAAGCTTTTTTTAGAAAAGTGGCAGGCCAGGAGGGACTCGAACCCCCAACATTCGGTTTTGGAGACCGACGCTCTACCAATTGAACTACTAGCCTGCAGAGCAAATCGAGAGCCGAAGCCCTCGATCTGAAAAATAACTCAGTAATATTATATTACGCAGTTACTTTAGCAACAACACCCGCACCTACAGTACGGCCGCCTTCACGGATCGCAAAACGTAGACCTGGGTCCATTGCGATTGGGTGGATTAATTCTACTGACATTTCTACGTTGTCACCAGGCATAACCATTTCAACGCCGTCTTGAAGAGAGATTGCGCCAGTTACGTCAGTTGTACGGAAGTAGAACTGTGGACGGTAACCGTTAAGGAATGGAGTATGACGACCACCTTCTTCTTTAGAAAGTACGTATACTTCTGCGTCGAATTTAGTGTGTGGCTTGATCGCACCTGGTTTAGTTAATACTTGACCACGTTGAACGTCTTCACGCTTAGTACCACGTAGAAGAACACCACAGTTCTCGCCCGCACGACCTTCGTCAAGAAGTTTACGGAACATTTCTACGCCAGTTACAGTTGTTTTAACTGTGTCTTTGATACCAACGATTTCAACTTCTTCGCCTACTTTCACGATACCTGATTCAACACGGCCAGTGACTACTGTACCACGACCAGAAATAGAGAATACGTCTTCGATTGGCATTAAGAATGCTTTATCGATTGCACGTTCTGGTTCTGGGATGTAAGAGTCAAGCGCTTCAACAAGAGCTACAACAGCTGATTCGCCGTATTGACCTTGGTCACCGTTAAGTGCAGCTAAAGCTGAACCACGGATGATTGGAGTATCATCACCTGGGAAGTCGTAAGTAGAAAGAAGTTCACGAACTTCCATTTCTACTAATTCAAGAAGCTCTTCGTCGTCTACAAGGTCGCATTTGTTTAAGAATACAACGATGTAAGGTACACCTACCTGACGAGAAAGAAGGATGTGTTCACGAGTTTGTGGCATTGGACCATCAGTCGCAGCACATACAAGGATCGCACCGTCCATTTGAGCAGCACCAGTAATCATGTTTTTAACATAATCGGCGTGGCCCGGGCAGTCTACGTGAGCGTAGTGACGGATTGGAGAATCGTATTCTACGTGTGAAGTATTAATTGTAATACCACGTGCTTTTTCTTCTGGTGCTGAGTCAATTGCAGCGTAGTCTTTCGCTTCGCCACCAAATTGTTTAGCACATACAGTTGCAATCGCAGCTGTTAAAGTTGTTTTACCATGGTCAACGTGACCAATTGT